>PMTL01000077.1 GCA_003168075.1 Acidimicrobiaceae bacterium
CGTACGGAGCGAGGGAGCCAGAGTAGGCGAGCACGCATAAAATCGTCGCCAGGGCGAGACCACCAAGGACAAGAATCTTGTCCGAGAGCCAGTGATAGACCGGCGTACCGAAACCACGACCGATAGCGAATCCTGCCCAAAATCCCGCCGTGACCAGACTGCCGATTGACTCGCTGTAGCCGGCATCGTGGACCTGGGTCGCCATCCAACCAGAGGAACTCGTCTCCATAGAGACGTAGAGCACGTAAGCGATTACGAAAGTTATGAGGATTGGACGTCGTTCGGTTTTGCGCATCGAGATTCGACGCTGGTTGGCCTCGCCGCCGAGAGCCGGTGCATGGACTCCGTGATTGAGCGCCGTCGCGATGAGTCCCGCCGCACTGATGATGACGAAGATTGTCTGGTAGTTGATGGGGTGTAGCCAGATGATGAGCAACGGTCCGAGGACCGCACCAACTCCGTAACCGGCGTTGGCCGCGTTCAGGCGAAGGGCTCGTCCCTGTTCGCTCGTTCGAGTGAGCAGGGTGTTAAGGCAGAAGTCGAGCCCGCCGAATCCGAGTCCTACCACGAATACGGCGACGAGAAAGAGAATCCAGGAGTGCATGAGTGCAGAGGCGAGTGCGCCGACTGCCATGCATGCCGCGGCCGCTGCGAGGACGATTCCGCCCGCGACACGCTTGACACCGATCCAGCCGAGAAGAACTCCGAGGAATGCTCCGACGAAATTGACGCTGATCACGAGGCCGACCGTGGGAATGGACTCATTGAATCGGTGCGAGAAGGCGTTTAACAATGGACCGTAGATCGAAGCCACGGCTCCCATGAGGACGAAACTGGATGTCGCACCCGCGAGAGCGCTGGGACGGAAGTAGACCTCAGTTGTCACTTGGGTGGACGGCACGGCCTGTCGATGATTGGCGGTCCGACTGGCGGGGAAACCTGAACGAATGCCTGCTCACTGTGAGGCGGGCAGCGTGGTCGGACGAAGGAAGTCCCGCTGCACGTGTCGCTCAGCCTCGTAGCGCTCGAGCGCTTCGCGGGTGCTCGGCTGTTGCGTGACTTGCGCGACCGGCACGTCCCACCACGACCTCGAATCAGGTCCCGCGACGCTGGGATCGGTCTCGATCTCGATGACCGTCGTCACGTCGTTACTCCGGGCCGTCTTGAGGGCTTCATCCAACTCCGAAATGGTTGCTGCTCGCAAAACGGCCACCCCAAGACTTTGCGCGTTGGCAGCCAAGTCGGTGGGAAGATAGTCGCCTTCCAATTGACCGGTCTGGTTCCTTCGACGGTATTGGGTGCCGAAGCGTTGAACGCCGACCGACTCGCTGAGAGCTCCGATGGACTGAAAGCCGTGGTTTATCACCAGGACGACAATGATCTTTATCCCCTCTTGTACGGCGGTGACCAGTTCGGTGTTGAGCATGAGGTACGAACCATCGCCGACTAGGACGTAAACCTCGCGATCGGGTGCGGCCATCTTGACGCCAATTCCCGCGGCGATCTCGTAGCCCATACAGGAGAACGCGTATTCGACGTGGTAGCCCTTGGGGTCGCGGGTGCGCCAAAGTTTGTGCAGGTCACCCGGCATGCTGCCGGCGGCCGTGACCACGACGTCGCGATCGCTCGTCGATGCTTCGACTGCTCCGATCACCTCGCTCTGGGCGGGCAGGGGCTGGTGGCCAAGGTGGTACGCGGTCTCGACAACGTCGTTCCAGTCGCTGGCGCGCTTTTGGTAGTCGAACGCGTAGTCCGTACCGACGTGCCAACCGATCAGCGCTCCTTCGAGGGCGCTGATCGCCTCGCGAGCGTCGGCGACGATTGCCGCTCCCGTCAACTTCGTGGTGTCAAAGGGCGCGACATTGATATTCACGATCTTCACGTCGGGATTCTGAAACACTGAGAAGGAAGCCGTCGTGAAGTCGCTCCACCTCGTGCCAACGCCAATAACGAGATCGGCGTCTTTCGCGATGTCGTTGGCGGCGACCGTCCCGGTTGCGCCAATCGCTCCGAGGCTCGCGAGATCGTCAAATCGCAGTGACCCCTTGCCAGCTTGAGTCTCGGCGACTGGTATACCTGTCGCCGCTACCAATGAACGCAGGGCGTCCGTGGCCTCGCTGTAAATGACTCCGCCGCCGGCAACGATCAACGGGCGCGCAGACGCGCGCACGAGTTCCGCGAGTCCTTCGACCAATCCGGCTTCGGCACGGGGACGGCGGATGGGCCACACTCGGCGCACGAACAGGTCGTCGGGGAAGTCGTGGGCTTCGGTCTGGACGTCTTCAGGCAGGGCAATGGTGACCGCACCGGTCTCCGCCGGATCGGTGAGTACTCGCATCGCGTGCAGGAGGGCGAGCGGCAATTGTTCTGGACGCCAAATTCGATCGAAGTAGCGCGACACGGGACGCAGGCAATCGTTCACCGAGACGTCAAGACTGCTCGGGTCTTCGAGCTCTTGCAGTACGGGGTTGGCGCGTCGTGTGGCGAAGACGTCGCCAGGGAGCAGCAGGACAGGGATCCGGTTGGTCGTGGCGACCGCAGCGCCCGTAACCATGTTGGTCGCGCCGGGCCCCACCGACGTGGTGCAGGCGAAGGCTCTTAAGCGATTGGCCATCCGGGAGAAGCCGACGGCCGTGTGCACCATCGCCTGCTCGTTTCGTACGAGATAGTAGGGAAACTGATCACCGGAGTTGAGAAGTGCCTCGCCGAGGCCGGCCACGTTGCCGTGACCGAAGATGCCAAAGCATCCTTCGAAGAAACGGTGCTGCTCTCCGTCGCGCTCAACGTACTGCACGGAGAGGAATCGAATCAGCGCCTGAGCAACGGTCAATCTCATTTGGCACCTCGGTGTGTGGTGAGGGGAAGTCGCGGGTCAATCGGCTGATCCTTCCATGAATCACGCACCCACGCGTGGGTCGGATCGTCGCAGAACGCCATGGTTCGTGGCTCGCTTTCCCCGGCAAGAACGTTCAAGAAGTAGAGGTCGTAGCCCGGCGCCGCCATGGTGGGACCGTGGTAGCCGAAGGGAATGAGGATCGTGTCGCCAGTCGATACCTCGGCTAGGACGTCGATTTCTCGGTGTTCACCCGAACGGTAGACGCGCTGATAACCCCCAGGCCCCCCGGCACCTGCCACGGCGCCGCCCTTCACCTCGAAGTAGTAGATCTCCTCGAGCGCTGCTTCGCCGGGACGTGTTTCGTCATGCTTGTGCGGAGGATACGACGCCCAATTGCCACCTGGCGTCAGCACTTCCACGGCGATCAATCGATCAGTCTCGAATCCCTGGGGTGACGCGAAATTCGTGGCCTGTCGACTGGCGTTACCCGTGCCGCGGAGCTCGACGGTTACGTCCTTCGCGGCGCCGTAGCGGGCCGGCAGCACTCGCCGCGCGAGCGCACCGGTGAGAGCGAAGCGCCCGCCCGCGACGCTGTGGATGGTGATTGTCGCGTCTCGAGGGACGTACGCGAAGTCAGTGACGCGCGAGAAAACTGAATCACGTCCCTCGAGTTCGAACGTTTCGTTCGCGCACCTGACGACACAACTGCCCGCCAGCGGGAGCACGATCCACTCCGACTCGCCCGTCGCGAAAGTGCACTTCTGGTTGGCCCGCAACTCTAGGATCCTCAGAGAGGAAAACCTCCAGCCCGCGGTCTCGGGGCTGATCGCGACGGTGAATCCGTCGCTATCGGGCTCGTACGCGTGCTGGTGATAGTTCGAGCTCATAGAAGACTCACCGCAATCTTCACTGCGGCCTCGACGTCGTCGTTGGGTGGATAGAGCAAGTTGCGTCCCACCACGATTCCCCGCACACCGGGCTGGCGAAGTGCCTTCTCCCATTGGCTGAACATCTCGTCGGGGGAGTTTTGTTGCTCCCCACCGAGTAATACAAGGGGTAGCGTGCTGGCTTCAACCACGCGGGCCATGTCCTCGACAACGGGAATCTTCAGCCAGGTATAGGCGGACGTGGAGCCCAAAGCGGAAGCGATGCCCATTGACCTGATGACGGCGTCGGCCGTGAGGACGTTCTGGTTGCGGCCGTCCACTCGCATGTTCATGAACGGCTCGACCATGGCGATGCGTCGAGAGGCGGCGAGTGTGGACACGGCTCGCCCACAGGACTCGAGCGTGTTAACGGTGCCGGGGTCGTCCGGATTGATGCGGATCAGCATCTTCCCGCCGTCGAGACGTGACTCAACGATGGACTCCGCGCTGTAACCCGTGAAGCGATCGTCCATTTCGAACACGGCTCCGGGCAGGCCCCCTCGGTTCATCGAGCCAAAGACCATCTTGTCGTCAAGCGCGCCGAGTATCAAGAGGTCTTCGATGACGTCTGGCGTTCCGAGCACACCGTCGACGCCGGGAACATCGAGGGCAGCGACGATCCGACTGAGGAGGTCGGTGCGGTTGGCCATGGCATTCGGATGATCGCCGACTTTGATGGTCCCGCGAGCCGGGTGGTCGGCGGCGACGATCAGAATTCGGCCGGAGTCGAAGAGGGGGTCGCGGACCCTGCGCTGTTGAGCGAGTTCGGAGATGGCTCCGGGGTTGAAGAAGCGTGTATCTAAGAGCCTGTTGTGGTCATCGCTATGCACGAGATACCTTCCCCAATAGTCGTTCTATCTCTTCGGTGGTGGGCATCGCGTCGGAACACGCGAGGCGCGATGCGACGATGGCACCCGCCGCATTGGCGAAATGAATCGTGTCTAGGAGCGTCCACCCGGCGAGGATGCCGTGGCAAAAAGCCCCGCCAAAACCGTCACCAGCACCGAGGCCATTAATAACGTCAACGATGACGGGAGGCGCCTCGATCCGCTCGCTCGGGGTCTTGGCGAGCACCCCGTCAGGGCCGAGTTTTATGACGGCGATCGACAGACCGAGTTCGAGCAGCCGGTCTGCCGCAACGTCGGGATCGGTGCTGTCGATTGCAACATTCACTTCGTGAAGGTTGCCGATCGCGATGGTCGCGAGCGCCAGCGCCAGCCGAACCTGCTCCCGCGCTTCATCTCGCGACGACCAAAAAGTCGGCCGGTAGTCCAGGTCGAGAATGGTCGGGTGACGGCGTTCACGGCACTGGAGAGCTGCCAACGTCGCCCCCCGGCTCGGTTCAACGGAGAGACCACTCACACTCGCCCAGAAGAGTCGAGCCCTTGCAATCTGTTCGAGGTCCAGTTCATCGGCGTTGATCTCGGAGTCGGGAGCCTTCGGGCGTCGGTAAAAGTAGAGAGGAAAGTTATCAGGAGGAAATAGTTCGCAGAAGGTGACGGGAGTTTGAAGGCCCGGCACATCCAACACAAAGCGGTCGTCCACGTTATATCGACGCAGAGCGGTGTGGACGAATTGACCCAGTGGATCGTCACCGGTGCGGCTGATGACGGCACTGGTATCGCCGAGGCGGGCCGCGGCCACCGCCACGTTCGTCGGACTCCCTCCAAGGAATTTCTCGAACAGACTGACGTCGACAATGCTCCCCGCTTCGAGTGGATAGAAGTCGACGCCAATGCGCCCCATGGTAATGACATCAAACGGCCCACTCATTGCGACCACGCCGAGAAAATGACCTCAGGGGTCAATACGGATAGCGAGTTGGTCACGTCACTAACTTCGCTCCCCAGCCCGTAGACGGTGTTCTCAGCGATAATGCAGATCATGCCATCCAAATTGGTAGAAGAGCGCGAAATTTTCCCATAATGTAATGACATTATCACATCGCTCCCGTGTAGTCTACTAGAAATTGCGCACGGGAGGCGTCGACGATGAGCAAAGGTACCATGCCGACGTACAACCCACTCGCGTCGATGGTGCTTGATCGCGAAAGTCCTGTGCCACTGTACTTCCAGTTGGCACGGCAACTCGAAGCAGACATCAGGTCCGGTGCGCTCAAGTCGGGTGATCGGCTGGAGAACGAAGTGAAGATCGCGCAGGAACTCGGTCTTTCACGGCCGACGGTTCGCGAGGCATTCCGCTACCTCGTCGAGCGCGAACTCGTTGTCCGTCGTCAGGGCCACGGAACGGTCGTGACGGCAGAGAAGGTCAACCGGCCCGTGAGACTCTCAAGTTTGTTCGACGACCTGGCGACGACGGGCAAGCGACCGACAACCAAGGTCTTGCGCAATCAGTTGGTTAAGGCTTCTGACCTGGTTAAAGAAGCGCTGGACCTGGGCGACGATCGACTCGTCACCTACCTGGAGCGCCTGCGCTACGGAGATGGCGAGCCGATTGCGCTGATGCACAACTACTACCCGTCGTCACTCGTCACTTTGAGTAGTGAATTGTTGGAGGAGCACGGCTTTTACGAACTACTTCGCGCGAGCGGCGTCTATCCGACGCGAGCGGTGCAGCGCATCTCAGCGAAGAACGCCTCTTCTATTGAGGCGCGTTTACTAAACGAGACGAAGGGCACGGCACTCGTCACGATGGAGCGGACAACTTACGATGACCGCGACGTCGCCATCGAGTTTGCCCATCACGTATATCGCGCGTCGCGCTACTCACTAGTGAGCACCGTGACAGCTGGGGGAGTTTCGGTGGCGACACCGGAAAATAGAAATCGCTTGATGTATTGACAAACTGACATTTATCCGCTACGTTCACATTAACGATTGCCGGCGAGTTTCACGGGGCCCAGCCTGCAGTCGTGAAAATGGTCGCTTCGCAAGGGACGGGAGACATGGAGAAGAAACTTCGTTATCGGGTTTTGAGATTCATTGTGGATCTCGTGGCACGCCCATCGTCGTCCACTACGGTGTCGACACGTCCGGGGTCCGACGGTTGAGCAATAGCAACATTCGTTTGGACCATGTGTGGAAGTTGTTCGATGGCAACACGGTCGTCTCCGACTTGAATCTCGAAATCAAGGAAGGCGAGTTCCTCGTTCTCGTGGGTCCGTCAGGCTGCGGCAAGACGACCTCGCTACGCATGCTCGCCGGCCTTGAGCGCCCGAGCCACGGTCGAGTCTGGATGGGGGAGAAGGACGTGACTGACGTGTCGACGGGTCAGCGCGACGTGTCGATGGTCTTCCAGAGTTACGCTTTGTACCCGAATATGTCGGTCTACAAGAACCTCGCGTTCGGCCCGAAGGTTCGTCACGAGTCCAAGGCCGATCTTGACGAGCGCGTCAACAAGGTGGCTGACCTGCTCGGAATCAAGGCTCTGCTGAAGCGATCGCCATCGGCACTTTCTGGTGGCCAGCGTCAGCGCGTGGCGCTGGGCCGAGCGCTCATTCGCGAGCCCAAGCTCTTCTTGATGGACGAGCCGCTCTCCAACCTTGACGCGGCCCTACGGGTCCAGATGCGCGCGGAGCTCATTCGACTGCACAGCCGTCTTGTCGACACGACGACCGTGTACGTGACGCACGACCAGGTCGAGGCATTGACGATGGGTGACCGGGTTGCCGTGTTGAAAGACGGCGTCCTGCTTCAGGTCGACTCGCCCAATGATCTGTACGAATTCCCTTCCACGGCCTTCGTCGGAGAGTTCATCGGTTCACCCAAGATGAACATTGTTCCCGGCACGCTGGAGCGGACCGACGGTCGCGCTTACGTTGATTGCCTCGGTGTGCGCACCGAGTTGCCGACGGAACTCGCTAAGCGCCTGGAATCCGACGCCACGAACGGTTCAGTTCTCGTGGGCATTCGCCCTCACGATCTCCACGCCGTGGGTGAATCGAGCGACGAGGGAACGACCCTCAGCGGCGTCATCGACATCTGTGAGCACACCGGCACTGAGATCTTCGCCACCATCAACCTTGGAGAGCAGAGGCTGATCGCGCGACTGCCCCGTTCACCGATGCCCGTGCAGGGCCAGGCCATCCAGTTCGCCTTCAATAAGGGCCAACTATATCTCTTCGACGTGACTACGCAGCAGAGCCTCTTGCGTCGAACACCAGAGCGAGAGAAAGTCAGCGTTGGTACGGGGGCTACCTCTTTGCTGTAACACAACAACCGGATTTGAAACCATCTAGGAGGGAAAATGAAATATAAGGGGTTGTCGAAGCTGATCACCATGGGCGCGACGTTGGCGTTGGTCGGTGTTACGGCAGGGGGCGTCCTGTCGGCAAATGCTTCATCAAAGGAGACGCTCACCGTGGCGTACCCATCGGTCTACGCCTTTGACACTGGTCCGCTCGCCACGCAGTGGTGGAACCAGGTGAAGGCTGGCTTCAATAAGGAGTACCCGAACGTTACCGTACAGTACATCCCGATTCCGGGGAGCTACCAGGACGTGGTGAACAAGCTCAGCCTCCTCTACCGCTCGTCATCGACTGCGCCGGACGTCGCCGAGATGCCGTCAGCGCAGATCGGTCTGTGGTCGTCGTCGGACTACCTCGCGCCGATGAACAAGTTCTTGGGCACCTCTGCTTGGTTTAAGGAATTTCCGAAGGTCATCCAGGGCGAGGGCGAGTTCAATGGAAAGATCTACGCCGTCAACGTTGGTGAGAACGACAGTGCGTTGATGTACAACATGAAGATGTTCAAGAAGGCGGGCATTCCGGTGCCGTGGAAGCCGAAGACTTGGCAAGATATCGTCACCGCTGCAGCGAAGATCAAGAAGGCGTTGCCCGGCGTGACTCCACTCTGGTTGAACGCCGGTACCGGCTCGGGCGCGAACGGTCTGTTGCAGGGGATCAACAACTTCATCGTGGGATCCTCGACGCCGACGATTCAAACGAGTAGTGGAAAGATGGTGGTCAGCAGTCCCGGCATTAAGGCGGCGCTGGGCTTCTATCAGCAGGTGTACTCGAAGGGTCTGGGCGCGAGCGAGACCGCACTGTTCAGTCCGAGCGCGGTGACCGCCCCGCTGGCGCTGTTCCAGACTGGGAAGCTCGCCATCGCGGTGGGTTCGAACTACTACGGCGGCAACTGGACCCAGTTCATCAGCGCGCCGCACTGGCCCCAGGCTGTACAGACGATGGGTGTCGCCAACTTGCCAACTGAGGCGGGTGGGGGCCTCGCGAGCACTCTTGCTGGATGGGACCTCGCGATCTCTTCGCACGCTCCAGACGCGCAAATGGCCTACAACTTTATCAACGTCGCCCAAGACCCAACGAACTTGATCGACGCGGCGAACTGGGCGGGATGGGTTCCACCCGTCAAGTCTGACTGGGCCTTGCCCGCGTACACGAACTTTGCGCCACCCTACAACGCAGACTTCGCGAAGATTCTCCCGTACTCCACGGAGACACCGACCAGTGCGAACTACTCGGTGTGGGTGCAGGGCATGGGTGAGGCCACTGGGATGTTCGTGCAGAACCCGAAGACCACGGTGAGCCAAGCTCTCAGCACGATGGTGAATTACGTCACCCAGCAACTCGGCAATAACGCAGTCGCGACGCTGAAGTAACGACGGATATGAAAGTGGAAAGGGATCAATGAAGGCGTCGACTCTCGTTGACGGTTCCGTCATTGATCCCTCCACGATCGATCTGTGGCGGACGCGCAAGGACAAGGAGCGCTTTCAATGGAGCAGTTTGGCGTTGCTCACGCCGGCGTTCGCTCTGCTGATCATCCTCTTTCTGATTCCCGTCGGTTACGCGGCCTACCTCGGTTTCACCAACCTCACCCTCGTCGGTCCGACGGCGGTCAAATGGGGTTACACCGGTATGGCGAACCTGCATCGACTGAACTCGGACACCGAGTTTCGCAGTTCGCTCGTACTCAGCGCGTTCTTCGTCGTCGGATCAATCGTCGGTGTGCTTATCTTCGGGTACTGGCTCGCCTCACTGTTGATGCGCTCCACGCCGTGGGTGCGCGTCGTCGTGGGAGGGGTTGTGGTTATCGCCTGGATGATGCCGGCGATCACGGCGGGCATGACCTGGTACGCCTCGACGACCGCGGGCGGCACGTTCGCGACGCTCACCGGACTCAGTAACTCCGACTTTCTTGGTAGTTACCCCCTCCTCGTCGTCACGATCGCCAATATCTGGTCCCAAACCGGTTTTGCCATGCTCGTGTTTGGTGCGGCTCTGCGCAATATTCCGTCAGAGATCCTCGAGGCGGCCGACGTCGAGAACGCATCAAGGTTCCAGCGGTTTCGCCTCATCGTGCTCCCGATGTTGCGCCCCACTATGACCGCCATTGTGTTGCTGGTGGCGCTGTTGTCACTCGCCAACTTCTCGCTCATCTACGTCATGACCCAGGGCGGTCCCGGCAACGCGACCAACATCCTGCCGCTGTACTCCTACCAGCAGGCATTTCAATTCAACAACCTCGCCTACGGTGCGTTGATCGGCAACGTGATGGTGGTCATAGCGGCAATCTTCGGCGTGCTGTACGTGCGCGTGGCCACGAGGAGGTCAAGGTGACTCTTCCAGCGAGCGAGGGGACCGTCGAAGTGCTCGAAGCGTTGGAGGGACCGACGTCTTTCAATATGCCCCCGATCAATCCCGAAACTCAGAACAGTCGAACTCGCAAGGCGCTGTCCAACGGACTGCTTCTGGTGCTGGGACTGCTCTTCCTCGCGCCGATGGTCTGGCTCGCCTTCGCGTCACTGGACTCCCAGGCCACCTGGTCGGTCGAGTGGCCGCACTTCACCTTGTCGAACTTCCAGACGGTTCTCTCCGGCACCGATCTTCAGGCGTTGATGAACAGTTTGATTCTTGCGATTGTTTCGACCGCCATCGCCACGGTGACGGGCACGCTTGCGGCGTATGCGATGTCGCGTCGACGCATTCCGTGGAAGGGACCGCTGCTGCTCTTCGTACTCTTCACTTCGGGCGTTCCCCTGACGATCTTGATCGTGCCGCTCTACCAGCTCTTCGCCATCTACGGCTGGCTCTCGATCATTCCGACCGCCATCTTTTTGGCGGTGACTTCCCTGCCCTTCGAGATCTATCTCATCAAGAACTTCATCGACGCGGTGCCCGAGGACCTCGAGGAGGCCGCGCGCATGGAGAAGGCCAACACCTTTCAGATCCTCACGCGCGTCGTCGGCCCCCTCGCGCTGCCGGGCATCGCGGCGGCAGCGATTTTTGGCTTCGTGAACGCGTGGGGTTCATTCATCGTTCCACTTGTGCTCATCAGCCCTGCGAGCCAGCAGCCCGCGCCCGTTGCGATCTACGGCTTCATTGGCGCCGCGAACGTTCGTTACGGGGACATCGCAGCGTATTCCCTGATCTTCTGCGTGCCGGTGTTCCTTCTCTACGCAATGTCCGCCCGCCTGTTCCGAGAAGGCTTCGTCCTTGGAGGTGCCGTCAAGGGTTAAGTCGCCGTCATGATGTTCGTCCCCGCGCTCTCAATGCCCGGGAGATTCCCCTAGCCGAATTCAGAAAGAAAAGAGATTGTGTGAGTAATGAGATTCGTATCGCCGTCGTCATGGAGGCGTTCGTAGACCAGTCCCTGGAGGAGACCCTGGAGTGGCTCAGCGCTGCCGCGCCGGAGGTCACCGACCTCGAGATCGGTGCGGGTGGCTACGCACCGCATCCGCACTGTGATACCCAGACGTTGCTCGCCGACGCCGACGCACGAAGCAAGTGGCTGGCCTCGATCACCCTGAGGGGATTCAATGTCGCTGCCTTCAACACGTGGGGGAATCCCCTCCACGGCGACCCCGAGATTGCGCGCGCCCATGATGAGGCCCTGCGCAACGGCATTCGTCTCGCCACTGAGATCGGTTGCGACCGCGTGGTCGCGATGGCGGGCTGTCCTCCGGCGACGACGGCCGACCGGTCGCCCCACTTCGCCGGCGGCGGCTGGCTGCCGTACCTGGAGAACGTGTACGAGCAGCAGTGGGTTGATCGCATCGAGTCCTATTGGGGCGAGATGAACGAGTTCGCTCAGTCCGTGAACCCCGAACTCATGATTTGCCTCGAACTTCATCCGGGCACCGTGGCGTACAACGTGAACACCTTCGAGCGAGTGAGTTCGCTGGGTCCCTCTATCAACGCGAACCTTGACCCCAGCCACTTCATGTGGATGCAGATGGACGCCCTGAAGGTCGCCTCACGGATCTACGAACGGGTCGGCCACGTGCACGGCAAGGACGTGACCTTTCACGAGGAGAGTCTCGCGATGAACGGGGTGATGGACAGCCGTTGGCCTCAGCCCGCGGCGGAGATGCCCTGGACATTCTCCGTTCCGGGCCGTGGTCACGATCTCGAATGGTGGACCGAACTCCTCACACGCCTGCGTGGTTCGCGTGCCAACGTCATCTCGATCGAGCACGAGGACCCTTTCGTCACGCCCCAGGTGGGCGTGCCCGAAGCCGCAAAAATGCTCCGTCAGGCGATCGACGCCTCCGTCTTGAAGAGTGTGTCGTGATGAAGAGCCGAGCTGCCGTGACAGAGAAGCCAGGTCGGATCGCCGTTCACGAGTTCGACGTGGCTTCAGCCGCGGAAGGGGCCGTCGTTCTCAAGATGTCGCTGTCGGGCATCTGCGGTACTGACAAGCACACCTTCCGCGGAGAATCCAAGCAATACGCCGGCACCGCCCACGAACGTGACATCGAATACCCGCTCATCTGCGGACACGAGAACGTTGGTGTCGTCGTCGACGTGGGCGGTGACGTTCGCGACACCGACGGCAATCTGTTGCGACCAGGAGACCGTGTCGTGCCGGGGGCCAACGTCCCCTGTGGAGCCTGTTACTACTGCATGAACCACTATCCGTACTACTTCTGTGAGCACCTCGAGGACTACGGCAACAGCCTCAACTGCAAGACCGCGCCGTACCTCATGGGGGGGTGGAGCGAGTACATGTACCTACTTCCACGCACCCCGATCTTCCGCGTGCCCGAGGCGCTGCCCGACAAGGTCGCCGTCATCACCGAGGTCATGGCCGTCACCCACGGCTTCGAGACCGCCAACGCCATTCTTGGTCTTCAGGGTAACCCACCCGTTGGCCGTACGGTCGTCATCCTCGGGGTTGGTCCGCTCGGACTGTGCCACCTGGTGAAGGCTCGCCTCACGGGAGCCGGACGAATCCTCGCGACCGACCGATTCGACAGCCGACTGGAAATGGCGGGTGACCTTGGAGCGGATGACGTCTTTAACGTCAACGAGACGTCCTTGGAGGAACGGATCGCTTCGGTGAAGCGTTGGACCAATGGTCGAGGTGCCGACATCGTCGTCGACTGCAGCGGCGTAACGGCGACTTTCACCGAGAGTCTGCGTCTCGTGCGCAACGGTGGGGTCGTCATCGAACCCGGCACGTTCGTCGACATGGGACCCGTCGGCATCAATCCAAATTCGGACATCTGCACGCCGAACGTCTCCATCGTCGGCGTGGGGGGAGAGACCGCCGCCTCCTACGGTCCGTCGATGGCCCTGATGGCGTCGAACCTCGACCGGTACCCGCTCGACAAGATCGTCACTCACGAATTTTCGCTGGACGACGCGCAAGACGCCGTGACGATGGCCCAAGCCGACGGCGCCATGCAGGTCGTTATCAATCCCACGCTCAACCAAGGAGGATCGAAGTGACCAAGAAACTGCGTACGGGAGTCATCGGGACCGGGTTGATCGCCCAGGTGATGCACCTGCATTTCTTGCGCGAACTGCGTGATTGCTACGAGATCGCGGCCCTCTGTGATATCTCCGCCGAGAGCGCCCAGGCCTGTGCCGACGAGTACGGCGTGAACAAGGTGTTCACCGACTGGCGCGAACTCATCAAGGAGCCCCTAGACGCGGTCTTGATACTCACCTCGGGAAGTCACGCACCCATCGCGATTGCCGCGGCCGAAGCGGGACTCCACGTCTTCGTCGAGAAGCCCATGTGCTTCTCGGTGCAAGAGGGTCAGGCCATGGTGGACGCGGCCGCCCGAGCCAGTGTGACACTGATGGTCGGCTACCCGAAGCGCTACGACCCGGCCTTCGCTCGCTTCACCGAGGAGGTCGGTGCGCACCCGCACCCGAAGCTGCTTCGCGTGACGACCTGCGAGTCGCCCTTCCATCCGTACGTGACCCACTACCCGTTGAACCCACCTGGACAGGTGGACGAGCAGGTGCTCTCCGCACTGCGCCGCGACACGCACGATCGACTCGTCGAGGCGATCGGCACGGACGACGAGTTCTACGTGAACCAGTACCACGCCGTGATGCTGGACACGCTCGTCCACGAGATCAATACGGTGCGCGGCGTGCTCGGTGAACCAGACCGGCTGGACTACGTGGAACTGCGCGAGGGATCGCTCACCGCGCTTCTGCGCTTCGGTGCGACGTCAGTCGCGATCCACTGGATCGACTTGCCGGGAATGACGCGCTACCTGATGGAGTTTGTGGCCTTTGACGACGACGGGCGCGTGACGCTGTCGTTCCCCTCGCCATTCCTGCGCAACGCGCCGACTCTGCTCGCCGTCGAAGGCGGCGAGGTCGAGGGCGTCGACTCATGGCGACGCGAAGAATTGACGTCGTACGAGAGCGGGTTCAAGCTCGAGCTCGTCAGCTTCTACGACGCTGTCGTCAATGGGACCAAGGTGCCCACTGACGGTCTTGACGGTACCCGCGACATTGCCCTGTGCCAAGCGATCATCCGCTCGGCGCGCGATGGCGTCGCCATCGATCACCCCACCTCGCTGTAACTGCTTGACCCCCTAACCAAGAATGAACGAAAGAGACACCATGAAGATCACTGTCGCGAACGCGCCCATCAGTTATGGAGCGTTCGAGCTCACCGTCGGCATCGACCCCAACACCCCCGACGCCGGGTTCGTGCTCAACGAGGTGGCCGCAGCCGGCTACGCCGGCATCGACCTCGGGCCGGTGGGATACCTCGGCGACGGACCAGTGCTCGCCGAACGCCTCGCGAGCCGTCACCTCGGGCTGGCGGGCGCCTACCTCGAGTTCCCCTTCGCCGATCCGGTCGGTCTGGAGAAGCTCTTTCCCGAACTCGACGCGATGCTTGACACCTTCGACGCCGTTCGCGACACGGTGCCGGGACCGCCGCCGCGTCCGACGATTGCTGATGCGAGCAGCGACACGCGCCGTCTGTCACCGGGACAGAGCATCTCGAACCCCTCGCTCGGCCTGTCAATTGACGACTGGAAGAAGTTCGAGGTCGGCCTGAAGTCGGTGCTCGCGCGTTGTCGCGACCGTGGTTACGAGCCGACCTTCCACCCCGAGACGGGAACCTTCGTGGAGGCTCCGTGGGAGATCCAACGAGTCCTCGAGATCTCCGATGTCGGGCTCTGCCTCGAGACCGGTCACATCTTCGTCTGCGGCGGCGATCCACTTGAGATACTGCGTTCGACGCCCGAGCGCGTGAATCACGTGCACCTGAAGGACGCGCACCGAGCGAAGATGGACGGCCTCATCGCCGACGGGGAACCGACGCCCGCGATCTGGTCACGGGAGGTCTTTTGTGCCCTGGGCGACGGCGACGTTGATCTCGGCGGTATCTTGACCGAGCTCGATCGTCTCAACTTCGAGGGGTGGCTCGTCGTCGAACAGGATATCTTCCCCCAGACGGCCGCCCGCTTCGCCCAAGCCGTCGACGATCAGCAGAACAACCGCCGATTCCTCTCTCGCCGTGGCCTCTAGCCCCAACGGTGTCTTTCGACTCGGGCTCGTCGGCGCGGGACGGATGGGCCAGACGCACCTGCGTGCGCTGAAGGACTCCTCCGACGTCGCGGTCATCGCGGTGGCTGAACCCGTCGACTCGCTACGCGAGAATGTGGCCGTGTCCTTCGGCCTGCGAGGTCATTCATCCGTAAGGGAACTCCTGGAGACTGGCGGTATCGACGGCGCGTTGATCGTGACGCCGAGCGATTCTCACGTGGAGGTGATCCGCCAAGTGGCCGAGGCGAAGTTGCCGATCCTCTGCGAGAAGCCGTGCGGCGTGAGCGCTGCTGACACGAGGACGGCCGAGCGCTTCGTGACTGATGCTGGCGTGGCGCTACAAATTGCCTATTGGCGACGCTTCGTTCCGCAGTTGCAAGCGATTCGGACCCGGGTCACCGAGGGCGAGTTCGGCGAGGTGTTGAGTCTCTCGTGTCTGCAGTGGGACGGCGAGCCGCCCTCGGCCGAGTTTCGGGCCCGCAGTGGTGGGATCTTCGTCGACATGGGGGTCCACGAGTTCGACCAAGCGCGTTGGTTGACGGGGGGCAACTTCACCCATCTGGCCGCCAGCGCCTCGACGACCATCACCGATCCCGACGTCAGTGACGACCCCGACAGCGTTCAGGTGCTCGCCGAACTCGACAACGGCGCCACGGCGTTCGTCTCGCTCGGACGCCACAACGCCGGCGGCGACATGGCGAGTGTCGAGGTGTTCGGTACGCGCGACCACGTGCTGGATGTTTTCTTGGACCCCAGAGACGGTGAGGCGACCCAGCTCGATGCGCTTCGCCGCCAGGCGAGCGCCTTCGCGCGGTACGCGAATGGGGCACCGTGTGAGGGCGCAACCGTCGAGGACGCCATCGCCGCCCTCGAGGCCGCGACGAACGCCACCAACGCGAGGATCAGGGTGCTGCCGTGAGCGAATCCCAGGAACTGCGTGTCGGAATCGTCGGCTACGGGATGATGGGTCGCTGTCACTCCTACGGTTACGCTGCGGCGCCTCGGATCCGACCTGGCGACGTGCGCTTTCGTCCGGTCGTAATGTCGGGGCGCAACGAGTCCGCGGTGGCCAAGGCGTCACGGGACTGCGGCATTGAGGTGTACGTGACCGACTGGCGTGAGCTCGTCGAGCGCCGTGACGTCGACGTGGTCGATATCTGTACTCCGCCGGGAACGCACGCCGAAATCGCAATCGCCGCGGCCGCGGCCGGCAAGTCCGTGATCTGCGAGAAGCCGCTCGCGACGAACTACGCCGATGCCGCGAGGGCTCGTGACGCAGTCGTGTCAGCGGGGGTCCAGCACGCCGTCGGCTTCAACTACCGGCGTCTGCCCGCGGTGTCGCTCCTCAAAGAGATGGTCGAAGGTGGCGAGCTGGGCGAGGTTCGTCTGTGGCGCGGGACGTGGCTCTCCGATGAGTTCGTCGATCCGACGATTCCCTTTGACTGGCGCTTCGAGGCAGCGATGGGCGGAACGACAATCTGCGACCTCGGCAGTCACCTGGTCGACATGGCGCTCTGGATGCTCGGCCCGATCGCCGAGGTTTCGGCGACGTCATCCACCTTCGTGCACGAGCGGACGGTGCCTGGTGGCGTGCGACCAGTCGAGATCGACGATGCGTCATCCGCGCTGATCCGCTTCGCTTCGGGTGCCCAGGGGACGATGGAGGTGGCCCGCGTCGCGCCGCGACGTCCCTGCGACTTCGTCGTTGAGGTGAACGGCTCTAAGGGAACGGCCGTCTTTTCGTACAACCAGCTCAACGAGCTCTGGTTCGCCAGCGTCGATGACGACCCGCGACTCTACGGAATGCGGCGAATTCGCGCCGAACACCCGCTCCAGCCCGAAACGCACGGCTGGTGGCCGATCGGCCAGGGGGTCGGCTATGACGCGAGCTTCGTCAATCAGGCCGCGGATCTCGCTGCAACGTGGTCGCACTCGCGTTGGGTCCCCAGTTTCGTAGAGGGTGCCGAGGTCGCCGCCGTCTGTGAGTCGATGGAGCGTTCAGTGAAGACTCGACGCTGGGTCGCGGTCAATGATGTCGCTGGAGAGCAGTGACACAGAGGGGGCGAAGACGTCACGCTGGAGTGAGGCCCGGGGAGGTCTCATGAAACGGATCACGCACTGGATTGACGGGAAGCCCTTTTCGGGAGATGGAGAACGTCGCGGCAAAGTCTTCGATCCCGCCACGGGTGTGCAGAGCGGCGAGGTCGGTTTCGCCTCGGTCGCCGAAGTCGACGAGGCGGTGACCGCCGCGAAAGCCGCGTTTCCGGCGTGGCGCGCGACGTCACTCGCCAAGCGGACGACGATCTTGTTCGCGCTGCGCGAACTCATTGCCAAACACTCGAGCGATCTGGCTGATCTCATAGTCAGTGAGCACGGAAAGGTGAAGAGCGACGCGGCCGGAGAAGTCGCCCGCGGTCTCGAGGTCGTCGAATACGCCTGTGGCATCGCCCACTTGATGAAGGGTGAGTTCAGCGAGAACGTCTCGACCGGGGTGAACGTGCATTCGGTGCGTCAGCCTCTCGGGGTCGTCGCCGGCATCACGCCGTTCAACTTCCCCGCGATGGTTCCGATGTGGATGTTCCCGCTCGCAATCGCGACTGGCAATACGTTCGTCCTGAAGCCTTCGGAGAAGGACCCGTCAGCGTCTATACTTCTCGCCGAGCTCACCGCCGAAGCGGGTGTTCCCCAGGGAGTCTTAAACGTCGTCCAGGGTGACCGAGTCGCGGTGGATCGTATTCTCACCCACCCCGATGTCGCGGCCGTGAGCTTCGTCGGTTCGACGTCGATCGCACGCCACATCTACGAAACAGCGGCCCGTGAGGGCAAACGCGTGCAGGCCCTCGGTGGTGCGAAGAACCACATGGTCGTTCTTCCCAACGCGGACCTGGCGGCCGCGGCCGAGGCTGCTGTCAGCGCCGGTTTCGGTTCGGCGGGCGAACGCTGCATGGCAGCCTCAGTGCTCGTCGCGGTGGGTGGCTGCGGCGACGAACTCGTGAGCCGCATTCACGAGCGTGTGAATCGGCTCACGGTGGGCCCTGGAACAGACGCCAGGTCCGAGATGGGACCACTGGTCACCTCGGAGCACCGCGACAAGGTCGTTTCCTACCTCGGTATCGGCGAAGCCGAGGGCGCGAAGATCGCGATTGACGGTCGCGACCACGACATCAGTGGCGAACCCGGCGGCTACTGGCTCGGACCCTGTCTGATTGACAACGTCACCGAGGACATGAAGGTCTACATCGATGAGATCTTCGGCCCAGTCCTCTCACTCGTGCGCGTGGATAGCCTCGAAGACGCGATCGGGCTTATCCACCGGAACGGCTACGGCAACGGTGCTGCAATCTTCACCAACGACGGTGGCGCCGCGCAGCTTTTCGAGACCGAGGTCGACGCGGGGATGGTCGGTATCAACGTCGCGATACCTGTCCCCGTCGCCTACTACTCCTTTGGTGGTTGGAATAGTTCACTCTTTGGCGACCTACACGTCTATGGCCCCGACGGCGTCAAGTTCTACACGAAGGGCAAGGCGGTGACGAGCCGCTGGCAGAATATCGGCCAGCACCACTCATCACTCAATTTTCCGACGAATGCGCCGACGGACCGAGCGACGGCGCAAGGCAAGTAGATCTAGTGTTGCCGGTGGCGCCCCCAACCTTCGTGTCGACCAATTAGCGAGGCATCACACCACGCGACCCTGGGCCTGGGTGCTTCGGCACTCGCGGCATTCCTGTGGGGATTTGGCGGAATCTTCGCGGCTCTCGCCTTTGCACCTGGACTGATAGTCGCTTTCTATCGCCTCTGGCTCGCGGCCCTCGTGCTCACGGCCATCTCGTACGCGGTCGGTCAGCCCCTGAGTTGGAAAACCTTCAAATTGTCCTGGCTCGCGGGAGTCTTTCTGGCCGGCGACATGATGATGTTCTTTTGCGCGGTACGCCTCACTAGCATCGTCGACGTCACCGTCATCGGTGGCTTGCAGCCGGCGTTGGTGCTCGTGTTCGCTCGACGGATGTTCAATGAGCGTCTCGGTCGATGGGACCTCCTCTGGATATTTATCGCCATGGCTGGCGTTACCATCGCGGTCATCGGCCCTAGTCCGGCTGAGCACCACCGACTCCTCGGGGACCTACTTGCCGTGGGAGCTCTCTTCAGTTTCTCGGCGTACTGGCTTGCTTCAAAACGAGCCCGCGAGAAGACTCGGGCGATGGAGTACACCGCGGGGGTCATGATCGTTGCGGCGGTGGTGACGACAATCATCGTGTTGCTCGCTCGTCAGGATCTCGCGCGGATGCACGCCACAGACTGGGTCTGGATAGCGTTGATCGCGCTGGTTCCGGGAACGGGACACTTCCTCATGAACTGGGCTCACCGATTCGTCGACGCCTCGGTCTCGTCGGCGATCAGTTGTCTTTCGCCGCTCGTCGCGTCGGTCGTCGCGATTCCAATTCTCGGCCAGCCCCTCTCCGCACCCCAAATCGCCGGCGAGCTCATTGGTCTTGCCGCGATCGCCGTCGTGGCAGCGCGCAATCGACAGCCTGATTCACCACAATCTGAATCTTCAAGTACGACCCACTGAGGAGGACGCATCAACCTTCGTGGCATCACGAAGAAGTGCGTGGAGTCACCCGCACTCGCTGCTGCGGTTGCTTCCCCTCTTACAAGCTGAGTCATTGATGCTGGAACAACTGTTGAGATTGTCTCTCAATGTTGCATCACAGAGACACGAATCCTGCCTTCCCTGAGGTGATTGAAAGTGATCCGGATCGACCAGAATTTTCTCGTTGGCGTGGTCCGGGTTGAGGCTCCCTAGTTTCGCCAGGCCGACCGGAGCGTCACTTTGACCTGTCTCTCTCGTCTCAGAGACGGGCGTTGAGACCACTCACGAGATGATCCTTCTGAGCCACGAGGACCGTGAAGAGGTGGCCTGGACCGAGATCGCGGCCAACGGAGCAAACTCATCGAAGCTGTGATACCCCCCTGGCCACACGTGTAACTCTGCGTTTGCCCCGCAGCTCCATAGGCGAGACGCGAAGTCGATAACCTCAGGGGCGAGCACGTCGGCGGAGCCGACATCAATGTACACCGGAGGGAGTCCCTCGAGACTCGTCTCACGACCTGGGGCAGCGTACGTTGGCACGTCGTCGCGACCACGTTGTTCGCCCAGATAGAAGCTCCAAGCCGCTGCGTTGCTCGCAGCACTCCACGGGCCGATTGTTGCGCCTTGGCCCACGTCGCTCGGGATGCGATCATCGAGCATCGGACACATCAGGAGGACGCCGGCGAGTGGCGGCAGACCCACGTCGCGGGCGCGAAGAGCGAGTCCTGCGGCGAGGCAACCGCCCGCGCTCTCTCCCACGAGAACGATCTTTCGAGGGTCGACGCTAAGTTCGAGTGCGTGCGCGTTCAGCCATATAAGGGCCGTCCAGGCGTCGTCTAAACCGGCGGGGTATGGATGCTCGGGCGAGAGACGGTATTCGACGGAGATTGCCGCGACCGAGAGTTCGTCCACCCAGTCGAGGACCCGTGCGATGTCGCAGAAGCGGTTGCCCAAAGCCGTCCCACCCCCGTGGAGGTGAAAGAGGACCGGTAGNNGCGTCGCCCGCGATGGTGTAGTCGGTGCGTTGGAAATTCCGACCGTCCGCGACCGCATCGAAGTCGGGTTCATTCATCTGGCGCAGGTCGAGAAGTGACAATGGCGTCAGGTCTGGTGAGACCGTCCAACTCTGGCGCAACAAATAATTTACCCAGGCGTTCTGGCACTCGGGGTCGATAAATGGGTGAGATTCAAAGCTCCACATGGGGGAAACCGCATTCACCTCCCGCTGCCAACTTGAACCTGACAGTAACCGTTTGCTGAGACATTGTTTGTATGATAGAACAATATACCAAAGTCGCGCGGAGCGTCGATTTGGTCGAAGCGACGTGCGATTGCCATCAACGATTGGGGGGGTTATGACGGGCTCTGACAAGACGCGCAACACGTGGCGTAGGACGGGAAGGATCGCCGCGGCGCTAGGAGTCATTAGCAGCGTGGCGATGGTGCCATTGGCGTCATCGCAGGTCGTGTCGGCGTCGACCAAGACGACGATTTCGATCGCCTTCAGCCCTTCGTATGTCTTTGACACCACCGGGTTGGCGACGGAGTTCTACACCCAGGTTCGCACCCAGTTCGAGAAGCTGCACCCTGGCGTGACGGTCCAGTTCGTCCAGTTGCCCGGTAGCTACAACGACATCATTTCGAAGTTGTCGTTGCTCTATCGCAACTCCTCCAGCGCTCCCGACGTCGCGGAGATGCCGAGCGGCCAAATCGGTCTCTTCGCGAGCACCGGCTACTTCGCCCCGCTCAATTCGTATCTCAAGTCCACCACATGGTGGAACAAGTTTCCCGCGGTGGTCCAGAGCGAGGGAACCTTCGGTGGAAAGGTCTACGCCGTGGACCAGGGTGAGAACGTCTCGGCGATGCTCTACAACGTGAAGATGTTCAAGAAGGCAGGAATCCCGGTGCCGTGGAAGCCAAAGACCATGGCAGACGTCCTGGCGGCGGCGAAGAAGATCAAGGCGGCCCTACCGAGTGTTGTCCCCCTGTGGCTCGAGGGGAGTACTGGCTCTGGAGCGGGAGGGGCGCTGCAGGGAGTCAACAACCTCATCGTCGGAACCACCGCGCCGACGATCTACGACGCAGCAACGAAGAAATGGGTCGTTGACAGCCCCGGTATTCGCCAGGCCTTGAAGTTCTACTCTCAGGTCTACAGTGCCCGGCTCGGAGCCTCAGTCACCGATCTCTTCAGTCCGAGTGCGCTCACCGCACCTTTGACACTCTTCCAGCAGGGCAAGCTTGCCATGGCCGTTGGGTCGAACTTCTACACCGGGAACTGGACCAAGTTCATCTCGGCTCCCTATTGGCCGCAAGCCGCGCAAACAATGGCCGTGACGCCGATTCCCACGTACGCCGGTCAAGGCTCGGGCATTGCGAGCACTCTCGGTGGATGGGACTTCGCCATGTCGTCAGTTTCTCGTAACAAGGCCCTCACATTCCAGTTGATCAACCTGATGGAGAACGAGCAGTTCAGCATTGAGTCTGCGAACTGGGCCGGCTTTGTCTCGCCTAACAAGTCCTACTGGAACCTTCCTAGCTACACGAACTTCGCGCCCTCGCAGAAGTTGTTCGCTCAGATCTTGCCGTCGGCAACCCTGACGCCGACGGGAGCGGACTACTCAGCATGGGTCCAAGGAATGGGCGAGGCCACTGGGGCGATCATTCAGAACCCGTCGACCACGGTTGATCAGGCGGTTTCAATCTTGAAGAGCTACGTGACGAATCAACTCGGCTCGTCCAACGTGGAGACCATCAAGTAGGAGGGGTTCCCGGGTCCATATCGACGAAGGGAGTTTCTCGACACCCATGAAGGATTCTGGACGCTTGCCTAGGACGAGACTGCCCCTGCGATAAAGACATCGCGTGCATCTGCTATGTGGACATTAGATCCTGACAAGTAACGGTCCAGGGTGATTGATCTGTCCGTATTCTCGTTAGACGTAGAAGGAGTGGATGCCGAAAGGGGGTTGAAAGATCGAAAGAGGCAAACTTTACGTAAGGGTCTATTCGATGGCTGAAGGCAAGGTCTAATCGAGGTCAAGCCTGGGGTGGTTTGAAGTCCAGTTTCGAAGCGTTGAACCAATGAATTAAGCGATTACCTCGACCGCGCCAGGCAAGGGGTCACCTTCGCCAGAATTCTGCGAGCGCTGCTGTTAGCCTCGCCCAATTCTCTCTGTTGGCTGATGACGCCGTCATCCTCTGGCTGAGGAGTGGCGAATGACACTACCGCTACGAAGTGATCTGGATGATGTCGGCCCGCGAACGTAAGACGGGGATCTCTTCGCCCATTTCGTTCAGAATCTCCAGGTGTTCGCCGAGTGCCTCTCGGAGCGTCGCGGTCACCTCCTCGACGGTTACGCCCGTGGCGATACATCCGGGTACATCAGGTGCGTACGTGGCGAAGTTGGTGCCTGCGTCCTCGATCACGATAGTGAACTCAGTCATCATGGTCTCCGTTCCAATCCGGCGGGTCAGAACGACATTGCCTGAGGTCGAAAGAACCTACGACGCCACGTGAATGGTCTTGACCATCGGAAGGCGTTCTGGCAACTCATCGCCGTGAAAACGCATGCCCTCCAAGTGGAGGGGGGTCGCTTCGTGCATGTTCTCGATGACTTCTTCGACAGTGTTTCCCGTCGTGATGACGCCATCGAGTCCAATCACATACGCGGCGTAATTCGTTCCCGCATCTTCGATCACGATCGTGTAGTCGGTCATCGATCGGGCCTCCTTATTCCTGCTTGTTCCAAGATGCCAGCGAGAGTTCCGAGAGGGACTTCGTCCCCCAGGTGACCAGCCACCGTCACGCATCCGCCCTTGTTTCAGTGATGGAACTGTCGGTGATTTCCCTTCGGGCGAGTGAAGAACCAACCAGCGGGGGTCCTCCTGAAATGGTCCAGGTCATATGGACCACTAATTGGTGTCCCCGCACCTCCGCCAACAGGTAACCGGTGGTCGACTGCTGCGACTGCGCCGGGCTCGTGGTACCAAGCAAAGCAACTCCTGCGAGTACTCCGACGCCGATCACGTGGTTAAGGCACGCCGAAGTATTAGGCCACCTCGGTGAGGCCGGCGCCACCTTCGAACCCGCGGTCGATATCATGTCTCGGGACAATGGTCGTGCTCCACTGAGGACCACTACGTACGTGCATCGTCGCCGAGAGAAAGTTACCAAGGACATCCATGAAAGACCAGGAAATTATCCGTTGGGTGCGCTTCGACGACGAGAAGGGTCGAACGCGAGTGGGAGTGGTTGAGGGCGAGGATATTGTCGTTCACACGGGCGACATCTTTGGTGGCGCCGAAGCGACGGACGAACGGCTGCCCCTGCGTTCTGTCACGTTGTTGGCTCCGTGTCAGCCCACCAAAATAATTGGACTATGGAACAACTTGGGGTCCGCCGCCGAGAAGTTCGGATGGAGCACCCCGAACGACCCTCTGTACTTCATCAAACCCTCGTCCTCGCTGATTGGTCACGACTCGAGCGTGCGCCGCCCCGCTTCCTATACCGGACGCATCGTCTACGAGGGCGAACTGGGCGTGGTCATTGGACAACGTTGCGTTGACGTGGCGATGGACGACGTTGACGACGTGGTGTTTGGCTACACGTGCGTCAACGACGTCACGGCAATGGACTTGATCACGGAGGACGAATCCTTTGCCCAGTGGGCGCGCGCCAAGGGCTTCGACACATTCGCCGCCCTGGGCCCGGTCATCGCCACCGGAATCGAGCCTGACGCACTGCACGTCACTACCCTGGTGGGCGGCAAGGCCCGCCAGGATTACGACGTGAGCGACATGAATTTCTCACCGCGTCAACTCGTCCACCTCATTTCACGCGACTTAACGCTGATGCCCGGCGACGTCATTGCCTGTGGCACGTCGGTCGGCGCCATGGCCATGCGACCGGGTGTCCCCATTGAGATCTGTATCGAGGGGATTGGCACTCTGCGCAATACGTTGGCGGCCTCGGACTAACCGAGGTCCAGTTTCGCTGCTAGTCCGATGCGCTGAACTTTGCCGGTGGCGCCCTTGGGAACTTCATCCACAATAAGAATCCGTCGCGGTACTTTAAAGGAAGCGAGGTGCTCGCCGACGAAGGAGCGCAACTCAGATTCCGTTGCTTCCTTACCGGTGGCCAAGACGACCGCGGCACCAACTTCCTCGCCTAGTTTGTCGTGAGGAATGGCGAAGGCGACGGCCTCGGCAATGGCGGGATGGCGAAGGAGCACGGCGTCGATTTCGAGCGGTGAGATTTTCTCTCCCCCCCGGTTGATTTGTTCCTTGAGCCGGCCCGTCAAGAAGAGGTATCTCTCCTCATCGAACATTCCCTCGTCACCCGTCCGGAACCAGCCGTTCGTGAAGGCCGTGGCATTCGCCGTTGGATTGTTCTCGTAGCCCGCGACAATGGTGTTGCCCCGAATTGCCACTTCACCTCGTTGACCCCGGGGCAGTTCATTATTCTCGTCATCCAAAATGACCACCTCAACGCCGGTGGCGACGCCCACCGACGACGGCTTTACGTGACGTGGCGGCAGTGGATTACTCGTCATTTGGTGCGATGCCTCCGTCATTCCGTATCCCTCGATCACGGGAACGCCGAAAAGTTCGCTCAGTCGCTCGAGGACCGGAGCGGGCAGGGAGGCCGACGATGAGCGAACGAAACGCAGAGTGGTGGGTCGCTTCTCGCGAGCGCGCGCCAAGACCATTTGGTGCATGGTCGGCACCGCGCTGTAATAGGTGGGTTTCAATTCGTCAATCCAGCGGTGGATGGCGAACGCGTCAAAGCCGGGCGTGCACACGACCGAGGCGCCGGCCGAGAGGGGTGCGAGCAGACCCGCCATGATTCCGTGAATGTGAAAGAGCGGCATGACGTTCAGCGAACGATCGACGGGCGTTAGTTGCAATGACTCGGCAATATTTCGGGCCGAGTTGGCCAAGTTGCTTTGACGCAAGGGGACGATTTTAGGGCGCGAGGTTGTTCCCGAGGTGTGCAGTACTAGGGCCTCATCGGCGGCGCTCGGTCGCTCCGCCGTGGCGTCCACCTCCACTGTTGCCACCAAGTCAATGGCGAGACCCTCACCCTGTACGTCAATCAAGGAGATGCCATCGGGTGCGGCAGCCAAGGCTGCTGGGGCGCCCCCTTGCCTGGTGAGCAAGGCCGACGCGTGAAGGTCGTCGAGGTAGAAGCGAAATTCTTCTTCGCGGTACTTGGGGTTGAGGGGGGCGGCGCAACCTACCGACATTGCCGCCAGCAGGACGAGCGCCATCTCAGGACCATTGGGCAGCACGATGGCGATTCGGTCATTGGGTCCCAGTCCCGCACGTCGCAACTGCGTCGCGAGGCGTTCTACTTCTTGGCGCAACGCCGCGTGATCGAGCGCGATTCCCTCTGCGGAAAGCAGCGCGCTCCCGAGGGCGTCCGGCGATAAGAGGGAGGCCACGGTGTTCGCCGAGGACGCATTGCCGCTGAGTGTGTGACTGTCTGTCATGGCGAGGCCAGCATATCTTTACTGGTGGGTAGCAACTAGACATTGGTTGGCAATCGGTAGGCACGTGACGCTGTAACCGAAACGTCCCTGTCGATAGAATCGGTCGGTGCGCATATGTATCGTGGGGGCCGGAGCAATCGGTGGACTGCTCAGCGTCCGGCTAGCGAACGCGGGCGAACAAGTCAGCGTTCTCGCTCGCGGTGATCACCTGGCGAAAATACAGTCGAGTGGCCTCACCTTGGTGGAACCCGATGGTTCCTCGACCGTAGCTACCACTCTCGCGGCCAGTGACGACCTCGCTAATTTTGGGCCGCAAGATCTCGTGGTGCTCGCCCTCAAAGCACACCAAATCGTCGAGATTGCCGACAAATTGCCACATCTCTACGGCGACGAGACCGTGGTGCTTCCCTTGCAGAACGGCATTCCCTGGTGGTTTTTCCAAAAATTTCCGGGTCCCTTCGAAGGTAAAAGCATCCGGGCGCTCGATCCCGAAGGAATCCTCGCGCGGTACATCCCCGTCGAGCGGATACTGGGGGCCATTGCCTACCCGGCCGCCGATCGCGACGCTCCCGGGGTGATTCGCCTGGTGGAGGGCGACAGGTTTCCGGTCGGAGAGCTCGACGGTGAACGCTCCGATCGCGCGGTGAATATTGCGACTGCTCTCAGCGCGGCGGGATTTAAGTCGCGCGCCCTCACCGATATCAGGGCTCACCTGTGGGTTAAGGCCTGGGGCAACATGGCGTTCAACCCCATCAGTGCTCTCACCGGCGCCACTCTGGCCCAGATCTGTCAGCATTCGCCGACACGCGAGCTCGCGAGGAGCATGATGCTCGAAGCTTCCGACGTGGCGGCGAAATTGGGAATTCAGCTGCGCGTTTCGGTCGAGCAGCGCATTGACGGGGCGCAAAAAGTGGGCGAGCACAAGACGTCCATGCTCCAAGACGTCGAAGCCGGTCGAGCTCTCGAGATCGATTCGTTGATCGGATCGTTCGTAGAACTTGGTCAACTCACCGCGACGCCCATGCCCGCCACCGAGGCCGTTTACGAGCTCGTGTCGCTGCTGAATTGGCGCCTGAGCACGCGGGCTCCCCGGTAGTTCGTGGTCCACGAAGATGTCCGTGATCAACCGCCGCCGGGCAATTGCGAAAATCGTCAACACCACTCTGCGCATCACACATCATCGTGACAACGTGACCCGCCTCAGCGGTGGCTCTACCAAGGAGGAAATCTAATGGCCAGTACAGAGCGCGTGGAAGTGAGCGGGCTGCAAGTGGACCGCGCCTTGTTCGACTTCGTCGAGAATGAGGCGTTGCCCGACACCGGCGTGTCATCACCACAATTCTGGGACGGATTAGCCCAGATTGTCGACACCCTGGGTCCGCGCCAACGAGAGATCCTGGCATTTCGTGATCAACTACAGAGTGCGATCGATGAGTGGCACCTTGAGTACCGTGACGCGCCGGACGACGCCGCCGGCTACGAGAAGTTTCTCTACACGATTGGCTACCTCGTGGAGACGGGCGAGCCGTTCAGCGTGAGTACTGCCCACGTCGACGCCGAGATCTCCGAAATTTCGGGACCGCAATTAGTCGTGCCCGCCACCAACGCGCGCTACGCCCTCAACGCGGCCAACGCGCGATGGAATTCGATCTTCGACGCCCTTTACGGCACTGATGCCCTGGGGGACCTCCCCGCGAGCGGTCCCTACGACCACGTGCGAGGTGCGCGCGTAGTGGCGTGGGTACAGTCGTTTCTCGATGACGTCGTGCCCCTAGAAAACGGTTCGCACGCCGACGTCGTGGGCTACGTCATTGACGGCAGTGATCTTCACGCCACTTTGGCGAGCGGCACGTCGTCGAAATTACGAGATCGCGATGCGCTGCGGGCTTACCGGGGCGCACCTGAGGCGCCGTCGACGGTCCTCCTCGAGAACTATGGCTTGGGTATCGAGATTGCGATTGACCCGGCGAACCCGGTGGGAGCCTCGAACCCCGCGGGCGTCTGCGACGTGATCATGGAATCGGCCATTACGGCGATTATTGACTTCGAAGATTCGGTCGCCACTGTCGACGGTGAGGACAAGGTAGTGGCGTATCACAACTGGCTGGGTCTGATGAAGGGCGACCTTACGGAGAGCGTGACCAAAGGAGATCGGACCTTCGTGCGACGACTGGCCGGCGACCGCACCTACATCGGGGTGGGCGGCGACACCGTCGTGCGACGCGGGCGCTCACTCTTACTGGCTCGCAACGTTGGTCACCTGATGACAACCCCGGCAGTTCTCGACCGTGAAGGAAATCAGATCTTTGAGGGGTCGCTCGACGCCATGGTGACCGCACTGGCCGCCTTGCACGACCGCGCACGCCCGCAGGCTGATCGCAACTCTCCCGCCGGATCGGTCTACATCGTCAAGCCCAAGATGCACGGGCCCGCGGAGGTAGAACTCACCGTTGACTTGTTCTCCGCGGTTGAACGGGTGCTCGGTATGGCCCAGAACACCCTCAAAGTGGGAATCATGGACGAGGAGCGGCGCACTACCGTCAATTTGCTCGAATGCATCCGGGCCGCCCAGTCTCGCGTCGCCTTCATCAACACGGGCTTCCTCGACCGCACCGGCGA
>PMTL01000149.1 GCA_003168075.1 Acidimicrobiaceae bacterium
GTTGAATTGGGGGCTTTCATTCTGCGACACAAGTCAGAAGTCCAACGTCGTTTTGACAAGGTTGCGGAACAGTTTCCGATAATCGTAGAACGTGGTGGCGAACGAGCCGGTGAACTTTCTGGTGGTCAACAAAGAATGGTCGAACTTGCTCGCGCCCTCATGCTCGAACCGGCCCTTGTGGTTCTTGACGAACCCTCTATGGGTCTCGAACCGCGCGCCGCTGAGATGATGTATGAGAGTGTGCGAGAAATGAACCGTGACGGTCGCACAATTTTGATGGTCGAGCAGAATGTGCGAGCGGGGCTCGAACTTGCGACGCACGGGGTAGTCATGGAAAGTGGTCGTGTTCGCTTGGAAGGCACGGGTGAGGAAGTTCTGAACAACCCTGAGATCGCTGCGCTATATCTCGGTGGAACAATCGAGGAAAGTGAAGACACCACATCACCGACTTTGGACGGAGTTTGAAAATGAAGTTGACGGTAGCGAGTGAGGACTACGACCGATTTGCCCCGCTTCGTGACGGTCGTGTGAAGCCTGAAGGTATTGAGTTGAACTGGTTGACATTGCGAGTCGAGGAGATCTTTTGGCGCATGATTCGCCACCAGGAGTTCGATGCCTCTGAACTCTCGCTCAGTGGCTACATTCTTCAGCGTTCAAAAGGTATCGACGACTTCGTCGCGATTCCCGTTTTCCCCTCTCGGACCTTTCGCCATTCGGCGATTTACATCAACGCCAATTCCGGAATCGAGCGACCCGAAGACTTGCGAGGTCGCCGCATGGGTGTACCGGAATACCAAATGACTGCAGCAGTGTGGGCTCGGGGACTATTGTCCGATGACTTTGGCGTGAAGCCGCAAGAGCTCGAGTGGACTCAAGGTGGTCTTGAAAATTCAGGCCGTAGACCCTTCGTCGCAGTGGAGCCCGAAGGAGTCCGTCTCGAGTTCGCCCCGGACGGCAAGACTCTGTCGCAGATGATTGCCATCGGTGAACTCGACGCCCTGATTAGCCCTCGGATTCCGTCCACCTATGTCGGAAACGACGGGCCGGTGCGCCAACTCTTCCCTCAGCCGTGGGTCGCCGAGCGTGATTATTTTTCGCGTACTGGCCTCTTTCCAATCATGCATACCTTCGCGATACGCCGTGAAGTTCTCGAAAGAGATCCCTGGATTGCCCAAACGATGTTTAAGGCACTCTTTGAGGCCAAACGCTTGGCTTATAGCGCACTGTTTGATACGACGGCTCTTCGCGTAACGCTGCCATTCCTCGTCGAACACTATGAAAGTACTGTCGCTCTGATGGGTGAAGACTTCTGGCCGTACGGTATTGAACCCAACAGGAAAGTGATCGAGACGCTGATGCGCTACTTGGTCGAGCAAGGAATGATGCCCGAACCGCTCGACGTTGATTCGCTGTTCGCACAGAGCACCCGCGCGATGCGGGTAGGTATCTAGCTGACAACTTCCTGCGGTATCGACACGAGAAGTGGCGCGCTGAGCGAGGCCAGTGACTCTCTCAGCGCAGCCGACACGCGCGAACCACTCGACGCAAATTGAATGTTGAATCAGCGCACAGCACTCTAGTCGGTGATCATGTGGCGTGGCCCAATGCGACACTGAACGATATACATGTAAATGGGGAAATCGCGTATGACGACGCCTCGTGCAATGCAGCGAGGGCCCTTAACGTGCGGGAGCGCTAGGCGGAGTCTTGCTTCCCCCACTCTTCATCCCGGCAACACCCACTTCCTGGGTGAATGTCTTTCCGCAGTAGGGGCACAAGAGGTCGTAGCCTTGATCTCAAAGATCTTCGGTGCGGCCACAATCAACAACGTGTCGTCGATCGAGTGGGAACTACAATTCGCTCAGCGTCAGTTCCAAGTTGCATAATCAATGTGTCCGGAATTTGGGGGAAAGGCCAGTTGGGGCGCATTGAATCGGCGGATTTCGACCGAAGAAGATCCGTGCAATAATCCGCTCGCGTACGGTTTGCTCTTTGATTACCATCTGGCTCGTGCGCGAGATGCTGAGGTGCGCCTATGACAGGGACGGGTCCATTCACCGTTATCGCTAAACCGGTCGGACCGGTCTGCAACCTCGCATGCCAATACTGCTACTACCTCGGCAAAACGGAACTGTTTCCCTCGACGGAACGCTACCGAATGCGCCCCGAGGTTCTCGAGGCGTACATCGCGAGGTTCATCGAGGCGAGTCCCGGTCCGACGGTGAGCTTTGTGTGGCATGGCGGGGAGCCCACGCTGGCAGGGACCGACTTCTTCCGCCGGGCTATCGAACTGCAGCGTCAGTACCTTCCCAAGGGCTGGACATGCCTCAACAATCTCCAGACCAACGGCACGCTCCTAGACGAGAAATGGGCGGCATTTCTTGCGGAGCACAATTTTGCCGTGGGGATCAGCATCGACGGTCCTGCCGTGCTGCACGACATCCATCGACGAGATCGACGTGACAGGGATTCACACGCCCGAGTGTTGAGGGGGTTTCATTTGCTCCGTGCACAGGGAGTGGATCCCGACGTGCTGTGTACGGTGAACGCGAACACGGCCGCACGTCCCCTCGATGTCTACCGGTACTTCCTCGACGAGGGAGTGCAGTGGCTTCAGTTCCTTCCAGTGGTCCAGAGGACGCCCGACGGGGGCGTTTCTGAGCACTCAGTGACGCCCGAGGCACTGGGATCGTTCCTCTGTACAGTTTTTGACGAGTGGATTCGTTACGACGTCAAACGAATAATGGTACAGAGCTTCCTCGAATGCCTAGGCGTCGCGAGCGGGAAACCCGCCAACCTATGCGTCATGTCAGAAAGCTGCGGACAAATTCTCGCGGTCGAACACGACGGTGGCGTCTACTCCTGCGACCACTTCGTTGACACAACCCACTACCTTGGCAACGTCGTTACTCATGATTTTGGACGTCTCTTCGAGTCCACAGAGCAAGTCGCGTTCGGCACCGCAAAACACGACTTACTGCCGACGTGCTGTACCACGTGTAGTGTCGCCTCCTTCTGTCAGGGGGGCTGTCCGAAGGACCGTTTCGCTGTGAGCGGAACTGGTGAGCCCGGTCTTAACTACTTGTGCAACGGTTATCAGACGTTCTACGAGCACGCCGCTCCGTACTTCCAGCGAATGGCGACGCTCACGATGACCGACCGACCGCTTTCATCGATCATGGAGTAACTTGAAGCCGCAGAGCGCGACGAACGACGGGCCGTTCGGACGACGGGCCGTAACGACCTGTGTCCGTGCGGGAGCGGCCGCAAGTTCAAAAAGTGCTGTCTCGGTTCGATGCGGCGCTAGTCTCCGCCCGTACACATTCGGTGGCAGTCTGCGTTCGAGCGTTCCTGGTTGTCCCGGGCCTAAGACGTCAGCTGGTGAATGAACTGATTCACGAGTCCATCGGCCCATCCGTTACCGAATACTGATGATGAGGTGTGTTTCTACGACTGGGATCGTTCCTAGGACTTCGAGCATGCGAATGCCGTAGACGGCGCGAGACGCGCCAGATATTCCGACCACGATCTTCATTGGCCGTTGTCCGGGCTGGAGGTGACCGGTCTCTCAAGCCCTGGGTCACGCTCGGGATCTGTTTGAGCGAAGGAACCAGCGGGTGCATGCCTTCGCAACTGTTTTATTGTGGCGTTCCAGCGAGTCAGAACCTGCGGGGGGTCAGGAAGATTGAAAGTAATGCCACTCTGCAGCACGGCATACGAGACTTGGTCCCTACGGACCTCGGTCACGCGCCCGTCGAACACTGCGAGCGCGAGAGGATCGTTGAGATCGGGAAGCCGAACGGTGCGAATACGCACGGTATATGCCACTTCATGGTGAACAAAAGCGAGTACGCCCTGTGCTGATCGGATGAGATTTCCGGTCGTGCGCGACTCCGGCCAGAGAGCCAATCGAACGGTGGTGTCGTCGACTGCCAGCACCTCGCCGACGCTGAGCAAAGCAATCCGGGGCCAGCCCTCATCATCCAAGGTGAGCAGTTGAACCGTGAACCCAACCGCTGCTTCCAGATTCTCCCCGCTGAAAAGCTCAATGAGTTCCCCGTGCAACTGAAACTCTTCCTTGGAGACCGTCTCTTTCATGAGGAGGAGTTTAGTCTGAAGTTTCATTCACTCAGGCCACTCAACCTCTACATAACAAGGGATATAAGGGCCTTGGTCCAGTTTGTTCTGCCTGCACCAGCCCGTCGCAGCCAAGGAGTCCACAAAACTGAGCGAGTTGTGCATACCGCCATGGGCTCCTCGCCGAGCGACGCCATCGCTCGGCGAACACGCTCTGGCGCCATCAGCGCGCCGGCGCGCTAGGCGGAGTCTTGCTTCCCCCACTCTTCATCCCGGCAACACCCACTTCCTGGGTGAATGTCTTTCC
>PMTL01000099.1:0-144 GCA_003168075.1 Acidimicrobiaceae bacterium
GTCGGTCGCTCGCGCGACCGACGCGTAGGGGGACACGTCCTGGTGGTCAGGACCCAAGTACAGGGTCCACATCTTCTGTGCCCTCTCTCCGTCAAATGGTTCAGCGCGAAAGAATTGCGTCACGGAAGGCGTGCCGGTCTCATT
>PMTL01000099.1:179-12205 GCA_003168075.1 Acidimicrobiaceae bacterium
GCATTCGCCGACAACCACTCGAGGGCCGCGACACCGTCGTCGAAGGCGGCGGGAAAAGGATTCTCCGGGGCGAGGCGATAGTCCACCGACATGACGACACACTCACCTTGTTCGCAGTAGCGAATGCATCGTTGATGTTCGGAGTCCAAGTCGCCCAGCACGAATGCCCCGCCGTGAAAGAAGAGGAGGGCGCCGGACGGTTGGGGAAGGGAAGGTTTGGAATAAATCCGAACCAGGAGGGTCGGGCTCGACGCCGGGCCGCTGATTTCTTGATCGGACCAGGTGACCGATGTCGCCGGGGTGCCACGAGGGTCCGCGCCCTCGTCGAGACGGGCTTTTTGCAGACGCCTGGTCGTGACGANNTACCTTCTTTCCGTCGTGGTGTGACTCATCACTTGCTTCGCTCGCCCGTGCGAATCGTCGCTAGCGCAGCCGATAGTGCTCGAGGACTGATTCGATGACGTCAATACCGAGACCTGGCGCCGTCGGCACCGCCATCATCCCGTTCNNTCTGGACGAACGGCACCGTCACCAATTCGTCCTGCATGGGGTTCTTCAGCGGCTTCATTTCGAAGAGCAGACAACGATTCGTACTGGCGGAGAGCGCGATACTGGCGGCCGTGGTCACCGCACTGCTCCAGGCGTGGGCGTTGAACCAGACATTGGCCTCTTCGACGAGTCGAATGACCTTGAGCCCACCGGTGATGCCGCCGGCCCTGGCGGGATCGAACCCCACGACGTCACTGATGCCCTGGGCAATGAGACGTTGGTAGCCGCGAACCGTGAATTCGCGCTCGCCCGTACCGATGAGACACGAAACCTGCGCGCGCAGTCTTTCAAACCCCTCGACATCGTGAGGCTCGAGTGGTTCCTCCATCCACTTCAGGTCGTAGTCGCTAAANNGCTCGCGTGCGTCGAATCGCGTCGGCGACCGTCCACTGGAGACTCTGGCCGCGGTCCATGATCAACATGGCGTCGGGTCCAATGGCGTCGCGCAGGCCCGCGACGAAGGTGATGTCGCGATCGACGTCGTAGCCCAATCGGGCCTCACCGCGCTTGCCCATGCCGATTTTGACGCCCTTGTAGCCGTCGACTCTGACGTAGGCACCGTGGCGCTCCATCTCGAAGTCGAGACTCGGGTTGAAGGCGTGAGTCGAAGCGATGACCGGGAGTTCGGGCCGCAACGCACCACCCAGCAATACGCTCACCGGCTGGCCCAGGATCTTTCCCCTCAGGTCCCACAGGGCGATGTCGAGGGCACTGAGGACGAAGGCGCCAATCCCGCCCCCGTAGGTGTACCACCACGACCGTCGATCGAGGTCAGAAAATATCGATTGGTGATCGAGTGGATCACGCCCGATCAAGGTGTCACTCAGTCCCTCCAACAGCACCGCCGCGGAGCGCGACGCTTCGGGGAACTGGGTGATCGCCTCGCCCCACCCGACCACGCCATCGGTGGTCTCGATGCGGCAAAAGAGGAGTGAGCGAGTGGAATTGCTGTCATTGGGTTCGGTGTACGCGACCGGTATCGCGTCGACTCTGGCAATGTTCATTGACCACTCCTCAGTCGAGATGCCATATTTCGCGGAGCGAATGCATATTTCCCTCGTCGTCAGTGAGCGAGACGATGATGTCCTCGAACCACGTGCTCCAGCGAGCGTTCGCATCGGCGTGGGCTAGTTTGCCGAAGCACGTCGCGGCGTCCGGCTCGCACTCGACGTAGCCGATGATGCGCTCATCGTCGAACTTGAACAAGGTGTAGTTCGACAGTCCGGCGTCTTTGAGTTCAGTGACGAGCTCGGGCCAGATCTCGTCGTGGCGACGTTGGTACTCCTCCAGGGTTCCCGGACGGATTTGAAATGAGAAACTTTGGCGTTGCATCATGCCCCCTCGTGAGCGCGTGTGTGGATTGTTGCGACTGCGCCGCTGGCGGCGCTGCGATAACAGGCGTCGAGGATTTCGACGGTGCGAGCCCCCAGCCATCCGGGGGAGCGATTCACGTCGGTCTGGCCCAACGCCAAATCAACCAACGCGTGCGGCGGTCCCACGCAGTCGTACAATCCAGCATTTGGTTCGAGCGTTGGGCGATAGTCGATGTTGGGGGCGCGAAAGAGCCACACCGCCTCACGTTCGAAGTCCACTTGGAACTGCCCCTCCGAACCAATGACCCTGAGTTCGAGCTGGTGCTTGTTCGCGCCCGCGTTCAAATGGTCGGAGCCGCCGTCCATGGTTCCGATCGCCCCACCCTCGAATCGGATGGCCGCCGCGTCGTGCAACTCCACGGTTGCCTCGGGCGGACCGGACATGAAGGCGAAGACTTCGCTCGCACGCAGGTCGGTCAGCCACAGGGCCATGGCGAGCGCGTGGCTGAGTTGGGCCTGGGCGTAACCGCCGCCCGAGAGCGCCGGGTCGGTCCACGTCCTCGTCTCGGGGATCGAATCAGGCGCCGCGTCGGGGTAGGCCCCGGTTCCCAGCAGCAGTTCTCTGGTCTGCGAAGCCATATGGAGCATGAGGTGCTCCACATTTCCCACGCCGTGCTCGTCCATCAATTGCTTGGCCGTGTGCATCATGGGACGGTAGTTCCACCCGAAACTGACGACCAGGTGGCGACCGAGGGCAGCGGCGGTATCGACGAGGTCCCACGCGTCGTCGGGTCGGATCGTCATGGGCTTCTCGACCAGGACGTGAGCGCCTGATTCCAAGGCAGCCTTGGCCTGCTCGTGGTGCAGTCCGCTGGGACTGGCGATCAAACAGATGTCGACGCCGGCGTCGAGCACGTCGACGTAGTCCTCACTGGCGATTTGGAATCCCCAGTCTGATTGGATCTTCTTGAGTGCCTCGGGACCCTTTCGGGCGACCGCGACGAATTCCACGTCGTCACGGCGCTTGGACAACTGCGGTAAGTGCGACGCCACCGTCCACGATCCCGCTCCTATGACGCCGAGTCGCAGTTTCGCCATCTTCTTTCCCCACCCTTCTGACTGACCACTCGGGTCACGACTGCGAATCCGAAGGAACCACCGTGTCGATCACGCAGATGGGCGCACCAATCTCGATTTCGTCCTCGTGCGCCACCAACTGTTCGACGAGCGTCCCGGCGACGGGCGACGGCACTTCCACCACCGCTTTGTCGGACTCTACCGACACTAGAGGTTGATTCTCTTCCACGTAGTCGCCCACGTTGACGAGCCACTCATCAATGACGCCGGTCTGAGTTGTGTCACCCAAGACGGGTAATTTGACGGTGATTCGCATGAAGGCTGTCTCCTCGTGGTCAGTGTCTCGACGGTGCGAGTATGTTCTCGAACATCTGGGCGATGGAGCCGCTTGGGCTGGCCAGCACCGTCTCCTGAGCGGCGTCAATGAGCTCGGACTGGCGCCGTTGGATGTCCTGCACGGACTCACCGCCGAGTTCATTGTCGTGCGCCAACTTCTTGGCGAAGAGTTCGATGGGGTCCCGAGCGATCCACGAGTCGAGTTCGCCCTCAGGTCGGTAGGTCGCCTTGTCCGAACGTGAGTGACCGACGTATCGATACGTCTTGGCTTCGACCAGGGTCGGCCCTCCGCCGGTGCGGGCGCGTTCGACGGCCCGTGAAATAGTGGCTTCCACCGCGTCGACGTCTTGTCCGTCGACGATCTCCGAAGCCATGGCGTAGGACTGGGCTCGGGTCGCGATGTCGGTGACCGACGTGGTGCTGGCGATGGGGCTGTACTCGCCGTAGAGATTGTTCTCGCACACGAAGATGACCGGAAGATTCCAGACGGCGGCGAGGTTGAGACCTTCGTGGAACGCGCCGATGTTCGTCGCTCCGTCGCCGAAGACGCTCACCGCGACTCCATCGCACTGAGTAACGGAGAACTGAAGAGCCGCGCCCACCGCCACGGGCGTGCCCGCGCCCACAATGGCGAAAGTGGGCAGAAGGCCAACGTCGGGGTCACTGAGGTGCATCGAGCCACCGAGTCCGCCCATACAGCCGATCTGTCGGCCGAGGACCTCTCCGAGGACAACCTCGGGCGTCAAGCCGAGCGCCAGGGCGACGCCGTGACCGCGGTAGGTGCAACTCACGTAGTCGGTGGGTCGAGTCGCGGCCGCCAAAGCAACGGCGACGGCTTCTTGGCCCTGAGACGTGTGCGTCGTTCCGCTCACGAGCCCCTGCGCGAACAACTCCTGGATACGGTCCTCGACGAGACGTATCTCCATCATGCGCTCGAGTCGGGTGAGCCGACTCGACGTCAACTCGAGACGCCGGCGGGTGCTGTCGGCCATCGCAACATCGGACGTTGTGCTCATAGGAATTCCTCCCACCACGGCGGTGGTGTCTTCTTGGTGGACAGTAGGGCGCCCACCTGATCCTGAACGTAGGCGGACGAGGGCAAGAACCGTTGTTCCAACTCGGGGCCGTAGGGGACGGGCACGTCAGGCGCGGTGATGCGAAGAACGGGCGCGTGGAGATCGCTGAAGGCTTCTGACACGACGTACGACGCGATGTCCGTGCCCCAACCGCCGGAGTATTGATTTTCCTCGACGAGAACCAGATGCCCCGTCCGCGCGACGGAGTGCAGCACCGTCTCCTTGTCCCACGGCATCAAGGTCTGTAGATCGATCACCTCTGCGGACCAGGGCGCGGAGTCCGCCGCCTCCAGTCCAACGCGCACCGTCTGGCCGAGAGTGACGATGGTGACGTCATTGCCCGTGCGCAAGATGTCCGCCGTACCGAGTTCAATAATCGACTCCTCACCGGGTTCCACGTTCTCGCGCTGTCCGTAGAGAGATCGTGGCTCGAGGATGACGACGGGGTTGTCGTCACGGATCGCGGCACGGGTGAGACCGTAGGCCGAGCGCGCACCGGAGGCCACCGCGAGTTTGAGTCCCGGCGTACCGAGCATCCATCTCTCGAGCGTCTGGGAGTGTTGACACCCAAAGCCCAGACCGGATCCGACGGAGGCGCGCATCAGCATCGGTACGTTGTACCTACCGCCAGACATGTAGTGCATCAGTGCGGCTTCGGTGACCAATTGGTCGAAGGCGACGCCCAGAAACTCGATGAACATGATCTCGGTCACCGGCCGCAGCCCCGTCATCGCCGCACCCACGGCCGCACCGAGGAACGCTGTCTCGGAGATAGGTGTGTCGCGCACACGATCTGGGCCAAATTTCGCCAGCAGTCCCTCGGACGTCTTGAACGGCCCTTCGGCGACAGCCACGTCTTCACCAAAGACGACGACGCGCGGATCGAGTTCCATCTCCTCGGAAATCGCCAGAGCGATCGCCTGGTTCATGCGCAGTCTCATCTTTTGTTCCCGCCCGTTTCCATTGAGAGTGAGATGGTGGATCGTCCTTCATTGCGCTACGCGCTGAGGTCAACCACCTCGCCACATCTCCCTAGTTCTACAATCGATTCCAAGACTAGAGGTCACTATTGCCATTGTCAAATGTCGTGGACCTCAACTTTGCCAAGGCGGTGGGCTAACCGAGGCGATAGACGGCGGTGGCGTTCTTGAAGAAGAGAGCCTCTTGCTCGTCGCTGGTGAACACCGAGATGAGTTCTTCGTAAGCATCGAGGACCGGGTCGAAGGAACTGTACAGGCGGTCGATGGGCCAGTTGGTCCCGAAGAAGCACCTCTCCACTCCGAAAGTCTCGATGCAGGTCAACAGCCACCGTCGCCAACTCTCGACCGTCCAGAAGTGGTCGTACATGCCCAGTCCCGAGATCTTGCACCAGGTGTTCTCGGCCTCGGCCAACCGGGCCAACCCCTTGGACCAGTCGCGAAAGTAGTCGTCGGATCTCGACCGCGGATAACCGGAGTGCTCGAGAACCATGGTGGAGTTCGGGAACCTTGCGGCCACGTCACGGGCTTTGCCCATATTCTCCCAGAGGCAGTCCAGGTCGCACACGAGGTCGTAGCGTTCGAGGAGGGCGTATCCGCGACTCCATTCGGGTGTCACGAGGTAGTCGCCTTCGCCAAAATCACGAATCCCACGAACGCGACTCGACGCCTCGAGGTGGCGCACGAGGGTCTCTTCGACCTGAGGGGATGACAAGTCAGCGTAGGCCACGATCGCGTCGGGGCAGCCGGTCCGTTGGGCCATCTCCTCGAGCCAGATGGTCTCGGTCACGGGGTCGGGGGCGCCGAGGGCGGCCTGCACGTGGACGACCTTGGAAACATTGGCGAAGCGAGTCTCCGCGAGATAGGCGTCGGCGGCGTAGACCAAGGTCTTCACGGAGTTGATATCGCCGAGCTGGGGATGAATGTAGTCGGGTTGCAGCCAGGAATAGACCAGGTCCTTGCGTCGTAGGTCGTAGAAGTGAACATGCGTATCGACGAACGGTAGTTTGGCCATAATTCCCCCTGAATATCCAATTCCTTCCCAGTAATTCGCTGAGAGCATCGAGTCACCATGTATCAATACATCAAGTAGCCACCGCTGACGTTAATGGTCGCTCCCGAAATGTAGCGAGCGTGTGTACTCGCGAGAAAGACGACGACACCCGACACATCATCGGGTTCGCCGACGTAACCCAGTGGCGTCTCGTCGCGCATCCTCTCGTAGACCGCGGGATCGAGGTCAGTCATCAACATCGAAGTGTGAATCTGTCCCGGTGCGATGGTGTTGACTGTGATGCCGTGCGGTCCGAAGTTTCGAGCCAGACTGCGCGACAATGACACGACGCCCCCTTTCGACGCCGAGTAGACCGCCGAACCACCGAATCCGCCAGTCATCCAGCTTTGTGATGTGAAGAGGATGATGCGGCCCCCACCGGCCTTCTTCATTGCGTTGGCGACTCGGCGGCTGAGAAAGAATGTGGATTTGAGGTTGGTATCGATCTGAGAGTCCCAGTCGTCTTCCGTCACTTCGTCGAGACTGGACCGGCGAATGAGGAGCGCCGCGGTGTGGGCGAGAACGTAGGGGCCTCCCATCTCCTCGGTGGCCAGGCGAATCAATTCGTCTTGAGAATCTGAGTCATTGAGATCGAGCCCAATCCCTCGGTGTCCGGTGCCGGGTAATTCTGACACCAGGGTGTCCAGTGTGGACTGATCCAGATCCGTAGCGAGGACCCGAGCTCCCGTCTGGCCAAAGGCCGAGGCGACTGCTCGGCCGATGCCGCCGCACGCTCCGGTGACGATGACCACTTTGCCCTCGAGGCCGGCACCCACACTCCAACTCATGATCAAGCCCCCTCACTGCGCTGACGACGCGCCCTTCACCTGAATGAAGTATGACCGCCGGTGGCATTGTGCACTTGCAATCGTGGGTTGAACAGTCGAAAATGAATCTTCGACAAGTTGTCGCCAACTCTTGCAATCGAATCCAAAGATGGTATCCTGAGATTGTCGACAGCGTCAAGACCTTGCTGACTTCGGTTGGCGAGAAGGTGAGATAGCGACTAGTCACGAAGTGCAAACAACCCCAGAGGTCTCTTCCCCTGCTTCCCCGACTGGGGTTGTTTGCACGACTATTTAGAACCGTGAGCTTGGAACTGCCGGGGTTGCTTCAGGAGTGAGGACGAGACGTGACGGTGGAATTAGAAGAAAAATTGACGCCATTGCCGTACCGGGTGGCGTTCCTGCCCGGTGACGGCATCGGCCCCGAGGTAACGAACGAGGCGCTGCGACTACTGAGGGCCATAGCGAGACTCGATCCGGCGCTGTCCTTCGAGACAGAGAGCTTCCCGTGGAACGCCGACTATTTCCTCGAGAACGGCACCATGATGCCCTCCGATGGACTCCAGACTCTGCGTGAATTTGACGCCATCTTCTTAGGAGCCGTGGGGGACAAGCGAGTCCCTGACCACATCGCGCTTCGTCAGCTCATATTTGCGATTCGCCAGGGCTTTGATCAATACGTCAATCTGCGACCGGTACGGCTACTTCGCGGCGCGATCACTCCCTTGGCGGGTAAGTCGACCGTGGACATCGACATGGTCTTCGTACGAGAAAATAGCGAAGGCGAGTACTGCGGAATTGGTTCGATCCAGTCACCCGGACTCGCCGATGAGGTTGCGCTGCAAACGAGCGTCTTTTCTCGAAAAGGTGTGGAGCGGGTGATGCGGTATGCATTTGAGTTGGCCCGTATCGAGAATCGACCGCTTCAGAGCATCTCGAAGGGAAATGCGCTCAATTTCACGGGAGTCCTATGGGACCGGATCTTCGAAGAGATGTGCCAGGAATATCCGGACGTACGAGCGGAGAATCTTCTGGTCGATGCCGCGGCGTTTCATTTAGTGAGGAATCCAGAACGGTTCGGCGTCGTGGTTGCCTCGAACCTCTTTGGCGACATACTCACTGACCTCGGAGCCGCACTCGCTGGTGGTCTGGGGTTTGCCGCAAGCGCCAACCTATGCCCGACGAAGGAGTTTCCTTCAATGTTTGAGCCCGTCCACGGCTCAGCCCCCGATATCGCTGGACAAGGCATCGCCAATCCGATTGCCTCACTTTGGGCGGTGGGGATGATGCTGGCAGAGCTCGGATATCCGAACTGGGAGGAGCAGATTGTCAGTGCCATTGAACAGGTGCTTCAGATCGGGTCGGTTCGAACACCTGATCTCGGAGGGACGTCAAAGAGCACAGAGATGACTGAGGCAGTGATAAGTACTTTGGTTGCGCCAAACAATGCACGAGAATGATCTCGTAGTCGATCCAACTTGGTCGACGCCGATTTTGGCGCAGCGTAAGGGTGCGTTGAGATGATGGTTTTCACTGATCGCGGCTATTAACTGTAGCGAAATGATTATTCCCTACGACTCGAGACGGCTGGCCAAGAAGGACCAGGCCCGTGCACGCCGTACACGCGGTTGGATTTCAACCTTCGAAATTAGTTTTGGGTATGTGCTGGAGGAGCCCCACATCCAACCACTTGTCGATCCCGAAAGAAGTCAAGCCGAAGTTCGTGCGTTCAAGTGCTCGCGCGGATCATGATCTGTCGCGCTTGAGTCATGACGGGTTCGTCAACCATGACGTCACCGACACGAAAGACGCCCCCACGGTCCTTCGATGCTTCCAAGATTGTCCGCGCCCAGGCAATCTGTGCCGACGTGGGCCGATAGGCCTCTCTCACGATTGGCGCTTGTGAAGGATGCACGCAGGCGCTGGCCGAAAAACCCATCGCCGCGGCATCGAGTGCTTGGTCGCGTTGGCCGTCGAGGTTCCCAAGGTTGAGGTACACCGCGTCGAGAGCGCACAGATGATGTGCTCCCGCGGCCACGAGAATCCGAGCACGGGCGTAGCGTGCGACATCGCGAAACGAACCGTCGTCGTGACGGCTGGAGTATCCACCCAGGGCGGCGACCAAGTCTTCGGCTCCCCACATCAAACCCATCGTGTTGGAACACTCGGCAATCTCGTCGGCCGCCGCGACGCCGGCGGGCGTCTCACACAGCGCGACGACACCAAAGCCTTCCAACGAAAGCACTTCATCGGCGCAGGACGTCTTGGCGAGCATGACCATGCGAAATGCGCAGTCCTTCAACATCGCCATATCGCTGTCATGCTCGGCCGAGGTGACGGCGTTCACACGGACGATCGTGGTCGCGGGATCCAGGTCCGCGGCGCGCACGTGATGACGCGCCTGCTCGCGTCGTTCAGGCGCCACGCCATCTTCCAAGTCCAAGATGACGACGTCGGCCGCGGCATCGGCCTTGGCGAAACGCTCGGGTCGATCAGCCGGGCAAAAGAGAAACGCTGGACCCGGAGTCACCCACTCCATCAGTTGTTCACGGGGCGAGACTGCACCAGCATGACCCGGTGGCACTGAGCGACGATGACGCCGTGTTGGTTGCGCGCGATGTGCTGAACCTCCACCACGCCTTCACCCGGCCGACTCTTTGAGGGGCGCGCCCCCGTAATGAGGGATTCGGCGTAGAGCGTGTCGCCGATAAAAACGGGCTGAGGAAACGTGACGTCGCGGAAACCGAGATTGGCCACCAAGGTGCCCAGCGTGAGTTGACTGATCGAGAGCCCCACGAGGGTGGAGAGCGTGAACAGACTGTTCACGAGCCGCTCACCGAAGGTCTGCTCGGCCGACCACACGGCGTCGAGGTGCAGCGGTTGGGTATTCATCGTGAGGGTCGTGAAGATAACATTGTCCGCTTCGGTGACGGTGCGACCCGGTCGGTGGCGATAGAGGGTGCCGACGGAAAACTCTTCCAGCCAGAGACCGCGTTGCTCAACGATTTCGTTGTCGTCCGTCGACATTTCCACCTCACCGCCTCGCTGACGAACGGCGACGTTCGCGTGGCGCCACCCGGTTATCGCAGCGTCACTTCAACCATACGCATCTTCGTCACTCCGATTCAGATAGTAGGTGGTCCGCACTGCCTCGCCCGCGAATCGTGCGCTGGTGGGCGCCCACGGGTAGAGATGACGGGGTTCGTTCGCCATACTGCTCGCCGCGAGCAGGTGGGGGTGATGAAGGGCGAAATGGGGGCTTCTCCACGGCGAAGTGATCTGTCACTAACCTGGCCAAATGGCCCCAATTTTGGGATTTTCGTAACCGGTGGACGAGTTCGACGACGACGTGACGTGGACCTCGCGGGTCGACACGCGCAGTGAGAAGTATCTCGAGAATTACCACCACCAGGAGTCCCTGGTCGCAGAACTCCGTGAGCGTCTGGGCGCGGCCGCACTCGGCGGGTCGGCGTTGCACCGCGAACGTCACGTGGCCCGAGGAAAGCTTCTTCCGCGCGAGCGTGTGGAGGAGTTGCTTGACTCCGCCAGTCCGTTCCTCGAGCTCTCTCCACTGGCCGGTACCGATCTCTACAACAACGAGGCGCCGGGTGCGGGAATCATTACGGGAGTCGGGCGCGTGGCGGGCCGCGAGGTGGTGGTGGTCGCCAACGACGCCACGGTCAAGGGCGGTACCTACTTTCCGCTGACGGTGAAGAAACACTTACGCGCCCAAGAGGTCGCTCTCGAGAACCGACTGCCTTGCGTCTATCTGGTCGACTCCGGTGGTGCGTTCTTGCCGATGCAGGACGAGGTCTTTCCTGACCGCGAGCACTTTGGTCGCATCTTCTTTAATCAAGCCCGGATGAGTGCTCAGGGCATCGCCCAGATCGCCGCGGTCCTGGGATCGTGCACGGCCGGCGGGGCCTACGTACCCGCCATGAGCGACGAAGTCGTCATCGTCAAGAACCAGGGGACCATCTTCTTGGGCGGTCCGCCGTTGGTCAAGGCCGCGACGGGTGAAGTTGTCGACGCCGAGGACCTCGGTGGGGGACTACTGCACGCGCGCGTGAGTGGCGTGGCCGATCACCTCGCCGATGACGACCAGCACGCGCTACGTATTGTGCGCCGCATCGTCGCTCAACTCGCGCCACGCCAAATGAGTCCCTGGACGACGATCGACGCAGAAGAGCCCCTCGTGAGTGCGCACGAACTCTACGGCGTGGTCCCGAAGGATTCGCGCACGTCCAGTGACGTTCGCGAGGTGATCGCTCGACTGGTGGACGGATCGAAGTTCCAAGAGTTCAAGGCGCTCTACGGCGCCACGCTGGTGACGTGCTTCGCCCGCATTCACGGTCAACCCGTGGGCATCGTGGCGAACAACGGCGTGTTGTTCTCAGAGTCCGCACTCAAGGGCGCTCACTTCATCGAGCTCTGCGACCAACGAGAGATTCCACTGGTCTTCTTGCAGAACATCACGGGCTTCATGGTGGGTCGGGCCTACGAAGAGGGTGGCATCGCCAAGCACGGCGCGAAGATGGTGAACGCCGTGGCGTGCGCGCGTGTGCCGAAATTGACCGTCGTGATCGGCGGTTCCTTTGGTGCGGGGAACTACTCGATGTGTGGTCGGGCGTTCTCGCCGCGTTTCTTGTGGATGTGGCCCGGGGCGCGCATTTCGGTTATGGGTGGCGACCAAGCGGCCGCGGTGTTGGCGACCGTTCGTCGTGACCAACTCGAGGGTCGCGGCGAGGAGTGGAGCAGCGACGACGAAGAGGACTTCAAGACTCCCATCCGCGAACGCTACGAAGCCCAGGGCAGCGCCTATTACTCAACGGCGCGACTGTGGGACGACGGCATCATCG
>PMTL01000039.1 GCA_003168075.1 Acidimicrobiaceae bacterium
ATAACAGCACCCGCAAACTGCATTAGGGAAATTTCGCTATTTGCCCCCCCTGTCAATTCCGGCGTGTGAGGGCTAGTCGCTAGGATGCGACTATGGACTCTGACTTCCGATCTGACCCGATGGACTCTCCCGAGGGAGAGGGTATTGCCAGGAGAGCTTGGAAGGGCTACGTGAAGGCCGTTGACCGCCATACTCCCCCGGCTGTGTTGCAGGCGATGAACTCCGCTTTTGAGCCCCTCGGAAGTCAGGTGGTCGAGGACATGATCGGCTTTTGGGTCATGTGGCATCTGTATGGCGGCTTCGAGGGCCTCCAGGAATTTGGTATGCACAAGTCCACGATCTGGCGCAAGGTGGCCCGGTTCCGCAGGATGACAGGCGAACACCCCGACGTGTTCAAGATGCCAGGGATCACTATCGACCCGAAAGAATACTGGGCGTCGGGTGTCAAGAAAGTTGGTCGTCCTCCCAAAAAGTAAGTATTGGATAATATCCATACTCTCGCCCTTGCGAGTGTGACACCGGTGTAATTACACTCTTAATTATGCAACTAGATTCTGTCGTCGAACTCGCTTCCGGTGTGGATGCGCTCTACCTGTCGGGGCGCTGCGCGCTTTCGACGGACCTCCTCGCTCAACTCGACGCCGTTCGCCTCATCGCCGACCAGCAAGAAAGTTCGGTGGACTTCAACTTTGGGGGGCTGGTCATGCAGATGCAGCCGCGCAAGTGGGGACTGTATCGCTACTGCCTCGACCACCCCTACGCCCGATTTGGCTTCACGCCCAAGAGCAAGATTCCCGCGATTCGCGTGCAACCGCGTGCAGAGTTCCTCCATGGTCATGGGGTCGAGAACGTGGTGGAGTGGACACGCGCTCTCCTCGAATCAGAATGCGGGGCGGTTCTGCTAGCAGTGAGTCGTATCGATCTTTTTGCTGACTTCCAAGGATGGAACGTCAACGGTGACGACCGTCGCGAGTTCGTCTGTCGCGCCGATTCGCGCAATCTCTTTGAAAACTCCGAAGAGTTCAACGGCCTCAAGATTGGCAAACGTGAGTCGGGCACCATTTCTGCGCGCCTCTACGACAAGACCATCGAGTCCGCGAAGTCCGGAACCGCGTACTGGAAGGAACTCTGGGGCGAGGAGTTCGATCCAGAGTTATCGGTACTGCGCGTTGAGTTCGAGTTGCACCGTGAAGTCCTGCGCCAGTTCGGCGTCTCTACCCCCGACGAGGTTCTCGGCGTCACCGGGGCCATGTGGCACTACCTGACCTACGAGTGGCTCACTCACCGCGTGCCCTCCAACGATGAGACGAGGTCCCGCTGGCCGCTGTCGATACCTTGGCAGGCCGTGCAGCGCGCACGCATCGCCGGTGGGTCGATTGGCATTGAGCGCGCCTACGGGGCCAAGCAGGCTGGCGTACTCGCTAATCTCATGCCCTCGCTCGTCGGGCAACTGGCGAACTTCGGCGCACTCACCAACTCGGTGTCGACACTCGACCTGATCCCCAACCTGGAGCGACACCTGTACTTGTTCTCACGAGCTTCGGGTCAATCGATGCCCTCGCGGATAGCGGAAAAGCGAAAGAAGCATGCGCTGCCATGATGGTGTCACCCGACTACGACGCGGTCGCCTCGGTACTCGTAGGCATCGCCATGCGTATTGTGAACAACAACACTGGACCCAAAGGAGGACTGCGTGCTAACCCTGGCGTATTGCCGAGTGTCGACCGAGGAGCAAGCGGAGGAGGGTTACTCGATCGAGGGCCAGGCGGACCGCCTGCGGACCTATGCGGACTTCCGCGACCTCGGCACCGTGACCGTCATTTCCGACCCTGGCATCTCGGGCAAGAACATGTCGCGTCCGGGCTTGCAGCAATTACTCGCCGCCTGCGAGGCGGGCCACGTCACCCACGTCCTAGTCTGGCGACTTGACCGGCTCTCACGAAGTCTCGCTGACCTGAACCAACTCGCTGACAAGTTCAGCGCCCTGGGTATCTCGCTGCACTCGGTCCAGGAGAACCTCGACTTGGGTTCGGCCTCGGGACGCATGTACTACCACATCGTTGGAACTTTCGCCCAGTACTACCGAGAGCAACTCGCCGAGAACGTGCGCATGGGTAACGCTCGTGCGCGCAAGGAAGGACGCCACCTCAACCGCCCCAAGTTCGGCTACGACCTGGTGGACAAGTTCCTCGTGCCCAACCACGACGCCCTCATCGTGCGTGAGATCTTTCGTCTACGTCGTGACGGCGTCAGTTACGGGGGGATCGAGCAAGCGACCGGTGTCAAGACCTCGACCGTGAAGACCATTGTCGAGTCGAGGGTCTACCTGGGCGAGATCGTGTTCAAGAAAGAATGTTCCCCTGGCGTGCACGAGCCAATCATCACCGAAGACGAATGGCAGGCCGCCCAGCGCGCTCACACGACAGGTGTGCGTCGCTCGAAAGACCCGCTCTCGGGCCGGGTCATTTGTGGACTGTGTGGGCGAAAGATGTCCGTCATGCAGAACGGGCAAGGTTCGGTGTCGTATCGCTGCTGGCATCGCGGTAAGGGTTGCCCACTGGCGAGTAAGAGCACGCGCGGAATCGGTAGAGCAGCGGTCAAAGGGCTGGCGCTGATTGGTCGCGACGACGGACTACGAGAGGCAATTCGTCGGAGGTTGGCTGGCCGGGGACCGGACGCGGCGGCGCCGCGCCGGACCCGACAGGCAACGTCGGGGGTAGCACTCAAGGCCCTCAGTGACGATCGACGCAAACTCCTCGACCTGTACTACAAGGGCAAGATCAGCGAGGACCACTTCCACGAGGAAGAAACTCGACTCGGCATCGTCATCGAGGCTGCGCGCCATGAGGCCGCTGCACAGAGTGAACAGGTCAAGTCTCAAACGGACCTAGAGACCCGATTCGAGGAGATCGCGGCAGTCTTAGCTAACCTCGACATTGAGACGCTCTGGAAAGCCGCAGAGGACCGAGAGCGACGCATCCTCATTGAGAACATGGTCGAATCGGTAACGGTATTTCCCGAGCACATGGAGGTGAAAGTGGTGGGCAGTCCTGCTCTTCACGTGCTCTACTCGGAGGTTGGACTCAAGGGGTCGGAGAACGTGCAAGTCGGTGGCCCGACGTGAACCCG
>PMTL01000235.1 GCA_003168075.1 Acidimicrobiaceae bacterium
GCCGTTGGTGAAGTCGAATCCAATCGCAATGAGAACGACCATAACCAGGAGAAACGAATTGTGCACGTATCGTTTCTAGTCAGTGTCGAGAGCTCTCACCACGGCCGGAAGTCCCAGTTGGTCGTCATTTACTTTAGATTTCATCTTCCGATTACTTTGACGGCCTCAGAAGTCGACGTCGCGAGCATTACGGCGAAGTTCTCGCCGGACTCGCCACGAATGCGCCGATCGCCCGGGCGACGCGATCAGTCCAATACTGAGGCCACCCACTAGTGATCGCAAGAGCCCACGGGCCCGTCGCCGACGTGGTCTCGCCGGAACACGTTACGGGTGAAGGGGCCCTGATCTCGCGAGCGGGTGCTCCTACCGACCCCGGCCATTCCCGTTAAAGAAGAAGGTCTTGGTGCGTCGTCCATCGGCCTCGCGCGGCGCGATCGACGAGTAGTCGCGCGGCTTCTTGTTGATCATGAAATTACCGAATGCTCTGCGCCAACCCACCGGCACCTTTAGCGCTGGTGTGCCGCTCGCCGCAGGTTCGCGGTCGTCGTCAGCGACCAATGGAGCCTGATGCAGAAATACTTCAATGGACGAGGAATCGTTCACGCTGGCGCTGGTGTGCGCATCGCGGGATTCGTCACGTCCGTCGCCCATAACCTAACAATATCCGGGGCGCTGTCGCGACAACCTTTACACCAGCAGCGACGCAACGCATAACGTGACCAGAGCGACCGGCGNNGCCAATTCTGACGAATTGTGAGATCGTCGGTGCGAAACCTTCGCGACGGACAAGACGGAACCACAGCATGGTCGACATCGCGCCAGTCACGAAGGCATTAGGACCCAGATTGAGCCCGAGCAGGAGGGCGTAGGGGTGTGCGATGGGCTGTCCCGCGAAGAGCGACGCCGCGGGCAAANNTGATGACGAGTGATACTCCGCCCGCTAGGGCGGCTGTGGTGAGCGAGTTCGCGTGAGCCACGAGGTGCCCGATCTGGTGCCACGAGCGTCCGAGCCACCCCACCAAGACGGCAACGACGAAGAGCGGTCCCACCACCTGGGGACTCGCCACGCGCACGAGGTCTCGCATTCGCACTCGACGGCGCACCACGAGGTCGGCAACTTCGAGAAGTGCCCCGAGCACGAACACTGGAAGGGCGGGTTGACTCAGCACCAACATGAGGGCCACCGCAGCGACAGCGGCCACTGTGCCCGGACCCAGTCGCCAGTGCGCACGCTGAGCCGAGGCGACAGCGCGGTGCTGAAGTTGACGCCGCCGCCACAGGGCCACCAATGCAATCGTGATCAGGACCGACGATACCCACGCCAGCGCCATGTGCTCGGCGAACGACACGCCACGAACCGGCCGGCTGGCGAAGACCAGCATGTTGGTCAGGTTGGATCCAACCAGGAGCAGCGACGCGGCGTTCGACATCAAGATCGTGCCGTAGAGAAAAGCGGTGTCGTCGGCGTTACGCGCCTTAGCAGCGTGCAACGCCACTGGTGTCATGAACACTACCGACGTGTCCAGGTTCAACAAGGCGGTCACGATCGCCACCGCGACCATGGTCAGGGCGAAGAGTGCCACGTCGCTGCCGGGAGTGCGGGCCACGAGTTGGCCGACCGACTCGAAGAGACCCTCACGTGATGCGACGTGACCAATGAACAACAGTCCGGTGATGAGGACGAAGGGCTGCCACGACTGCGACAGCGACTGAACAAAAAGGTGCACCGGTACACCCTAGAGAACGGGCCGAGCACGAGCCTCCGCGACCCAGCGTTGTCGTTACTTCGCGGCGAGGTGCTGACGAAAGACGTCGACTCCTTCGCCGCTCACGTGATCAAAGCCGACGGGCCGACGCACGAGCAGCATGATCAATCCAAAATTCGTCCCGCTCACCACACCGCCTTCACCCCATGACCATGATGAGTCGGTGCTGACGAGTCGAACGCCATTGGCAACACCGCGTTTCGTGTAGACCGACGCGGGCGTGGAGGACACCAAGTAATCAAGCACGAGCCGTGACGTCTCCTCGGGGACCTCCACGTGGCGTCCGGTAGGTATCGAGACGTCGAAGCCGTGGACCACAATTTCGGTGAGCGGCGCCGCGGGAGTAAGGAATGGTGGAACGACACGACTCTCGGCGTTGTTTCGAAGGTAGCCAATCAACTCATCGGCGGGTTCACCCGAGTGCGCTCGTACGAAAGATTCCATGACCTTCGCGATGTTGCCGCCCGTCCCAACGACACTCAAGAGAAACCTTGACTTGCTCACCCGAAACGGCATCGTCAGATGCGCGGCCATCTCTTGAATCCGCCAGCCGTCACACAGCGACGGCGAACTCCACTCGTCGCCCTTCAAGGTATCGAGCACGTCGGCAACTGCGTAGCGTTGACGCGCAATGTGTGCGAAGTAATCAGCCATCACCCGATGCTAGAAGAACCTGGTGTTTCGTGGAGATGAAACCTCGCGTCGCCACGTGATCTGATGACCAACATTGCCGGCGCCTACCTTCGAGTCTGTGATACCCGCTGGATAGATTGATGCCGTGGCCCACCGCATCTATCTCGAGACGGCGAAGAAGTCCGTCTTCGCCGTCTCACTCGACTGGCCGGGATGGTGTCGCCGCGGACGTGACGCCGACGACGCCCTGGAGCAGTTTCTCGAGTACGAATCTCGCTACGCCCTCATCGTCTCCGCCGACGTGACCAACGACGACGTCGAGGTGGTCGGGAACGTGCCGGGAACGCCGATCACTGACTTCGGCGCACCTCGCGCGTTGGGACCCTGGGACGACCACCCCGTTGCACGTGACGTCCGTCTGATTCACCTCGACGTCCTGAGGGAATGCTGGGCGTACTTCGATACGGTCGTCGACGCAGCGCCCGAACGACTCACCAAGGGACCGCGCGGCGGCGGACGCGACCGCGACCAAATAACCGACCACGTCCGCGAAGCCGAGCGCGCCTGCGCCTCCAAGATCGGGCTGCGCATCGCGCCACGCACCCCATGGGAGCGCCAACGCTCGCTCCTCAGTGAACGCCTCGCATCGGAGTACGCCAATGAAAAATGGCCCGCGGACTTCGCAATACGCATCATCGCCTGGCACGTCGCCGACCACGCATGGGAGATCCAGGACAAGACGCCCTGATCAGCGTCGAGACAACTCTTCATCGCCGACCGACGTAATCAGCCTGCCCCCGGACCCCGCGGTCACACATCTGTTGGTAACTCTTGACTGCTCTAACCGAGAGGGCGAAGAACTCATAACTCACGGCGTCAATTGAGTTGAACTCCGACGTCTCGAGGACCTCTAGGCAACGTCACGGGCGAACGCCACGTAGACGTTCGTGGCGTAGGGCATTTCGACCAGATCGGGCAGTTGCGAGACGACCGCCGCCACGTCGTCGATCAGCGCTTCTCGTTCGCTATCGCCCATCAAGGTGATATAACTCGTCGTGAGAACACGTTGGAGCACCTGACCCTGAGTCAGCAGCTGTGCGTGTCGATAAGTCTCTCTGCGCACGTCGCGAAACGGACCAGCCGAGACAATCGCCCCGAAATCTACTCCGGCGTCGTAGGGCTGGCGCACGTCCCACAGCATCGCGTGATTGAGCTCGCGAATCCACGACACCTCGGTATCGCGTTCGTTCCAGATCAGTCCCAACCCCCCGCCCGGCACCAAGACTCGATGTATCTCTCTCAACGCTCGCGGCGAGTCGAACCAGTGAAAGGCCTGTGCCGCGAAGACCGCCGCCACCTCACGGTCACCGAGGGGAATGGCGACGTCGCTTCCGTCAAGGATCTCCACGCCGGGTGTCTCGATGGCGAAAGTGGCGCGCATCGACTCCGATGGCTCGACGGCCGTGAGTCGGCCAACGCGCGCGAGCAGTTGACGAGTAAAGATTCCGGTACCAGCCCCCAGATCGAGCACGTGACTGGCGTCATTCAGACCAAAGACCTCAACGAAGAAGTCCATCGCCTCTGGCGGATAACCCGGTCGCGCCGCATTGTAGAGACCACCTTCGGCGAATCCACAGGCTGCCCAATCCTTGTCGTGCACCAACTCGCCTCCTCAGCGCTACTCACTCAGCCCGGTGAGTCGCCACTCGCAAACGATCTCGCGTATGTCTCGTCACTCACAGAAATGTCGTACCAGG
>PMTL01000151.1 GCA_003168075.1 Acidimicrobiaceae bacterium
AGCTCGCCTGCATGTTGTAGTTAGCGCGCCCGTGCTGAATAGCGACCACGCGCCGCGTGGTGAAACTGCGACCGTCTCGGATCCGGTCGACCTCGTAGAGGGTCGGCGCGCTCGAGTCGCCGGGACGAAGAAAGTACGAGTGCAGAGAATGCACCCGGCCGCGCTCGACGGTTCGACCCGCGGCCATCAGCGCTTGGGCCGCCACTTGGCCGCCGAAAGTGCGCTGGCGGTCGCCTTGGGGGTGCTTGCCCCGAAAGATGTTGACCTCGATATCCTCGAGATCCAGCAGGTCAACAAGAAAATCGAGCGCCAGTGACATAGGCCCATTGTGCCAGCCTGCGAGCTACTCTCTCTCACCCAGTAAGGTTGTGGGGTGCCGAAGACCCCCAGCGACGTCATCGCGTGGTCCCGTAGTCACCAAGGCAGGAAGCTCATCCGCTTTACTCTGTCGTCGGTCATCACGACGTGCGTGTCGCTGATCACGATTCTGATCGTCTACGGTTTTCACATCATTTCGGGGATCATCGGCGCGACTCTGTTCGGCAACGTGGTGGCCATTGTGCCCTCGTACTACTTGGCGCGCGCCTGGGCCTGGGGTAAGCGCGGCAGGAGTCACTGGCGCAAGGAGGTCTTGCCGTACTGGGCGATGTCCTTCGCCGGTATTGCCTTCGCCCTGTTAGGCGCGGACTGGGTGAAGCACATCGTGCACGATCACCACCTGCACCACCTCATGAGCACCGTTCTCGTGGCTGGCATGAACCTGGCGAGTTTTGCCGTGTTCTGGGTGCTCAAGGTTCTGCTCTTCAACAAGATCTTCCACACGAACAGGCTGGAAGACATCGATGAGCACCTGAAGGAAGAGGAAGTAAAGCAGGGTGCCCCGGAACCTGCGTGAATTACGCGAGTGGGCACGCAGTCATGAGGGCAGGAAGTTAATTCGCTTCACCACGACGTCGGTGATTTCGACGTGTATCTCCGAAACCGCGATTCTCGTCACGTACGGCTTCAAGATCATTCCCGGTGAAATCCAGGCGACGCTCTTCGGCAACGCACTCGCGATGTTGCCCGCCTACCACCTCAATCGACGCTGGGCGTGGGGCAAACGCGGTCGCAGTAAGTGGGCCAGCGAGGTCGTACCGTTCCTGGCGATGTCTCTCACCGGGATGACCTTCGCACTCCTGGGCGCCACGTACGCGCGTCACCTGGTGCGTACGCACCACTGGGCGCACCTCATCAATACCGCCATCGTGGGCGGCACCAATATCGCGGCGTTTGCAGTGTTCTGGGTCTTGAAGATGCTGCTCTTCAATCACATCTTTCGTTCGGTTGAACCTCCGCGATACGAGGCGAACTCCGAGGATACGACGCCGAACTAGTCGCGGAAGTTCGTGAACTGCAGGGGAACGTCCATGTCAGCTTCCTTGAAGAAAGCGATTGCCGACTGCAGGTCATCGCGCTGCTTGCCCGTCACCCGCACCTGATCGCCCTGGATGGACGAATTCAAATTCTTCACGCCCAACTCCTTGACCATCTTGTTGATCGTCTTTCCGACCTCCTGGGAGATGCCGGCCTTCAGAGTCACCTTCTGGCGTGCGGAGCCGTGGCTGGCGACTTCGATTTTTCCCGCATCGAGACTCTTCAACGACACCGAGCGCTTGACCATCTTTTCCGCGAGCAGATCGTAGAGCGCGCGCAGTCGGTCCTCGGTCGACGCGGAGAGCGTGAGTTCCTTATCACCGATCTCGATGGTGGCACCCGTGCCCTTGAAGTCGAAGCGCGTCGAGGCTTCTCGATTGGCTTGATCGACCGCATTGCGAACTTCTTGCATATCGATCTCGGAGACGATGTCAAAACTGGGCATGACGAAAGTCTAGGACTGCTCATTGGAATGGCGACGACAGCACGCACTAGGCTCGTCGACGGGTCGGTGCCCGAGCGGCCAATGGGATCTGGCTGTAAACCAGACGGCTTAGCCTACGGGGGTTCAAATCCCTCCCGACCCACCATGGTCAATCCAGCGAGGCTGGATTGACCATGTCTCACGAGGCCCTGGGGGAGTACGGTGACTAATCGTGAACGGCTCTGAGGCACATCGGCTGGCGCGCGGCGCGCGCTGGGCGCATCGGCGCTACGAGGAGGCCGCTGGCGGCGTCGAGTCGGGAATTCAACTCCTCGAACGTCGCTATACGCCCCTCGGACGTTTCAGGCCTGGACCCTTCGAGGGGTTCGAATTCCTCTGGCAACCCGCGGTGCTGGGCTTCTTGGCGATGTGCCTGCTCTTCGCGGGGGGATCGTTTCCCAACTCGCCCCTCAAGCTCGACATGGCCGCCACCTGGTTCTTCGGGGAGCCGGCCCGCGCCATTTCTACTTCGACGAACCAAACGACGCTGCTGTTGTCGGTAGTGCTGGGTTGGGGAGGACTCGCGTTGTTGATGCGGGTATGGCTTCGTTTGGTCGAGGTCTTGAAACTGCACCCCGGAGCACCGTTGCGCTCACTGTGGTGGATCTTCGCAATGTGGGCGGCGCCGATGTTGATCGCGCCGCCGCTGTTCTCGCGCGACGTCTTTAGCTACGCGGCGCAGGGCGAGATGACCAGTTACCACCTGAGCCCCTACCTGCTCGGACCCTTTTCACTGGGATCGAGCCCCTTCGTCAATCCGGTCGACCCCCTCTGGGGCAACGCTCCGGCCCCCTACGGACCATTTTTCTTGTTCCTCGACGGTTCGATCGATCGCCTGGCGCGACACAACCAGCTGGCGACCGTGGTCGGACTACGCGTACTCGAACTGCTCGCGGTCGTGGCGATTGGCTGTGGGGTGACGGCCCTCGCGCGCTGCCTGGGGCGTGACCGCGGCGAGGCCTTCGCGTTGTGCGCGCTCAATCCCATCGTGCTGATTACCTTGATTGACGGCGCCCACAACGATGCGCTGATGGCGGCTTTCCTGGTGTGGGGCGTCGTGCTAGCGCTGCGACGGCGCCTGGTGTGGGCGCTGGTGTTGTGCTCGTGTGCCGCCGCCGTCAAGGCCCCGGCCGCCCTGGGACTGGCCTTCATCGCCTGGACCTGGCTGGGTTCTCGGGCGTCGGTGCGCGAACGTATTCGCCCCATCGCCGTTTCGGTAGTAGTCACCGGGGTGGTGTTTGCGTTATGGACCTGGCTGGCGGGTTTTGGCTGGGGCTGGGTCGATAATCTCACCTCCAACGGGGCCGTGCGTAGCTGGGACGCGCCGGTCACCGCGGCGGGCCTCGCCTTCGCCGACGCCGCGCACGTGATGGGTTATCACTCACTCAGCGTCACCACCGTGCTGACGCTGGCGCGCGCCGTCGGGTTCGGCCTCGCCCTGGGCATCACCGCGTGGTTGTTGGTGGCGGGTAAACCCCATACGTGGGTGCGCGCACTGGGTTTGTCGCTGATCGCGTTGGTGATACTAGGGCCCGTGGTGCAGCCGTGGTACTTCGTGTGGGGCATTGCACTCTTGGCGGCCAGTTACGTCGGGCGACAACATTTTTGGATCCTGGTCATGTCCATCACTAGTCCCTTCGCGGGTCTGCCGGGTGGAAGTGACTTGGTGAAGGGCTTCTTGCACGCCAATCTGCTGCTCATCGTCACCGCGATTGTGGTCCTCGGGGGAGTGCTGGTGGTCCCGATGGGGCACTGGACGCAGTGGAGCTGGGCCGAGGAGCCGTCAGAAGCGCTTAATCCTTGAGTGCGACGCCCTCGGGCACGACGTACTGGTATTCGACGACGTCGAGCCACTGATTGTGCTTGCGTCCCACTTCGATCTCGGTGCCGACGAGGGTAAATCCGACTTTCTCGTGTAGTCGAATGCTGCCCTCGTTCTCGCCGACGATGCGCGCGATGATCGAGTGGTATCCCGAGATCTTGGCCGTGGTGACGAGTTCGCGTAGTAGTAATTCGCCCACGCCGCGTCCGCGCGCCTCGCGCTGCACGTAGACCGAGTTCTCGACCGTCGTGGCGTAGGCCGGACGCGAACGAAACGGTGAAAACAGGGCAAAACCGAGGATTCGCTCGGCGCGCGCGCCTGGTTCGCCCTCCTCGTCCTCTTCGTTGACCGCCACGATGCACGGGTGCGAGGACATATGGTGAGAGATCCAGTCTTCTTGCTCAGCGAGGCTACGCGGGACGAGGTCAAAGGTGACCGAGGCCTCGAGAACCTCGGGGTTGTAGATGGCCAAGAGGGCCGGTGCGTCGGCGATCTCCACCAGTCGGGTTCTCATCGCATAAAAGGGTAGCCCTTCGCGGTTGGAAAGAAGTGCCAGTTGCGGAGTACAATGCACAACCGTGTCGTTTTGACACGACTGCCCTCTTAGCTCAGTGGTAGAGCACTTCCATGGTAAGGAAGGGGTCGTCGGTTCAATCCCGACAGAGGGCTCGCCAGGCGGCGTAGCTCAGGTGGTTAGAGCACACGGCTCATAATCGTGGTGTCGCGGGTTCGACTCCCGCCGCCGCTACCAGGCAGGACCTTCGGGTTCTACGAAGTACCGAAGTACCGCAGTGCCTGCAGTACCACAGAGGAGAGAACGAAATGGCTAAGAACGAAAAGCGCGTGCAGGTCACCCTGGCCTGCGAGGAGTGCAAGCGCCGCAACTACATCACGATGAAGAACAAGATCAACGATCGCGAGCGCATCGAGATGAAGAAATATTGTCAGTGGGAGCGCAAGCACACCACGCACAAGGAGACCCGCTAGAGACCTTCCCCTGTGGGATGGTAGGCTGTTTCTTCCCTACGGCCACCCGACGCAATTTTCGACGGGCGGACGCAAAGGGCAGTGGCTCAATTGGTAGAGCACCGGTCTCCAAAACCGGGGGTTGGGGGTTCGAGTCCCTCCTGCCCTGCTCGAAGATTTTTTCGACGTAGTACCGACGAAGTAGTGAAAGACACGAGATGAACCGCGAACAAAAGCGCATAATGCAGCGAAAGGGTCAGGTGGGTGCCGAAGGCACCGCGAATCGTCGCGCCGCGGCGAGCGAGAACGCCGGACGTCGTCGCAGCCAGCGCGCCACGCCGCGCGAGTTCTTTCGTCAGGTCCGCGAGGAGTTGCGCCAGGTCGCCTGGCCCACCCGCGCCGAGACCATCAACTACACCTCTATCGTGGCCTTCGTCTTGGTATTTATGACCCTGTTGATCTTCGGTCTCGGCTTCGGTTTCTCGCATTTCGTCACGTTCCTCTTTCAGAAGTAAGGCGAATTCATGAATGACACCCAGAGCCCCACCGAGCACGACGAGCACGAGATGGACGAGAACGAGATTCTCGACGTCACGATCATCGACGAGGACGCCGACGAGGAGCCCATTGCCGAGAGCGCCTTTGATCGCCCCGGCCGTTGGTACATCGTCCACACCTTCGCCGGCCACGAGAAGAAGGTCATCGGCGCTCTGAACAACATCATCAAGAGCCGCGAGTTGACCGAATCCATCTACGAGATTTACCTCCCCGAGGAGGACGTCACTGAATTCAAGTCGGGCAAGAAGGTCACCGTCGCTAAGCGGATGTTTCCCAGCTACCTACTGATCCGTTGCGAGCCGGACCCCGAGATCTTCTACGTCATTGGCTCCACGCCGGGTGTCACCGGCTTCGTCGGCGCCGAGAAGACCCGTCCCACCGCGCTGACGCGCCGTGAGGTCGACAACATCATCCGACCCCAGGTCGAGGGCGTCGAGCAGCCGGCCGCCAAGCGCCGCATGCCCACCCACGAGTTCGAGATCAACGACACCGTCCAGATCAAGAGCGGTCCCTTCGCTACGTTCTCGGGTCACGTCGCCGAGATCAACGAGGACCAGCTCAAGGTCAAGGTGCTAGTGGACATCTTCGGTCGCGAGACGCCCGTTGAACTCGAATTCACGCAGATTACGAAGCTCTAGGTCTTAAGGAGACACCATGGCCAAGAAAGTTGTTGCCGTCGTCAAAATTCAGCTCCAGGCGGGCGGGGCCACCCCGGCGCCGCCGGTGGGTACCGCCCTCGGGCCCCACGGTATTCAGACCATGGAGTTCTGCAAGCAGTACAACGCCGCCACCGAGGCGATGAAGGGTACCGTCATCCCGGTCGACATTTCGATCTACGACGACCGCTCCTTCAGCTTCGTCTTGAAGACCCCGCCGACCCCGGTACTGCTGCGCCAGGCTGCGGGCATTGACAAGGGCGCGCACCTCGCGGGTCGCGAGACCGCCGCGACGATCACCATGGCGCAGATCGAAGAGATCGCCAACACCAAGATCAAGGACCTCAATACCGACGACCTCGAGCAAGCCATGCTGCAAATTGCCGGCACGGCGCGCTCGATGGGTATCTCGGTCGCGGGCTAGGAGAGAACAATGAAGCACGGTAAGAACTACACGAACGCCCTGGCCCAGGTGGACCGCGAAGGTGTGGTCACGGTCAACGAGGCTCTCGACAAGGTCAAGACCCTCGCCAGCGCCAAGTTCGACGAGACCGTCGAGCTCGCGGTGCGACTCGGCGTTGACCCTCGTAAGGCCGAGCAGATTGTGCGCGGCACCATTTCGCTGCCCGCCGGTACCGGTAAGACCAACCGCATCGCGGTGTTCGCCTCGGGTGAGAACGCTCAGGCCGCGCGCGACGCCGGAGCGGACTTTGTGGGCGCCGACGACCTGGTGGCCAAGGTGGCCGGGGGATTCCTCGACTTCGACATCGCCATCGCCACACCCGACCTCATGGGTCAAGTCGGCGGACTCGGCCGCGTGCTGGGACCCCGCGGCCTCATGCCCAACCCCAAGACCGGTACCGTGACCATGGACGTCGCCAAGGCCGTTGCGGAGTTCAAGGGTGGACGTGTCGAGTACCGCACCGACAAGATCGGCAACGTCCAGCTACGCGTGGGCAAGGTGAGCTTCTCTCTTGAGGACCTCGCCAAGAACGTGCACGCCGTCATCGACGAGCTGGTGCGTGTCAAGCCCGCCAGCGCCAAGGGTCGCTATTTGATCTCCATCACGGTCTCGTCAACGATGGGAGTCGGCGTCAAGATTGACCCGACGCGCACCCGCGAAATCGACGAGGTCTTGACAACGGCCTAGGGCCGTTTTGACGGGGTGAAACCCCGCTACTACGATGTACCGACGCACGACAGTGCCACAGTTTGAAGAACGCCGAAGATATCCGGTGTGGGGCGACCCATTTAAGTGACCACTGGTCAGCCTGACGAGGAATTCGAGCTCACCGCAGGGTGTCTCGTTTGCTGCGATGTCTTAGGCCCGTACCGGGCGGCATCCGGTGAAGGAGTTCACGTGAGCAAGATTCAACCCTCGAAGGTCGCCACCGTCGACGAAGTCAAGGCCAAGATCGGCGCCACGACGACCGCCGTCGTCACCCAGTACCGCGGCCTCACCGTCGCCGAGATCTCTCACATCCGCCGACAATTGCGCACCCTGGGCGCCGACTACAAGGTCTTCAAGAATACGTTGGTGCGCCGCGCGGTCTCGGGTACGAGCGTCGAGCCCCTGACGCAGTTCCTCGAGGGCCCCACGGCGATTGCCTTCGTCGAGGGTGACGTGTCCGCAGTCGCCAAGGCCCTGCGTGATCTCGCCAAGATCTCGCCCCTGTTGATTTTGAAGGGCGGCGTTCTCGACGGCAAGGCCCTGAGCCCCAAGGACATCGACGCCCTGGCGGACCTGCCGAGCCGTGACGTCCTGCTGGCGCAGTTTGCCGGCGCCCTGGCCTCGCCTCTTCGCACCATGGCCAGCCTTTTTCAGGCCGTGCCACAAAACTTCGCCTACGGCCTCTCGGCCCTGCTCGACTCCAAGGGTGGCCCCGTGGCCACCGCGGCGGTCGAAACAGACGAGCCGGCCGCCGAGACTCCGGCCGGGGTCGAGGGAGCTGCTGATGCAGCGAGCGACGACACCGCGGCTCTGGTCGCGGAGGTCGAGGCCGACGCCGAGGTCCCTGTGACCGACGCCGAGGCGCACACCGAGGCGCCCGAGGGTGTCGCGATCGAACCGGCCGAATAACCCACCATCGCAGTAACGAAACGAAGAAAAGAAAGGAATCACCATGGCTGGAACTCTGACCAAGGAGCAGATTCTCGACGGCATCGCTGTCCTGTCGGTAATCGAGCTCAGCGAGCTGTTGAAGGAATTCGAAGAGAAGTTCGG
>PMTL01000173.1:0-504 GCA_003168075.1 Acidimicrobiaceae bacterium
AGAAGGTGCGCACGAGAAGATTCGGTCCTTCACGATTGTTGGTCGCAACTGTCGCGGCTCCCGGGAAGAAAAATTCATAGATGTTCGTTCCAATTTCGCAGATCACAACAGTCGCAACTCCTCAGTTGAAACCTGAAAAACTAAGGACCCGTCTCAGTCACGTTTCTGGGTACCGGAACATTGCGCGACGAGCTTTGAGAGGCTATCGACGATTTGCGATCGGATCGTCGGATCACTCACCATTCTGTCGTCGTCAACCATCGAACGTGTCACCGGAATCCACGCGCAGGCGCTTTCAATCACGGACGCATGCGCGTAGCCCAGCACCTTACGCAACGAATCGTAGGCATCTTTAGCACCCGTCGAAACGGCAGAGACGTTGATCCATGCGACGGGCTTTTCGTAGATGGAACCACTCTGGTCGTCTCCGATCGTCCAGTCCAAGAGATTCTTAAATGAGCCGGGAAGTGCACCCGCGTACTCGGGCGTGCTGAACAAGAGGGC
>PMTL01000173.1:514-4097 GCA_003168075.1 Acidimicrobiaceae bacterium
CAAACTCCCCGAGACCAGTAGTACTCGGCAACGAACTGTCACGAATGCACTCTATTGTCACCTCGACCCGAAAGAGCGGACGGGCAACGCGAAAAACTTGGTCCAGTCCCGCAGCAAATAGCTTCTTTCTCTTGAGTGACGAACGACTTTTCACGCTGGCGGCGTGGAGGGACACGCCCCACTTCAGCGATGCGGAGCGCGCCGCCCTCGCACTCACTGAAGCCGCCACTCGATTGAGCGACCGCTCGGACCCCGTTTCTGACGACGTATGGAACGACGCTGCGAAGAACTTCGACGAGTCGGCGCTCGCGGCGCTCGTCGTCACAATCGCCTCGATCAACGTCTGGAACCGACTGAACATCGTCACGGGGCAGATTGCTGGGGAGTGGACCGCGCAGTGGGCGTGAGCCCGAGAAGCGGTTAGCGTCGGGGACTCGAGGTCACAATCCACCTCGCACTGACGACCTAATAACGTCCAACAGTCCTCCTGCACCAGTCTCGATAGCCGGACTTTGACCACACGATACCGGAAGACACCACAATACCTACCCAAGTACTTTCGTCGGTATGCACAAAATCATAGCCCCCAAGATTCTCTATCTCGGAACACCCGTTGTCTTGATCAGCACCATGAATGAAGATGGGTCGATGAATCTCGCCCCCATGTCCTCGGCCTGGTGGTTNNGGCGAGTGCGTTCTCAATCTCCCCTCCGTTGACCAAGTGGCGGCGGTCGACCGCCTTGCGCTAACAACGGGTTCGGACCCCGCTCCGGACTACAAAGTGGCGATGGGTTTTCGCCACGTGAGGAACAAGTTCCAAGAGGCGGGACTGACTGCCGTCGCCTCGGACCTGGTGCGACCGCCGCGCGTGTTGGAATGCCCCATTCAATTGGAGGCGAAGGTCAAAGCAATCCATTCAGTGGGCGCGCCTGAGGACTACTCGGCCTGCATTGAAGTAGAGATCGTCCGAGTACACGCCGTTGAGGAGTTACTCGACCCGGAGTTTCGACACCATATTTCTCCGGACCGCTGGCGACCGTTGATCATGAGTTTTCTCAGCTTTTACGGCCTCGGTGATCAGGTCCACGGTTCACGCCTCGCCGAGGTGTTTTGATGAACTCGAACACTCAGACGTCGTCAGGCGCCGACGAGGAGGAGTGTTGGCGCGCCGTACTAGAACGATCTCGGAGTCACGACGGTATGTTCTTCTACGCGGTCCGTACCACGGGGGTCTATTGTCGACCGTCGTGTCCATCTCGGCGGCCACTTCGCAACAACGTCGAATTCTTTAGCGACCCACAACAAGCTCGCGAGGCCGGATATCGGGCGTGTCGCCGATGCGCGCCCGATTCGAGTGACGGCGGCTCACCCCCATGGGTTTTGACGCTGTGTCGACGACTGGAACAACCCGGAAGTGTCCCGCCGCTCAGCGAGTTGGCCCAACTCGTCGGACTCAGTCCGTCTCACGTGCAGCGAATATTTACCCGGGAAGTGGGGGTGAGTCCTCACCAGTACGGTAAGGCTCGGCGCTTGGAAAACCTGCGCGCCGAATTGAAAAACGGACCTGACGTGACGTCGGCGGTGTTCGACGCTGGGTTCAATTCGAACAGTGTGGCGTATGCCCAAGCGAAGCCGGGGCTGGGCATGACGCCGCGTCGTTGGCGAGACGGCGGGCGTGGCGAAGAGATTGTGTATTCGATACTTGCGTCGGATATCGGAAGTATTCTCATCGCCGCGACGAAGGCTGGTCTCGTGACGGTGCGTTTTGGTGAAGAGGCGCAAATGATCAGTGACGTGCGCGATGAGTTCCCGTTGGCCAATTTTCGACGTGACGACGAACTACTTGCTCCGCAGTCGCGCACCGTGTTGGCCGGCACACTGGGCGTCGCGAATCTGCCGCAGCTTCCGCTCGATATTGCGGCGACTACTTTTCAGGCGCGCGTATGGAGTGCACTTCAAGTCATTCCCCTTGGAGAGACCCGGTCCTACGCCGACGTGGCGATGATGATCGGAGAGCCGAGAGCAATTCGTGCCGTGGCGAGAGCGTGCGCCAGCAATCCGGTGGCGCTGGTTATTCCGTGCCATCGGGTCGTGCGATCCGATGGCTCGTTGGCTGGATACCGATGGGGACTGGAGACGAAGGAGGCGCTCCTCGAAGTGGAGGGCGCTCGGCCACACCAGCGTGCGAACCATTGACAACGCGCAGGACCGGTCGACGCGTCGTCGCGTGGCAGGTGTCGTTCGTTTTGCTCGGTGCCCTCTGGGGATGTTCATTCTGGTGGATCAAACTCGGGTTGCGCGCAATGTCGCCAGTGGACGTTGCTTTCACACGACTCGCCGCCGGTGCGACAGCCCTTCTCGTGATCACCGCCATCACTCGCACACCGTTACCTCGGACGTGGGAAAAGTGGCGACACCTGTTCATTCTCGCGGTGTTGTTGAATAGCGCTCCTTTCACCCTCTTCTCCTACGGCGAGACCCATATTTCTGCAGTACTGGCGGGTCTAATCAACGCGTGCACCCCGCTGACCACGTTGATTGTCGCACCCTTCATCTTGCGCCATGAGTCATTTCGCCCCATGATCGTCGCAGGACTCGGCATCGGACTCCTCGGCGTACTGGTCGTCATCGGAGTCTGGAACGGTTTCGGTGCGAGTCAACTGTTGGGCATCGGCGCGTGCCTCGGCGCCGTCGTCTGCTACGGCTTTGGTTTCACTTACGCCCGAAGTCACCTGAGCAGTCTCCCCGACAAGCCAGTCGCCCTGGCGGCGGGTCAGGTCTTGTGCGGAACACTCCAATTGCTGCCCTTCTCCCTCGCATTCGGCCACGTGCATGCTCATCGCCCGTTGTCATCACTGCTGGCACTCGGAGCTTTGGGGATCCTCGGCACCGGTGTCGCTTACATTCTCAATTTCGACATCGTGCGCCACGCTTCGGCTACCGTCGCCAGCAGTGTCACGTACCTCACTCCCGTCTTCGCCGTCGTGGTCGGTGTCGCGTTTCTCGGCGAATCCCTGAGTTGGAACGAGCCGTTGGGCGCGCTATTGATTCTCGTTGGCGTCGCTTTCACTCAGGGCCGCATCCACCGTCGAGCACATCGCACGAGCGACGAAGTCCGGACCCAACAAACTAGTTGAATCCGTGACACCGTTGTCCGGAATCGGTGGACTCTATTGTCTGATCGGACCCATGGGCTTGGCTTTTGTTTGTGTCGAAGGCCCGACGTGATGGGAGTGCCACCATGCAGTGGCGACTAAATCCTTCGCTGTAAAGCCATCGCTTTGAAATCGACCCTTGACGGTGTTTACAAGAGATCCACTGAATCGCGACGGGTCTGTTGGTCACGAGAACGTCTGAGAAATTGTCTACTCGTCCCCCCGCCACAGTTCAAACTGCTCACCGTCGGACCCTTGAAACTGAATTGTGACTTGGCCTTGAAACGAGCCAGGGTCTAGCCAATTGTCTAGCCACGACGTCAGACGTGAGTGGACGTCAGTGGACATTTCACTTCGTCCGGCCAACAAATCTGGACGCTGATGGACGTCCCTGGACATTCTGGAAACACTCTCAAGGTGCCGGGATC
>PMTL01000095.1 GCA_003168075.1 Acidimicrobiaceae bacterium
AGAGCCCGCAGATCGCCAAGCAGTTGCTCATGGTGGGTGGTTTCGATCGCTACTTCCAAATCGCGCGGTGCCTGCGGGACGAGGACCTTCGCGCGGACCGCCAATTCGAATTCACCCAACTCGACGTCGAGGCTAGTTTCGTCACCCAGGACGACATCTTTGCTTTCGTCTCGGAGGCCGTCCTCGATGCGGCCAAGGCCGCCACTGGCGAGCGTCCCGGCCCGATTGACACCATGACCTGGGCCGATGCGCTCGACGACTACGGAACCGACAAGCCCGACCTGCGCTTTGGCATGCGCTTACAGGATCTCTCAGAGACCTTCACCTCCACGCACGTCAAGGCCTTTTCGGCCCCCACCGTCAAGGCGATGCGCGTTGTGGGCGGCGCCGAGTTCACTCGCTCGCGACTTGACGCCTTGACCGAGCAGGCCAAGGGACTCGGGGCCAAAGGTCTCGCGTGGTTCAAAGTGACCAGTGAGGGACTCGAGTCTCCGTTGGCGCGCTTTCTCAACACTGAAGAAACTGCCGCCATTGCGGGCGTCGACGGGGCCCAGGTCGGTGACCTCGTGCTGATCGTGGCCGACGAGTACGCCCCGGCCTGCAAGGTGCTGGGCACACTGCGGTTGAGTATCGGCGCACCGCCGGTGAGCGAGGGTCCTCACCGTTACGTCTGGATCACCGAATTCCCCCTCTTCGAGGGAATTGACGACGACGGCAACCTGGTGTCGGCGCACCACCCCTTCACCATGCCGCACCTCGAGGATCTCGACCTCATCGACACCGATCCCTTGAGGGTTCGCTCACAGTCCTACGACCTGGTCCTCAACGGCTGGGAGCTCGGTAGCGGATCGGTGCGAATCCATCGAGCGGACATCCAGTCGCGCATCTTCTCGGCGCTGGGGATCGGCGAGGACGAGGCGCAGAGCCGCTTCGGGTTCCTGCTCGGCGCTTTCAAGTACGGAGCGCCCCCGCACGCGGGCTTCGCGGTGGGTATCGACCGATTGGTCGCCATCTTCGCCGGAGAGGACAACATCCGCGAGGTCATTGCTTTCCCCAAGACGCAGTCCGGCACCGACCTGATGACGTCGGCACCCAAGGACATCACCGAGCGCCAACTTCGCGATCTGCGTCTCACGTTCGGTCCCAAGGTATAGCGACGTCACTCTTCGACGACGCCATGGCCCAGCGCCTTCGCGCGACGGCGCCCCTGGCGGAGTTGCTGCGTCCCACCACACTCGACGACATCGTGGGCCAAGACCACCTGGTCGGAGTCGGCGCGCCTCTTCGGCGCATGGTCGAGGCCCAGCGCCTCGCGTCGATGATCTTCTGGGGTCCGGCGGGAACTGGTAAGACCACGCTGGCGCGCATCGTCGCGGCTTCCGCGGGGTACGCGTCCGAGAGTGTCTCGGCCGTCTCGAGCGGCGTCAAGGACGTTCGCGAGTCCCTCGAGCGAGCTCGCCAGCGTTTAGGTGAACGAGGTCAGTCGACGGTGCTCTTCATCGACGAAGTTCATCGCTTCAACAAGTCCCAACAGGACCTCCTGCTTCCCTCCACTGAAACAGGGGAGATCGTTCTCATTGGAGCGACCACCGAGAATCCATACTTCGAGGTCAATGCGGCGTTGATGAGCCGCACGACGCTGTGGCGTCTTCGCCCGCTGGGCGACGGCGATTTGCGCATTCTGCTGGCGCGCGCGGAACTGCTTCGTCAGGTGCACTTGAGTGAAGAGACTCTGGAGGCGTTAGTGGCGAGCGCCGATGGCGACGCCCGTTCCATGCTGACGACTCTGGACACCGCGCTGATCCTCGCGGCGTCAGACGATGGGGTCGACCTCGAGGTCACCCGAGAGCACGTGTCGATGGCCCGTGACGGACGACTGGTGCACCAGTCGCGCGACACTCATTACGATCAGGTTTCGGCGTTAATCAAATCAGTACGCGGATCGGACCCCGACGCGGCGCTGTACTGGCTCGTCACTCTCCTCGAGGCCGGCGAGAGTGCACGATTCTTGGCGCGCCGTCTGGTCATCTTGGCCTCAGAGGACGTTGGTCTCGCAGATTCGAACGCTCTGGTGGTGGCCGAATCGACGGCTCGAGCGGTGGAGTTCGTGGGTCTGCCCGAAGCACGGCTCAATCTGGCGCACGCGGCGATATACCTGGCACTGGCGCCCAAGAGCAACTCGGTGACTCGCGCCCTCGGATCAGTCACGCAGGCCGTGCGCGCCGGGGGAGCCGAGGTGCCCGCGCACTTGCGTGACGCGCATTACGCCGGTGCGCGCGACATGGGCTTTGGCGAGCAGTACGTCTATCCCCACGATGTCGACGGCGGCTGGGTCGACCAGCGCTACCTGCCCGAGACAGTGGGCGACGCCCAGTACTTTGACCCCTCCAGCTACGGTGACGAGACCTCACTCGTCGAACAGTGGCGCCGCCGACGGGGTGACTCCGGGCCGAAAGGTCCGTCACCGGTAGTGTAAAACCCGTGGAAGCCGCCGAACTGCGTTCAACATTTCTCAATTATTTCGCCGAAAACGGTCACATGATCGTGCCGTCAGCGAGTCTGATTCCCCACGACCCGAGTCTGCTCTTCACGGTCGCCGGCATGGTCCCCTTCAAGCCGTACTTCCTACTCGAGGAGACCCCACCATCGGCTCGCGCGGTCTCGATCCAAAAGTGCTTTCGCTCGCCCGACATCGACATCATCGGTACCACCCAGCGCCACCTCACCTTCTTTGAGATGATGGGCAACTTTTCCTTCGGCGATTACTTCAAGGAGGGCGCGATCCGTTACGCCTGGGGTCTGATCACCGAGGGCTTCGGCCTCGACCCCGAACGCCTGTGGGTCACGGTGCACCACTCGGATGATCAGGCCGAAGAGCTGTGGCGCGACATGATCGGCGTTCGCCCCGAGCGAATCCAGCGTCTCGGCGAGGATAATTTCTGGGACATGGGCGAGACCGGTCCCTGCGGTCCGTGCTCGGAGATTTTCTTTGACAAGGGAGAGTCATTCGGTGCCGGCGGTGGACCCGCCTGCGGCGGCGAGGACCGCTTCATCGAGTTCTGGAACCTCGTGTTCATGCAGTTCGAAAAGGGTCCCGGCGGATCAATGATCGACCTGCCCAAGCAGAACATCGACACGGGCGCTGGTTTCGAGCGCGTGCTATCAATCCTCAACGGCGTCGAGTCGGTGTTCGCGACGGACCTGTTCACGCCGCTACTCGAAACCGCCTCTCGCGCACTCAACTCCCCCTTCGGGCGCGACGAGGAAACTGACGTCGCGATTCGACGAATCGCCGAACACGGCCGCGCGATGACAATGCTGGTCTCTGATGGCGTACTGCCCTCCAACGAGGGGCGGGGCTACGTGTTGCGCCGCATCATCCGCCGAGCGATCCTGGCCGCGCGGCGCTCGGGTTCTGACACCGCACTCACCAGTTCACTCGTCGACGCCACCATTGAGAAAATGGGCGACGCCTACCCAGTCCTGGTCAAGGACCGTGATCTCATCATTTCGATCCTCGAGCGTGAAGAGGCCGGATTCGCGCGCACTCTTCGAACGGGCATGACGCTCTTGGAGGAGGCCCGCAGGGAAGTGGTGGCCTCGGGTGCCACGGTCTTCCCCGGTGACGTCGCGTTTCGTCTGCACGATACGCACGGCTTCCCGATCGAACTGACCAGCGAGATCGTGGGAGAGTCGGGCCTCGAAGTCGATCGCGGCGCCTTCGACGCGGCCATGAGCGAACAGCGTGAACGCGCTCGCGCTTCGTCCAAGGCCCTCAACCTCGCCGACGACGCCCAGTACCGCGAACTCATCGAGAGCCACGGCACCACGGAATTCGTCGGGCGCGACGTGGGGCGCTACAGCCTTGAAACGACGGTCTTGGCGATCCTCGTCGGCGAGGACGGCACGAGCGAGTTGTTCCTGGAGGCCACGCCCTTCTACGCCGAATCCGGTGGTCAGGTGGGCGACGTTGGAACATTCGTCACTGAGTCGGGCCGCTTCGAGGTCGTCGACACCCAGAACGTCGCGGGAGGGCTCTTCGCTCACCGCGGTCACGTGACCGGTGAGGTGCTGCCCGGCCAGGTGGGTGTGGCGACCATCGATCCAACGCGACGCGAAGCGACTCGTCGCAATCACACGGCGACGCACCTGCTGCACTCGGGACTGCGTACGGTCCTCGGCGACCACGTACGCCAACAGGGATCCTACGTGGGGCCGGACCGCTTGCGCTTCGACTTCGCCCACGGTGCCGGCGTACGCCCCGAGGAGCTCAGCGAGATACTCACGCTCGTCAACGCCGACGTGGTAGCCAATGATCCCGTCGAGACGATTATTTCCTCCAAATCCGACGCGGAGAAGATGGGGGCGATCGCCTTCTTCGGTGACAAGTATGGCGATCAGGTACGCGTGGTGCGTGCGGGACGCCACAGCCTCGAATTCTGCGGTGGGACTCACGTCGATCGTCTTGGCGATATTGGCCAGATCCAAGTGGTCTCTGAAGCGTCCATTGGTTCGAACACCCGCCGCATCGAAGCGGTCAGCGCAATGGGCGCCTACCGGCGCAGCGCCGAAATGGAGAACACACTCTCGGCGGTCGCGTCGCTGCTCAAGACGTCGTTCGAGGACGTGGTGCCCTCGTTGGAGCGGGTCTTTGATCGTCAACGAGATATGGAAAAGGAAGTTTCTTCCTTGCGCCAGTCGCAGCTGTCGATCTTCGCCGATCAGTTGCACAACGAGAGTGTCGCGCCGGTACTCGTGGCGCGGGTCGACGGCTACCCCGGAGAGCAGTTGCGCACTCTCGCCCAGGATTTGCAACGTCGTGGTCGTCGCGCGGTCGTTCTGGTAGGCGTGAGCGACGCCAAAGTCTCGATCGCGGTAGCCAGTGACGACACTCTCGACGCCCACGTCACCGTGAAGGAACTGGCGGCCCTGGTGGGCGGTGGTGGTGGTGGTTCTCCCCGTCTGGCGCTGGCCGGTGGTCGCGACGCCGCGGGAATCGACCGCGTGCTGATCGCGGCGTCGGCGCTCTAGGCACGTATGGCGCGCATCCTCGGGATCGACCCCGGAACCAAGCGATGCGGCGTCGCGATCACCGATTCTTCCGAGGCAATGGCCTTTCCTCGAGCGGCCATTACCTACGACCCTTCATTCGTTGCGAAAGTGGCGCGTCTGGTCGCCGAAGAGGGCGTGGAACTCGTGGTGATGGGTCGTCCGGTCTCGCTCGCGGGCTCGGACACGGCCAGTACCGTCTTCGCCGACGAGCTGTTCGCCGCGCTGAGTTCTGCGTTGGAACTGCCGGTGGTCCAGCACGATGAGCGTCTGACGACCACCGCGGCACAACGATCGCTGATGGAGGCCGGCGTGAAGATGAAGGACCACAGCACGCGCATCGACTCCGCCGCTGCGGTCATCATGCTCCAGCACTACGCGGACACCCGAAATGCTCGCTAGTCCACTGCGCAAAGTCGTCGCCGCCACCGGCGTCGTGATCATCATCGTCATCGTGTGGTTCGCGCTGCAATACTTCCCAGTGGGCGGCTCGGGTCGCGAGTCACTGGTGACCGTTCACACAGGGGACTCAATGTCCACGATTGCCGGCGAGTTGCATCAATCGGGCATACTCAGTTCACCCTTCGCCTTTCGCGTGGATAGCTTTCTGCAAGGCGCACCACTGGTGGTGCCCGGGACGTACGAGATTCCTCAGGGCGCGTCGTTCTCGTCCATCCGCTCCATATTGAGCGGTGGACCCAACGTGCCCCAAGTCAACGTGACCCCCGGACTGACGATTCACGAGATAGCGATTACTGTGGCCGGTCAAGTCGGCAACACTTTCGCCGATTCCTTCCTGACCGACGCCACGCAGGCGGCGACCTCGAGTACCTATCATCCCAATGGTTCGCTCGAAGGATTGATTGGACCCGGGCTGTATCTGATCACCCCGAGCGAGACGCCCGCGCAGCTTCTGGCCGCGATGCAGGCCGGGTTCACTACGGAGGCTGAGACGGCCGGATTGAGCCCGTCAACGAGCCTCCAAGGGCTAAATGCGTACCAACTGCTCGTCGCGGCATCCATCGTCGAGAAGGAGGGGTACTACCCCAAGAACATGCCCGACGTCGCGCGGGTCATCTTCAACCGCCTCGCGCACAGTATGCCCCTGCAGATGGACTCGACCGTCCTGTACGCCCTCGGCCGTGATGGCGGCACGGTGACGCCGGCCATGCTCACGACGCCGACGCCCTACAACACGTATCTCCATCTCGGACTCACCCCCACGCCCATCTGCGTTGTCTCGCCCCAGGCGCTCTCGGCGATCCTGCACGCACCGGTGGGGACCTGGTTGTACTTTGTATTAGTGGACAAGAGCGGCGACATGGCCTTTTCTACGACGTACGCCCAGCAGCTCGCGAACGAAGCGCTCGCGGCAAGGAGGGGAGTGTGAAATTCTGGCGACTGGGAGTGATTGGCTCGCCGATTCATCACTCCGTGTCGCCCCAACTCCACGCGGCGGGTTTGGCCTATCTCGGCTTTGAGGGTAACTCGAAACGCGTGGACATCGATGAGGCCAACGCGGGCAAAATTCGTGAGGTGATGGGCCTGGAGTTTGATGCACTGTCGCTCACTATGCCGTTGAAGGTAGTGGCGGCGGCGCTGTGCGACGAACTCGACGAGCGAGCAAGAAGCTTAGGTGTGGTCAATTCTCTTTTGTGGCGTGACGAAAAATTGCTGGGTGCTTCCACCGACGGAGCGGGGTTCATTGACTCGTTGCGGGGCGAATTCTCACTTTCGGTAGCCGATATGCACGTCGTAGTTGTGGGTTCGGGAGCGGCCGCGCGCGCCATCGTCGATTCCCTCGTTCGCGAAGACGTTCATTCAGTCACCGTGTTGGGGCGTAATCCCAAGACGGTTTTGTCCTTGGTCGACCAGTACTCCAACGTGGTAGACCATAGTGTCATCTTTCGCCCCGTCGATCTCATCGTCAACACGACGCCGTCACTGAGTCGAGAACCCGTCAACGCCGTCATGCAGGGCGTGACCAGAGAGACGGTCGCGGTCGATATCACGTACGAACCGCGTCGGTCGCCGTGGCTGGAGCGACACGCGCAGTTGGGCTGTCGCAACACCAACGGACTGTCCATGTTGGCCTACACCGTTGCTCGTCAGATGAATTGGTGGTGGGACAGCGACATTCCTGGCTCGTACTTGTTACCGGCCCTTCTTCAGGCAATCGAATGAGCGATACCCTCAATGCGCGCGCTATTTCGCTGCATCGTCCGAGCACCCACGTGGACTACGGCTTGGCCTTTGGACTGATTCTTCTTGGTGTCTTTGGTACGTTCATGACCTACAGCGCCACTCGTCAAGCCCTGGTCAACGCCGGCGAGAACCCGCACTATTACCTCGAACGACAAGGCTTCTTCGTGATCTTGGGCATCATCGCCATGACGATCATCGCACGCATTGATTACCGCCGACTCGACGTCCTGGCGACGCCACTGTACATTTGCTCGTTCTTCGCCCTCGCGGGTGTCTTCGTCATCGGCAAGCAGGCACTGGGCGCTCAGCGCTGGTACAGCTTCGGCTTCGTGCAGATCCAGCCCAGTGAGTTCACCGTCTTGTTCATCATTTTGGCCGTGGCGACCTTCTGCGAACGCCGTAGCGAAGGGCTCCGCATGTACGACGTGGTGCGTCTGCTCATCATGGCCGGCGCCCCCCTGGGGCTGATTGTGCTCCAACCGGACCTCGGCACATCGATCATCATCATTCTGGTGGTCGCGGGGATGATGGTCGTAGCCGGAATTCCGCCGCGGTTCATGACGTTTCTCACCGTTGTCGGCTCCGCCGGGCTCGTCGCCGCGGTCTACCTCGGTTTGTTACAGAAATACCAGGTCGACCGGTTCTATTCCTTCTTGAACCAGAACTCGAACAACAAGGCGATCTCTGCTCTCCTGTACGAAGTACACAACGCCAAGAGCGCCATCGGCGCCGGTGGCCTGTGGGGATCAGGCATCTTCAAGGGTCTACAGACGGTACTGGGCTTCGTCCCCGAGCAGCGTACCGACTTCATCTTCACGGCCATTGGCGAGCAACTGGGCTTCATCGGTGCCACGTCGGTGATTTTGTTGCTCGGATTCATCGCCTGGCGTATGTGGGTGATCGGCCGTCGCGCCAAGGACTTGATGGGACGGCTCTTGTGCATCGGGATCTTCATCTTCTTCTCCTTCAGCTGCTTCGAGAACATCGGCATGACGATGGGCATCATGCCGGTAACCGGTATTCCACTGCCGCTCTTGAGTTACGGCGGCTCCGCCGCCCTGGTGTTCTTTAGCGCGGGCGGACTGGTGTTATCAGTGTCGCGCCGGCTCGGTAATTAGTCGTGAGTGACGCCGACGAGGTGACCTTTCGCGTCGTGCAGGTCGCCGACATCGCCTTCGACTTCTTCGCCACGACGTCGACCCTGGTGCTGCGTGAGGCCGAGGGTTCGCATCGAGAACTGATCATTCCGATCGCCCTCGCCGACGCCACGGCGATTCACCAGGCGTGGAGACACCTCGTGGGTCGCCGTCCCACCACCACCGAATTGGTGACGTTCATACTTCAAGAGCTGCAGGCGGACGTCATTGCGGCGCGCATCGTCCGCCTCGACGCCGGCGTGTTCTACGCCGAACTCGACCTCATGACCCCCAAGGGTCGGCGCGTTTTCGATTGCCGCGCGAGTGACGCCATTGCCCTGGCCCTGCGCCAAGCGGTAGCGGCTCCGATGCTCGTCGCCGAGGACGTATTCGTCCAGGACTAGTCGAAGGTGACGGCGACGACTTCACCGCCTCGGCGTTCCTCGGCGTTCTCGTGCGAGATCCGTAACAAGAGCGCGACGATCAAGTAGTTGGCGAAGAGTGAACTGCCGCCGTACGCCATAAAGGGCAGCGTGATGCCGGTGAAGGGCACAATAGCGAGCACGCCACCCATAATGAAGAAGGCCTGCAAGCCAATGGTTGCCGTGAGTCCGGTGGCGGTCAGACGAACGAAGTCCGAGTGCGATCGTTGGGCGATGCGAAAACCCTCACCCACGAACACCGCGAAGAGGCTCAGGATCAAGATGATGCCGACGAAGCCCAATTCTTCTCCCAAGGCCGCGAAGATGGTGTCGGACGTGATCTGGGGGATGTTGCCCGACTGACCCAAACCGAGTCCGGTGCCCGCGACACCTCCGGCGGCAATCGAGAATAGCGCCTGGGCTAATTGGCTCGAATAATGCAAGCTCGCGGGCGAGAACGGGTGCAACCAGTCGCTGACGCGGAACTGAACCTGGGGGAACAATTCGTACGCTGCGTACGCCCCCGCGACGAAGAGCGCGAAGCCCATGGCGAGGTAACTCTTCAGTCCGGTCGTGACCCACAGCAGCGCGAAGAAGAGTGCGAAGAGGAGCATCGCGAAACCGATGTCGTTCTCTCCACCAAGAATCATGAGGGCCACACCCCACGCGACGAGGATCGGCACCAGAACCTTAGGCGGCACGATCAAGATGCGACCGAAGCGCTGGGTGGGAGTCGAGAGCAACTCGCGGTTGGCAGCGAAGTACGACGCGAAGAAGAAGACGAGGAGTATTTTGGCGATTTCGATCGGCTGGAACGAAAAAGGCCCGAGGGCGACCCACAAGCGAGCGCCGCCGATATTCTCACCGAAGTGCGGAATGAGTGGCATCAGCATCAAGATCAGCGCGGCGCTCAGCGTCAAGTAGCGATAGCGATCGAGGTCGCGCACCGACTTGACGAACTTGAGCGTGAGAATGACGATGACAGCACTCACGACGAACCAGAGGGCCTGGTACCCCGCGCGCGGGGGGTTCCAACGAGCAATCTCCACGTAGCCAATGCCATTGAGGAGGGTGGCCACGGGCAAGAGCACCTGCGAGGCCTTGGGCGCGTAGCGTCGTATGGCGAAGTGCATCGCCAGGGACACCGCAATCAAGACGGCAAGGAAGAAGTCCAAGCTTGTGGGTAGATGACCCTTGGTGGCGAGCGTCATAAGGATGTAGAAGGCCGTGACAACGAACCACGCGATGACCATCAGACCGAGCTCAGTGGAACGAGAATGTGACGCTTTGGTGACCGGTGGTGTCGAAACGTTCGCCACCTCGCTACCTGCTTGTCTCGCCACGTTGCCAGAGTAGTCGTAGCATTGATGATGTCGTTGTTCTCCCGCAGAAAGTGTTCTCCCTCGTGACATTGGATCTCCAGTCGTTCGGACCAGAGCGATTCTCGAGCCGTGAACTTTCGCGTTTGGAGTTCGGAGCGAGGCTCTTGGACCTGGCTGACGACACCAGTCTGCCGATCTTGGAACGCTGCAAGTTCATCGCCATTTTCGCCGACATGGTCGACGAGTTCTTCCAGGTTCGCGTAGTCAGCCTCGAGGACAAAGTTGCGGCCGGGGTCCAGACGCCCTCGGTGGATGGCGTGCGACCGCGCCAACAACTCGCCGATATTCGTGAGCGGGTTCTCTCGCTCGTCGAACGCCAGGACCGATTGGTGCTCGACGTGCTGCTGCCCGAACTGGCCGTGGGCGACATTGCGATTGTGAAGTACGCCGACATTGACGACTCCGAACGCGAGGAGTTGATCTCGTACTTCGAGAACCACGTCTATCCGGTCCTCACCCCGCTGGCGGTCGACCCCGGGCATCCGTTCCCGATGATCTCGAACCTCTCGCTCAACATCGCCGTCACGGTATCGGACGAGCACACGGGCGAAGAGCGTAACGCCCGTATCAAGGTTCCCAGTTCGTTGCCGCGCTTCTTACGGGTCGGACGTAGTCGATGGGTCCTCTTAGAGGACCTCATCATGTCGAACCTACAGCACCTCTTTCCGGGCATGAGCGTTGGCGGTGCCGACTTGTTTCGCGTCACTCGCAACGCGGACCTCTCACTGGAGGAGGACGAGGCCGACGACTTATTGGTCGCGCTCGAAGTCGAGTTGCGCCGACGTCGCTTCGGTGAGGCGCTACGCGTCGAGATCCAAAGTGGCATGTCGCCAGATTTCTTGGAGTTGCTGGTCTCGCAGCTTGACCTCGAACGGTCCAACGTCTACATCACTGATGCGCCCCTGGGCCTGCACGACTTCTGGAGCCTGTACTCCATCGACCGGCCCGAACTCAAGGGCGAGGGCTGGTCACCACTCACGCCGCGCCGCCTGCTCGACGGGGACCACGTCGGCGACGTCTTTGCGGTCGTGCGTGAGGGCGACATCTTGCTGCATCACCCGTACGAGTCCTTCAGTGACTCCGTGGAATTCTTCATCGCCCAATCCGCGCACGACCCTGACGTCGTCGCCATCAAGCAGACGCTGTACCGCACATCAGGCGACTCACCCATCGTCGCATCGCTCATCCACGCCGCGGAGCAGGGAAAGCAGGTGGTGGCCCTCGTTGAGCTCAAGGCGCGATTTGACGAGGCCGCCAACATCGAATGGGCCAAGGCTCTCGAAGACTCCGGCGTGCACGTGGTCTACGGCATCGTGGGTTTGAAGACTCACTGCAAAACGGCACTCGTGGTGCGCAATGAGGGTGAGACGACGTCACGATACGTCCACATCGCCAGCGGCAATTACAACTCCAAGACCGCACGCAACTACGAGGACTTCGGACTGCTGACGTGTGACCCCGCCATCACCCGCGACGTGGGAGAGCTGTTCAACTTCCTGACGGGCTTCTCCAAAAACGGCAACTACGACAAGATTGTCGTCAGTCCCTTCTACGTTCGCGAGCGAATGGTGGAGATGATCGGTCGCCAACGAGATCGCGGCACGGATGGTCGTGTCTTGATGAAGACCAATGGGCTCACCGATCCAACGGTGATCGACGCGCTCTACGAAGCCTCGTCTGCGGGAGTCGAGATTCGACTCGAGGTCCGAACGCTGTGCTGTTTGCGACCAGGCATCGCCGGACTCTCGGAGAACATCACCGTGCACAGTTTGGTGGGGGAGTTTCTCGAGCACTCTCGACTCTTCATCTTTGGGCGCCCCGGCGAAACCGATTTCACAATCTATATGGGTTCGGCCGACATGATGGAACGCAACCTGGACCGACGGGTTGAGGTACTGGTGCCCATCGAAACATCCAGCCTGCAAAACGAGATGCTCGAAGCCTTCGACGTGACGTGGCGCGATGATCGATTCACGTGGGTCCTGGGTACCGACCGACGGTGGCGTCGTCTGCAGTCGGTGAACGATTTCTCCGCGCAATCGGAATTCAAGCGTCTGGCAACGCAGCGTTCCCGTTCGCTTTCGCTTCGTTCTTGAGCGGTCCTCGGCGAAATTGCAGACTCGCGTAGGCGGCCCCCCCGATAGGGATGGGGATCCAGAAGTTGACGAGGCGATACGCCAGTACCGCCAGGATCGCCTGGCTGTGGGGCACACCGAATCCCACCAAGGTCGGAATGAGGACACCTTCAACGACGCCGAGTCCGGCGGGCGTGACGGGAATCGCCGCCAGCACGTTGGCCAGTCCGTAGGCCACGAGCAGGTCGATGGGCGAGACCCTCGTGCCGAAGGACCAGATGAACACCCAGAGACACGCCGCGTCCAGCAACCAGTTGAGGCCGGCCCACGTGAAGGCCGTCCACAGGGTGCGACGCGAGTTGATCAACAAGTTGATGCGCTCGGCAACTTTGACGAGTAGCTGAGAGATCTTGTCGGGGTTAAGGGCCGGAATGTGGCGTGCCGCCACCCGCAGCCAGGCGTCGGCGCGCTTTTGACCTCGGGTAATCAAGAAGATCGTCCCAAAGAAGGCGAGCAACAAGAAAACTCCGGCGAGCGCGGCAAAACCGTACCCCGGGTTGATGCCGTTCAGAGGAATCGAAATCACCAGAGCAATCCAGAAGAGGATATTGAGCACCACCGCCGAGCCCGCACCTTGGGCCGCGAGACCGAAAGCGCTCGTCTCCTTGGGCACGTCGAGCTCACTAAAGATCCGGTAGGCGAGGGCCCCCGACGGGGCGGCACCGCCGGGTACGACGTGGCCAATGGCCAGACCCGCGAGATTGACCCGCAGAATGTTCCAGCGACTGGGCGCGTACGGGTAGAGCACTGTGCGCGTCAATTCCACGTAGGCATAGATGGCGGCAATTTCGAGCAGCACCGCGAGACCCACGAGGAACGGGTTGAGCAGCGCGAGAAGATGAAGGTTTTGGCGCGCTGACGCGAACTGGGGAAGAACCAGGTACTCGAAAACGAAGACGAGGCAGCCGGCGCTGAGGATGATTCGAATCTCACGCGGCATGGCAAATCGCCGTTTTGTGGCATCGGTCATAAGAATCTCTCAACGAGTCGGATCGGGGGCCCACTGGCGCGGCACTTTCCCAGGCAGTCTACGTCACCTCAGTAGAATTCAGTGATGCGTCTGCTCGTGGTATTGCCCACGTACAACGAAGTACTGAACGTGGACTCCATGCTACGAACGTTGCGAACCGTGGTTCCTGACGCCCACGTCTTGGTTGTTGATGACGCTAGTCCCGACCGTACCGCCGACGCCGCGCAAACGATGGCAGATGCTCTCGGCCAGATCGACGTGCTGCGTCGTCAGGGCAAGGGCGGCTTGGGCGGAGCGTACCGTGAGGGCTTCACGTGGGGCATTGACAACGGCTACACGAGGTTCGTGGAGATCGACTGTGACTTCTCCCATGATCCCCACGCACTACCTTCGTTGCTCGCTGCGGCGGAGAACCACGAAGTCGTGATCGGCTCTCGCTACGTTCCCGGCGGGCAGATACCCCAGTGGAAGTACTCTCGACGGCTTCTCTCGCGCGGGGGCAATCAATACGCCGCGATATTGCTCGGGCTGCGCGTCGCGGACTCCACGGCCGGGTACCGGGTGTATTCGCTCTCCGCGCTGGAGAAGATCAAGTACCAGTCGGTGCGCGCCGACGGCTACGGCTTTCAGATCGAGATGACCTATCGCGCGCGACGCGGCGGTGCGAGCATTATCGAGGTGCCGATCTCCTTCAGGGACCGTCAACTGGGCGAGTCCAAAATGAGTTCGTCGATCGTCTACGAGGCGCTGTGGCTCGTCACCAAGTGGGCCATGCAGCGGCCCTTTAAGCGACGGCTAAATCCGGTCAAGTAGTACCGACGACAAGACGCTCGCGAGTTTGTCGCGGGTCTCCTCGCGTTCGGCAATCGGGTCGGACTCACTGACGATACCCGCACCCGCCCACGCTTCAAAGTCGGCGCCATCAACGAGCACGCCGCGAATTCCTATCCAGAACTCACCGTCGCCGTTCTGATCGATCCAGCCGACGGGTCCCGCGAAGTGGCCGCGGTCGAAGGGCTCGAGGCGCTGGAGGAGTTCGTAGGCCGGAACGCGAGGAAGTCCTCCGACCGCGGCCGTGGGGTGCAGCAGGTTGAGCAGCTCCAGCGCGTCGGGCGCACTGTTCACGTCGTCGTGATGTCCGTGGATCCATGTGCCCAAGTGGGCCACGGTGCGCAGTGTGACGATCGAGGGAGTGGGATCGGCGGAGATTTCGTCGTAGTAGCGCCCGAGAGTCGTGACGACGTCGTCCACAAGCACACCGTGTTCGTGCAGGTTCTTGTCGCTGCCGAGCAGCCAGGCGTGGTAGTCCTCGGGATCGACGTCGGGCGGGATGGCGATGGTCCCGGCCAACGGGTGACACGTCACGTCGCCCCCGTTGCGGCGCACGAGCAGTTCCGGACTCGCACCCACGTAACGACGCCCGTCGGTCGTGGGCAAACCGTAGATGGTACAGGATGGTTCTCGTACTCGCAGGCGTTGAGCAACGGCTCCGCAGTCGATGGGGTGTTCCACGGTGCCCACGATCGCGCGCGCGAGCACGACCTTGTCGATCTCCTTGCGACGAAGCAATTCCACCGCGTTCGCCACGTGGTGGGCGTATTCCTCCGGCGAGGGGCGATAGGTGAGGCTCCGTGCCATCTGGGCTTCTTGGAGAGGGAAGACTTCGTCATCGACGTAGTGGCGCCAGTCGTCGTCATCGGCACTGGTGATCCACGTGCTCACGGCGTTCTGGGTAATGATGAAACGCGGTACCACGAGACGGCTCGGCGCGTTGCGGTTGAACGGTAGTGAACCCATGGCCACGATGCCCGAACCCGAGGGGCCCTCGTCGCCGTTCAATTCCAGACTGGCGAGATGGGAACGAACATCGTCGCTGTCGCTGACGCCGTGACTGAGTTCGAGAGACAGCGCCTCTCCACCGAAGCCCACGCGCAACACGCCCGGCGCGTCGAGCAGCCATCCACTGCGCGCTCCCAACGTGCGAAGTTGCGCGGGCGGTAACGGTGTGATGACGCGACGAGTGAACATCAGGCGCTCCGCGTGGCGATGAATTGCTGACTGAGTCCGCCCATCACGCGGCGGTGATTGACGGCGCTGAAGCCCGAGGAATTGAGCATGGCAACAATCTCGGTGGTGGGCGGCAAGTAGGCCGTTGATCGTGGCAAATAGTGATAGGCGGCGCGGTCCGACACCAGTGAACCAATAAATGGCACCACTCGGCGAAACCAGACACGAAAGCCGGTGCGCAGCAAACCCTTCTCGGGTTCGGCCACCTCGAGTAGCGACAGCCGGCCACCGGGACGAAGCACCCGGGCCATCTCGTCAAAAGTTGCACCGAGGTCGGAGAAGTTACGCAGTGCGTACCCGCACGTCACGCCGTCGAACGACGCGCCGGAGAAGGGCATCGCCGATGCGTCGGCCTGGACGCGGCTGGGCATCTCGCGTCCGGCGTGCAGCATGCCGTAGCTGAGGTCGGTGGCGATGGCGCGCTGGCGCTGGTGGGCGAGCTCCCTCGTGAAGTCGCCGGTACCGGCGGCTACGTCGAGCACCAGACTCGCGGGTGGAAGACGCAGATCGGCGACGGCGCGTCGACGCCAGCGCGCGTCCAGACCGAAGGTCATCATCTTGTTGACCATCTCGTAGCGCGTCGCAATCGCGTCGAACATCGCGCGAACCTCGCGGGTCTTGTCGTCACCAGTGGGCAGCGGCGTCTCGTTCACGCGGGGTACCAGCGGTACACCAACTGCGCGACGCACGCGGGTCGTGCGGCGTCGCGCAGTTCCACAGTCACGTCGAGGACAATCTGCCAGGCGGTCTCGACGGGTTCCACGCTCGCCACGACGGCGCCCAAACGCACCTCGCGACCTTCGAGAACGGGCGAGATGAAGCGCACGCGATTCAGTCCGTAGTTGATGCGGGTCCCGGGCTCGTCGACCACGAGCACCTCATTGAGCAGTCCGGGTATGAGTGAGAGGATCAAGTACCCGTGCGCGATGGTGTGTCCGAAGGGTCCCGACGCCGCGCGAGTCTCGTCCACGTGGATCCACTGGTGATCGCCAGTGGCGCCAGCGAATGACGAAATCATCTCTTGAGTGACCCGCAGATACTTCGAGTGACCCAGGTGCACACCCGCGAGGTTGCGTACTTCGTCTACTGAGTGAATTCTTGGTGACAAGTCGACCTCCCCCATAACCCTACCGGGAGGTAGTGAGTTCCTTGGCCACACCCGCGGGCCTAAACTCCCTTTATGGTTGATCACACCGCTGAGGAACACCATCGCCAAATATCCGATGGATGGATTCGCGCAGGAATTTTCGGGGTCAGCGACGGGCTGGTAACCAATACTTCATTCATGCTCGGTTTTGCGGGCGCCTCGCCCGGCCACAACGTGGTCCGACTGGCCGGCGTCGCGGCGCTCATTGCGGGTGGCTTCTCGATGGGTAGCGGCGAGTACCTGTCGATGCGAGCACAAAAGGAGCTTCTCGAATACGAGATTGGAGTCGAGCGCAAATCAATCGCCGATGACCCCGAAGCGGAGCGTCACGAGTTGCGAGAGATGTTCCTCAAGCGCGGGATCGAGTTCGAATTGGCGGAGCGGCTCTCAATTGACCTCATGCGCGACCCCGAACTGGCCCTACAGACGCACGTACGAGAGGAACTCGGTGTCGATCCGTCGGCGACCGGTTCACCCTGGGCCGCCGCGGCGTCGTCACTGGCCGCATTCTCTGTTGGAGCCTTCGTGCCCTTGTTGCCGTGGCTCTGGTCCACTACGGGCAACGAGGTCTGGTGGTCCGTTGGGTTCGCCGCAGTGGGTTCCGCCGGCGTGGGCGGAGCGATTGGGATATTCACTCGCCGCGGCGCGCTCAAGTGGTCTCTGCGCCAGGTCGTGGTGACTGGTTTCGCGGCCGCAGTTACATTTGGCGTCGGCCGACTGGTGGGAACCCACTAACTGCGCGAAAACCGTAACATCTGGTCCTCTCGCTCGACAGTGAAACCAAAACTACCGTAGAGGCGTTGGGCATTCTCATTGTCGGCGTCGACAAAAAGAATCGCGCGCTGTACACCCTTGTGTCGCAGCGCCGCGAGCCCCTGCGAGAGCATGACGCGACCCAGACCGCGACCTTGGAATTTAGGATCGACGGAGAGGACGTAGATCTCGCCGAACCGGTCGGGGTGTAGTTCATGAACTTTGGTCCAGCACGACGCCGCGATGCGTCCTTCAATCTCGAGGATCAAGAAGCCCGACGGATCGAACCACGGCTCGTGGATGCGTGCTTCTAAGTCTTCGGGAAGCCACGCCCCCTGTTCGGGATGATCAGCGAAGGCGGCATTGTTCTGATCAAGCCACGCCATTTCGTCGAAGCCAGCGTTAAAGGTGCGCAGTATGGCGCCTTCGGGAACCGGCACTTCGGGTGCGGGCAAGTTCAGGTGCAGCAGTTGCAGAGTACGCACCACGTTCTCGAGGGAGCCATCGCTGTCACGTGTCCACCAGTCGACAACGTCGTGCAGTTCGAGCACGAGCGCCAATAAGGCCTCGTCGAATCCGCCACCGCACATCTCGAGCGTGGCGTGATTTTGCCCTTCCACGAGGGCGTACTGGACGATCTCGGAGTCTTCGCGCAACAGCCAGTGCTCGCCACGCCAACCGTGCACGACGGTTCGCCTCCGGGTCTCGTCGAGAGCTTCACGGCCGAGAACGAACTCAGTGCGGTTGATCAGATTGAGAACTTCGAGGCGTTCGGCGGCGCTCAGCGCCGGGGTGTGCTGCCACGAAGCGTCCATGATGAAAGGTTAGTGTTTGGCTTGCTAAATACGCCGTGCGGCTCGGTTGAGTCGGCGCAGTAGCGCACCAATGGTTCGTTCGGCCGCTACTAACTCGCTGTAGACGTCGCTATCCATATGAGGTCCGTCGGTCTCGACCAGCGTGGTGATGCGCGAGGCCAACTCGCCCAGGGTGGACGTGATGGTGTTGAGTTCGGTCTGAGTTGACATTGACGTCACCCCTTCCTGCGGCGCGCTTCGCCTCGTGGACGAATACTGTAATGGTCCATGACCTTCTCGCCCATCACCTCACCGGACTCGGTGGTGCACTGGAGTCGCCTGGCGGCCCGAGGTGAGGGCGCCACCACGTTCCTGCAGGGGCAACTCTCGTGCGACGTGATATCACTGGCGCCACGAGAGTGCGTCGCTGGCTTGCTGCTCGCACCGACCGGTGACGTCATTACGTCCCTGGTGTGCCAATCATCGCCGGAGGGTATTGACCTCGTCGTGCGTCAGGAGATCGCCGGCGACGCACTCACGGCCCTACGACGATTCTTGCTGCGAACCAAATGCGACTTTCTCCTCGACGACGACGTCCCCGGTCCGTACGCGAGCGTCACCGAGCAAGTGCGCCTCGGCGAGCCCGGACCAGCGGAGTTCTCACGTCACCTTTCTGCCCATTCGTTTGGAATGGACTTCGTCGCGCGACACGTGTCGTTCACGAAGGGGTGTTTTACGGGTCAAGAACTAGTGGGCCGCCTCGACGCGCGAGGAGGCAACGTGCCCTTTCGACTCGCACGAGTCTCGGGCGAGGACCTCGACGAGATGGAGAACGTCGTACGGTCGGCGGGACCCAGCGGCGAACGCGGCCTGCAAGGTCTCACCACGATCGCCGCTGCGGACTCCTACAGCGCCCTCGCAGTGGTGCACCGCACTCTCTTAGGCGATGCGCTCGAGGGGCAGTTCGGTGGCGTTCGAGTGGAACTCCTCCATGAGACGAGTACGACCGAGGATTAGCCTGACTCTCAGGAGGTAGCACGTGCTGCTCGACGCCGAGGGACTGTTCATCAAAGTATCGGGCCTCACGTCCGAACAGGACACTCTGTTCGCGGTTGCTCTCGGGGCCAACGCGGTGGGTTTTGATTTCGGTCCGACCCCGCGACAGATCTCCACCACGCTGGCGCACGACATCGTGCGCCGCCTACCGTCGGTGGTGGCGTCGGTGGGCGTCTTTTACAGCGAGATGCCCCAGCGCATCGTGGAGATCGCCAACACGCTCGGACT
>PMTL01000028.1 GCA_003168075.1 Acidimicrobiaceae bacterium
CAACACGCCCCCCACGGACTTCAGGTTGGATACGCAACTCATTTTGCACTTCGCCTTCAAGAGTGGGCACTCGGCGGGAGTGCCATAACTCCGTCGCTCCCGTTGCCTGTAGGGCCAGAGGGTGATGAGGCACGTTCATGGTTTGTAGGTCATGAGACCGAGGTTGAGGCGGTTATGGACGAAAAGCTAGCGTTTGTGGCTGCACATAGCGATGCGTGGCCGACGAGTTCGTCACGGTGGGAGTTGGTTCGGGCAGGTACCGCGAAGGCGAGGAGCATTGCTCCGCTTGTCGCAGGCGCGCTGCTCACCGCAGAGATCCCGACAACTCCGGGCTTTTTGGACCTTGATGTCGCAACGCTCTCGGCGACGTTCCGATTCGCGAACCGTATTCGGGCTCGCTACACCGTGATTGATTTCTTAGAGGGACAGGGACTGCTCAACGAGGCCGTTGCGTCGGTCATGGCCGAGATCTCTGCCTAGCAATGTTGGCACCACAGAGGAGGCTGGTCGCTCAGTTGGCTTGTCAGGAGTAGGCGCCAGGGCCGTGCTTTCTGGTGAAGTGCCGATCGATTATCACCGAAGCCAGTGGTTGAATGTCGGGGCGAAGCGCCACGCTCAAAAACGCCATGTGGGCAATTGCTTCGAGTGTGACCGCGCGCTCAAGCGCTTGGTTGGCATCCTTGCCCCAGGTGAACGGCCATGGCCAGGGACGAGTGCCGCGGGAAGGTCTTTGATGTCGTGTTCATCGATGACTTCTTTTAGTGCGACGCCGGCATTGAGTTCATAGGCGTTCGCCACCTCTTCGGCAGTGAGGTGACGCGACAGTGGCACCGGACCTGGGAAGAAGTCCGCGTGCGTAGTTCCGAGGATGGGAATCTCTCGTTCGACCTGAGCCCAAGAAGTCGCCCACGTGGAGTTTGTGTGAATCACGCCGCCAATCTCGGAGAATGAGCGATAGAGATTAAGGTGCGTCGGCGTGTCAGTTGAGGGCCTGCAGTCACCTTCTACGATCTCACCGTTGAGGGTAAGGACGACGATGTCATCGATCCCTATGGTGTCGTAGACAGCACTAGCTTTGATCGCGATGAGACCTGCCTCACGGTCGATTCCGCTCGCGTTGCCCCATGTCAAGGTGACCAAATTGTGTCGGACTAAGGCGAGGTTTGCAGCAAGAACTTCCTCTCGAAGATCTTCGCGGCATTGTACGGGAGAGGGCATCGGCTAGATCTCGACGAATTCGATATCGAGCAGTTCGGCGAGGATGTGCCGGCGCTCGACGTGGTCGCCAAGATTGAGACAGAAGTGATATTTTCCGCCGTTTCGAAGCCAGGCCGTGAGGTAGTGGCGCGTACCAGAGTCTGGACGGAAGTGGAAGTACGGCTCCTGTACGAGGGGCAGCTCTGGAGTGTCGAGGATCTCGCCGCGGGCGACAGCGAGACGGTAGTGCTCGCCCTCGAGTGCGACCCGTAATGCGTTCCCAACTATTTACCAGTCTTTGACACGTTCCTCGGCATAATCGCGAACTCGGCACAGCCTCCGGAATCCGCAAATGCGCTACACTTCAGTTTTATGCGAAGGTGGAGGTGGATGTGATTTTCGGTGAACTTTTAGGCCCAGATCTTATAGTTGTGGTCGTAGTTATTGCCATTGTAGTTTTTGGCGGATCACAGATTCCAAAGTTGGCGCGAAACCTTGGCTCGGCGAAGAGCGAGTTTGAAAAAGGTCTCAAGAGCGCCAAAGTTTCAGACGATGGAACTGACAAGACCAGCAAGATTCAGGACTCGGACTCAGACAAGTAGTTTCAATTGGCCAGAAGTGAGATCTTGGAAATGGTGACAAGGAGATTCAGCAAGTGTTCGTTGGTTTTCGGCCGTGTTTGATCTAAGCCCACTGAAGATCATGGTCGTGGTGACCGTGGCGTTAGTCCTCTTGGGACCTGACAAGCTTCCCGAAATCTCCCGCAAGTTAGGCGCGACCTGGAGAGCCATCAAACAACTTCAAGAAAAAGTCGAAACGGAAGTTCGCGAAGTGATTCCTCAATTGCCTAACTCCGGTGATATTTCACGACTGGTGAGAAGCCCCATAGGGTTGTTAAACCACCTGGCCGATCGGGCAGATTTGGCCGATCGAGCAGATTCGGCCGATCGAGCAGATTTGGCCGACGACGCAGAATCCGAGTATGTCGAGAACGATGACGCCAACAAACTTGAGCCAATTTTTGGATCGAAGGTTCCAGAGGATCCCCAACTCGATTACGTGACCGGGGCGTCACCGACAACAGATCCGTCTCTCAACTAATTTCGTGGTGTGGAAATTTCGCCACAAAGTCGAAGGGATGACCCTCGCTCAACATCTGACTGAAATTCGTCACCGTTTTCTTGTGGTCATCGCTGCAGTTGCAACCCTCGGGACGCTCGCGTTCGTCTTTTATCCCCAAATCCTTCATTTCTTGCAACAGCCCTACTGCCATGCTTCGCCGGGTCACTGTAATTTTCTTGTCACCAATCCCCTCGACGGACTAACTCTGCGAATCAAGATTGCAATTTACGGCGGCGCGTTCTTTTCATTACCCATAATTCTGTGGCAAATGTGGCGATTCATCACTCCTGGATTGAAGGCGCAGGAGAGAAAATATGCCATCCCCTTTGTACTCTCGTCAGTTATCTTCTTCACCATTGGAGTTACCATCGCGTACTTCAGCTTTGGTCACGCAATTCGGTTTCTGGAGTCGATTGGTGGAAAGTCTCTAGTCAACTATTACGACCCGGTCCAGTATCTCTCCCTGATTTTGCTGATGATGTTCATTTTTGGCCTCACTTTCGAGTTTCCTGTCGTTTTGGTTGCATTGGAGTTAGCGGGAATCGTCACGCCTCGCCAATTGCTTCGATCTTGGCGTTATGCCGTAATTGGGATCACGGTTGTTGCCGCGGTAATCACGCCCAGTGGGGATCCGCTTTCGATGATGGCTCTGGCCTTGCCGCTAATTGTCTTCTATTTCATGGCGATTGCCCTAGGGCACATTCTTAAGCGATAACTGTGGGCGGTTTCAACCGGTCGGCGCGACAAGCTCGGTGAGTTTCTCAATCGACATCATATAGTCGAGCGTCTTGCAGGTGCGGACATCCATTAAGACTCCGCTGAATCCTCGCTTGGTCGTCGGCTGAGAATTTCGAGAGGTCGGTGCTCTTAAGCATGTACAGGCGAAGCAGTCCGTTGATGTTCTCGTTGGAACCGCGTTGCCAGGGTTAACCGGCATTTCGGATATGCGCGGGGTCGTGTGTCCTGAAAGGGGAGTGTTGACTATGTAGAAGATGGTCAGCACGAACCGTGCTGTGCCAGTGATGGAGGTAGGTCCTCCGGGTTCGCCGCGTAGGCGGAGATCCCAAAGCGCCGCAGTGTCACGTCGGTTAAGAGGATCTTCGGAAATGAGGGGGTTGAGCGCTTGCGGATTCCGAGGGTTTTCGCATCTTGTAGCAACACCTGAAGGGAGACCATCGCAAACGATTGGCAATCTTATTGGATCAGCGCAAAATGCAGTAGACCTCGTGCGACGCGACCAGTAAGAAACGAGGCGGTTGTGACAAGAACCTAATCAGTGCGGCGAGAATCTTTCGTCTCCGACGTGGAAACAAGTTGTCTTGATGTTGATCGGCAACGATGGGTGTGGGCCCAGAAATTACTCTCCGCGTCGAAGATGAGGGTATTTGAGTTACGCGAATACGAAATCATTGATAGCGACATAGACGCGAGGCGAGATATGAAGTCTGGGGAGATGGAAGAGATGAAATTGCGTGTGAGCATGACCACCGTCGGGTTGAGCATGATGCTGGTCATCGCCCTCGGAGGATGGATGTTCGTCGTACCAGCAGGTGCGGTCAAGATCAGCGGACCCGGTTTGTCGCCTGCGACGGTCGCGACACCCAAGTCCAATCACTCGGCCAAAAGCACGGCGTACACGAAGAGTTCCACGACCGTGCTGGAGCACGGAACGATTGTGGGCCACCGCTTCGTCAAGTCCTTCAGCCTCTCCAAGGGCGCGCTTACTCTCACACCCTTTCGAGGAGTATCGCCCACACTTTCCTCTGCGGCGGAGACCACTTTGTGGGCGACGCAGGGCATTGGCGGGATCATCGAGGGCGTCGGCTTCGCCGACGTCACGGTGACGCGATCGACAACCAAGGTGGTGGCCGGACCGGCGGTCAGCACCTTGGACAACACGCCGTCGTTGGTGGGGTTGACGAAGAATGACGGCAGTCACTCCTGTCCAGCGCTGAGACCGGGAGAGGGGACGTCGTTCATCCCGGTCAGCCAAGGTTGGTACGCCGTGATCTTCCCGCTCGACCTGAATAAGAGTGACGTCGTCTTTAGCGCCGCGAGCAACATATGCGCGCATCTCACCCCCAACGAGGTGGGCGCCGCGTACGAGGCCTTGTCTGTCGACTGGCATCTGGAGACGCACGCCACCACCGGGATGGTCATCGTGGCTTCAGTGCCAAGGTGCGGGCACATCACCACGTGGGGTGGTGGCGGCAACGAATACACGCACCAGTTCGAATACCAGGTGGAGGCGGCCGTCCTGGACCGAGTGGTCGGGACCACGTGCTCGCCCGCCGCTAACGTCGACGAAGGCCCGAACTACGCCAGTCCATCCACGACCCACGGCTATACCGGCCCCGTATTGAGTGCCGGGCCGCACGCCGGTGACGTGATGACGCCCAAGGGGCCGAAGGCTCAACCGCTGGTGTGATTTTCGCGACTCAGGGCCATGTGGTCGGCTATTTGCCTTACACCTTCACCAACGGAGTTTGCCGGGGGGGGCGTCCAATAGCGAAGAAGCCTTCGATCTTGAGTGCATATGCGATACGAGGACATTCATTCGACATCCGGTGTGCATTCTTCGCTGCCGCCGCGATAGCGGTCGTGAGTCGCGCGATCCATCACTTGCCGACTGTTTTCGCGCATAACCGCGCGTCGAGTGACGCGCGGTCCGCTAGCCCGAGTTTTTAGCACTTTTTCAGACACGACGCGACGCGTAAACGGGCGCTCGCTCATGAATGGATGATGCAGGGGGCTTGGACCGCAGTACGAGCCACTCCGAGTGAGTCGAATTTGAGATTGAAATTCGATGTCGTATCGCAAACTCCGAAGGACTGGAAGCGAGATTCTCAGGCTCTCGTGTAGGTGAATTACGATCTCAGTCATTTAGGGTTGCGTTCATTTTTCCCCACAAAATGCTCCACAATTCGAGTCGTGTGCAGTTTTCTCGCGTCGTCTCGCGTTGTCATTAGTCCTGGTCAAAGCGGTCTGTCGTCGTGTCGCTTCGCCTAGCGAAAAGCGTATTAACACTTTCAC
>PMTL01000068.1 GCA_003168075.1 Acidimicrobiaceae bacterium
TCGGAGGGACGTCGCGCGACTTGGTCTGAGTCTTGAGTCACGATTCTGGCGGGTTCGCTGCGTCGTGATCGACGAGTTCTTCGGGACGCTGAGGGGGCAACGTCTCATCAACGGCCTTTCCGTCGCGCAGAAACACCACCCGATCGGCCCATGAGGCGAGTTTTGCGTCGTGGGTCACGACGAGTGCGGCGACGCCACCATGACACGCGGACAGGATCATTCGCATCACGGCCTCGCCGTTGACCGAATCCAGGGCACCCGACGGTTCATCGGCGAGGAGCAAACTACGCTCGCCAACGACGGCCCTGGCAATGGCGACGCGCTGACGCTCGCCCCCGGACAACTCGTCGGGAAATCTCTCGGCACGGTCCGCGAGGCCGAGTTCGTCGAGCACTGACATCCCTTTCGCCCGCGCCTTCTTCATTGGTATGCCATCGAGTTCAAGCGGCAGCGAGACGTTCTCGACGGCAGTCAGGCCCGCCAGGAGGTTGAAGTCTTGAAAGACGTAGCCAATCGTTCGACGCCGTAGGCGTGCCTTTTCGTTGCGCGACATGCCCACCACATTTTTTCCATCAACCATGACGTCGCCGGTCGTTGGCGCCTCAAGGCTCCCCGCGATGGTCAGTAACGTCGACTTGCCAGAACCGCTGGGCCCCATTATCGCGACCAGGGATCCGCGTTCGACCGCGAGATCAATGCTGCTGATGGCATCGACCTCGGTGGCGCCCTCCCCGTAAACCTTCGAGACGTTTCGTAGTTCCAGCATGCTCATCGAGGTACTCCAATCCTTCGTCGAATACGCGCAGGTGCAACAGTGCCGTCGGTCATCGATTCGAAGGCAGCGCGCCGCAGCCGTCCATCAGCGGCGTCAAGCCACCGAACGACGGAGTCCAGCCGATACAGTTCGGCGTCTACTGCGAGGGCGAAGGCCAGATCGAAGAGAGCTTCATCCTCTTTCAGACGCGTCCACTGCTGCATCAACTGCACCAGATAGCGACGATGCACCTGAATGACGTCGTACACGTTCACGTCGGGCAGGCGAGAAGCCACGAGAACCTTGATGACCAATTCGTCTCGTGGCGGCTGCGTGAGATCGGGCGGCGTACGTAGCCACTGAGCGAGTTCCACCTCGCCTTTGTCAGTGATGCGAAAGTTCCTCTGACGCTCATCCGTGTTGAGGTCGTCGGACTCCGCGAAGCCGTCTCGCTCGAGGCGATCCAGCGTCGTGTAGACCTGGCCGACGTTGAGGGGCCATACGTCGCCGGTGCTCGCCTCGAACTCCTGGCGTAGTTGGAAGCCGTACTTCGGCCCCTCACTCAGTAGGGCGAGCAACGAATGCCGGATGCTCATATTGGACTCACGGAGTTATACATACTGAGTATGCTACTCGATATACTCATCCGCGTCCATCCCTCCTCGCTGTCAGCGAGAGACACGCACACGAGCCAGACAAGCGCAGGAATCAAAGTCGTTGAGATCGTTGACGCCGTGGAGACTCCCCCTCTGACGAGAACTTTTGCTTCAAAAACGGTGAAGAAAATTGGTTCGAATGTGTTCGTGCGCAATTCAAGCTCGATTGTCGACTACCCCGGCCCTACTGGTGAAATTACGCAGTGGACATCCCTGAGACCATCCGGGATGACCCTTATTTTCCGAGAACACACCGGGGTCGACTCAGGGTTTACCCCAAGATGAAATTGTCGAACCGAGTGTCCTACTAGACATATTTCGACCTCATTTTTTGCACGACCACGAGATCAATAACGTCAGCAAGCGCAGGGTAAATCGTACCGTGGCGGTGGTCAGCACCATCAAAATGAAGGAGGCGCCATCATGTTGCAATGTAATTTGCTATGCTTTATGCATGGCACAACTCGTTACAAGAATCGCTGATCGGCTCGCCAATGAAGTGGATGACCTCGTTCGCCAGGGCGTCGCGGCCAGCCGTTCCGAAGCGGTGCGAATGGGTCTTGAACAACTAATTGAGCGTCATCGACGACAGCAAATTGGAATTGCCATAGCTGAGGCGTACCGCCGCCAGCCACAGACCGTTGGGGAAACGGCCGGCCTCACTAGTGCGACACGAGCCATGATTGAAGAGGAGCCGTGGTGAGCATTCCCCGACAAGGTGAGATCTGGTGGGCCGAGATGGAGGCATTGCGACGACCCGTCGTCGTCGTCACACGCTCGGAGGCGGTCTCCGTACTCACGTCGATCGTTGTTGCCCCGGTGACCCGAACGATTCGTGAGATTCCGACTGAAATTCGATTAGGAGACGACGAAGGATTGGTGGAAGAGTGTGTAGCGTCTTTCGACAGCCTTCAGCGAATACATCGCGCGGCGCTGACCACGAAAATTGGTGATTTAGGAGTACGGCGTGGTGAGATTTGTACTGCGGTTCAATCGATGACCGACTGTTAAGTCACCATTGGCTCACGCGCATCCCATCGGCGTGTCGGTCGCCAACTCCTCAAATCCAGACTGTACATGGAGTGGGACAATAATGGTGCTGAAGAAGAACACACCTGGAAGTATCAAAGTATGAAAGTCAGCATGAGTCTGCCCAACGAGGATGTTGCGTTCCTCGAAACCTACGCCCAAGAGAAGGGACTCGCCTCTCGTTCGGCGGCGCTTCGCCAAGCGATCCGACTCCTTAAGGCAACTGGAATGAACTCCGCCTACGAAGCGGCGTGGGACGAATGGTCCGGCGAGGAGTCCTCAGTCTGGAATAGCGCGGCTAGTGATCGCTTGGACTAATGCGTCGGTGTGAAATTCACGTGGTGAACCTCGACTCCGTGGTTGGCTCAGAAGCGAACAGGCGACGACCAGCAGTGATCGTCAGCAACGACGGTGCCAATGTCGCCGCCGAGAGGCTTGGTCGTGGCGTCGTCACGGTGGTCCCCGTAACGTCAAACGTCGAACGCGTCTTTCCGTTTCAAGTACTTCTCCCGTCGAGAGCGACGGGTCTCGACCATGATTCCAAAGCTCGGGCAGAACAGATTCGGTCCATCTCGATTGCGCGAGTGGGCCCGACCATTGGAGAGGTGCCTGCGAGCCTGATGGTAGAGATCGACGAGGCGCTCCGCCTTCATCTTGCTCTTTAGCACGACGGGTGCGGGGGTTCACGGTGTCGAATCTCCCTACGACATTGGACAATGACTCCAGAAACGACCGGGGTCATTGTTCGACGTACGCCGCAGGCACCACAACAACTGGAATAGTGGCGTGCTGAGCAACTTCAAGGCTGACGCTACCTATCATCATCCCTGCGCGTTTGCCTTTGCCTCGTGATCCCACTACCAACATGTCAGCCATGATGGGATCTTCGGTGCAACGAAGCAACACCGAACACGCATCGCCTTGACGAACGAGCCAGCGACATCGCTCACCCTCAAGGCCACATTCCTGGGCAATCTCCTCAATTGCGCGGGGCATCGTTTCACTCGTGAGGTGAGGTTGCAAGTGCTCCATCAGCCCCACGGCGTGTAACACGGTGAGAGTCGCACCCGTCGCGCTGGCCAGTTCAGCGGCCCAGCGTACGGCGCTCTCGGACTCCACTGATCCGTCATATCCGACGGCAATCGATCGCAACGCACTCATAGTGACGCCTCTCCTTCGTGTACTGAGAGCCCCGTCTCGTAGGCCACCTGACGCTCCAGCAGCGCGGTCGCGACCTGGGCGTGTCCGGGTCCTCCGCTCGAGGGCTTCTCTCCCTGGTAGTTACTTCCGATGGCCGAACTCAACGTCGCATAAACCGACGACTTAAGTGCGCCCAGGTCATAGCCACCCTCAAGGAAGAATGCCAAACGCCCCGGTGTCGGCGCGAAGTGACCAACGACCAGTGCCAGTTCGGCGTAGTCACCGGCGGTCAGACGTAAATCAGCCATCGTGTCCAGGTGATGTCCGTCGAAGCCGGCGGAGACCAACACCCACGTCGGACCGAAAGAATCGACGACGGGAGCGGCAACGTCGTCGAGGGCCCGCCGAACGACGTCGCCAGTGGCGCCAGCCGGCAAGGGAATGTTGACCGTCGCATTGNNACGATCAGCACTCGCTCGCCCTGGCTCACGAGCGCGGCGGCGCTCACCGCGACGTTGTTCAAGAGACAAAACCCCATCGCGCGGTCACTTAGAGCGTGATGTCCCGGTGGCCGCGACGCGACGAACCCGACCCCGTCGTTGCGGTCCTGCAGTTCCTTCACGACCGCCAGACCGGCACCAGCGGCGTGGGTGGCAATCGACCAGGAGTCCAAGGTGGCGTAGGTATCTTGATCGATGTCCCCTCCGCCGGCGTAGCAGTAGGCTCCCAGTTCATCGAGGTATCCGCCCTGGTGCACTCGAGTGAGCTCCAGTCGCGTCGCGGCGTATGCCGGCACCACAATGAGATCACTGCCGAGATCAAGATCCTCGACCGCGGCCATCGCTGCTTCGACGCGGCCCGGTCGTTCCGGATGTTCGGGGGATTCGTGCCCCGAATCGTCAAAGAGTTCGTTGACAACGAGGACCATGGCTCAGGTCACCCTTGGCTGATTCCCATGTGGCGCGACGGCCGAGCGACACGACGGATCAATCGGAAACGACACGGTAAGTTCTTGGTCTCGGCGCGACGTCATGACGGGGAAACCGGAATGCTGGAATACCGCAATCATCGCACCATTGTCGACAAAGGTGACGGCGCTGAAGTGCGTGATGCCCCGGACCCACGCAGCTTGAGCGAGCTTGTCCAGCAAGAGATGACCCAAGCCCAGGTGCTGGAAATCGTCACGAACAACGAATGCCACTTCCCCGGTGGTCGTCGAGGGCAGTCGTTCGTAGCGTCCAATGGCGACGATGTCGCCGCCAACCTCGACCACGAGCGCCAATCGATTGACGTAGTCGACCCGAGTGAGATGGCGCACTTCCTCCTCCGCGAGGCTGGGGTGTAGCGAGAAGTAGCGTCGATAAATCGACATCGGCGACAGGCGGCTGTGAAAGTTGACGAGCCGTTCGGCGTCATCGCGGCGGATGGGCCTCAGACGTAGCGCTACTCCGGTGGGCGACACAATGTCATTCACTAATTCCTCGGGGTACCCCACGAAACGACTGTCATCACCCGGCGACTGATTCGCCGGGTGATGGGTGCTCGAAGCACTCGACACGTCGCTCACGGTGTCCTCTCACAATGAAGGCAGCCGCACCAGCGCTGCACGTGAAGGGTGGCGCACCCGTCATCGAATCTCGTGCGACGAAGTGTCGGGCATTGAGCGACACCGTCGAACTGCACGGATGTTAAGAATCCTCGCATGAACGCCATGCTCCCATTATCTCTGGCCGACGGCGATTCATCCAGTTTCGAATGTCACATTCGAGCCCATCGCCCGTGCCCGCGAGGCGCCATAGTGATTGGCTCTAAAGTATTCACATCGGGGCCGCTACTCCCTGACGAGAGAAGACCCCCATGAACCTTGATCTTCACGTGCCGAGATTCACGTGGCCCGGTGGGCCCGACGCGATGGGACCCACACTGACCACGCTGGCCCACACGGCCGAAGCCCTCGGCGTCAGAACCCTGTCGGTGATGGACCACTGGTTCCAAATGGAGGCGATGTGGCCCGCCGATGAGCCAATGTTAGAGGGCTATACGACGTTGGGATACGTCGCGGCAAAGACTGAGCACCTGCGTTTGCGCCTGCTCGTCGGCGGAGTGACCTACCGTCACCCCGGGCTGTTGGCCAAGACGGTAACGACCCTGGACGTGTTGTCGGGTGGACGAGCGGAACTCGGCATCGGTGCTGCCTGGTACGAACGCGAGCACCTGGGGTTGGGTGTCCCTTTTCCTCCCGTGTCGGAGCGCTTTGAGCGGCTCGAGGAGACGCTGCAAATTTGCGAACAGATGTGGAGCGACGACAACGGTCCCTACGAGGGCACGCACTACCACTTGGCCGAGACGTTGTGTTCCCCGTTGCCGGTCAGTTCTCCTCGGCCGCGCATCCTGATCGGTGGAAGTGGCGAACGCAAGACTCTTCGATTGGTCGCGACCTACGCCGATGCCTGCAACATCTTTGGCGACGCGCCGACCATTGCCCATAAGTTGACCATCCTTCAGCGTCACTGCGATGACGTCGGGCGTGATCCGGCCGAGATTGAAGTGACGGCGCTGATGGGCGTGGACCAGTCCATGGGACCCGACGCGATCTTGAGCCGGGCCGAATCTCTGGGCGCCGTGGGAGTGAAGACCATCGTTACGAGTTCGAACACCGAAGAACCATCGAGATGGCTCGAAGAGACGTGGGGGCCGATCATCTCAGAACTCTCGAGCATTGTCGCAATTGATTTTTGAGTGAGATCCATTGGCGAAAAGGTGATCATGGGTCGTGGCGAGGTGGCGCGCACGCGAAACAACCGACCGTGACTGACGTGCCGTGCATCACAACGAGGGTTGTATCGACGCCCACTGAATGGTGCCACACAAAAGGGAGTTCGAATCATTTCCATGCGGCCATACTGTCGGCCTCGAGGAAGTCATGAGAGAGAACTTGAGGGGAATCCATCTCACTGCCAATACCCTTTTAGGGACCTACTTAGATGATCGTTAGCGCTTATCCCAGGCGACGAGCAAGTCACCCACCACGCCACCAATGGGCCCTAGGTCACGGCCACTCAGCCTGACCATGACCGGGCCGAGCGACATCGCCGGCGACGTGAATCGATACCTGTTCCGTAGTGGACGGTGGCCGGCTCTGGTCCACCGTGAACAGTAGAAGTCACGCGGTGATTCCGGACTTTCAGCAAGAATGGCGATGTGCCCAAGTGATGACACAGAGGAAATGGGATCCGAGATGACGATAACCACCGGGGCTGGTCAATTGGCACACGAGACTCCAGGGGCAAACAAGCCTCGCCGCACCTTGCGAGCAGTTCTCATGGTCTTCGTTGCAGTCATCGTTCTGGTTGCATACTGGGCGTACAGCTACAGCCCGCTGGTCCAGAACTTGAACAGCTTCTCCTCTGGTGAGTATGGCTCGTACGTCGGAAGTGCTGATGGTGTCGAAGCCCACTACACGCTCACTGTTGTTGGGCAGGGTTCGCCAATGGGTACCCAAACATGGGTCGAACCCACTGGCAAGTTCTTCGTCCAGACCGAGACCGAGATCACCAACAGTGGGTCTCACGCGGTGCGCATTGATCACGTGGGTCAGCCGAACTTCGGATACGAGACTAGCGGTTATCTGGTCTCGTTCTACCGTAACGTGAACTTCCCACACGAGGCCGGTGCTGCTTTCCACCCCTTCGTTCTNNTTGTTGTCAGCTACTCACAGCGGTGCGCTACAAGTGCGCCAAACGAAGAGCTCACTTCTGACGGTGCGATCTTCTCGGGTCCTTCGAGCCTTCCGGTGACCTACTCCTTCTTGGGGTTCGCGAACACGGTCGATGTTCCAGTGGCGCCGACCGCGTTCCAGGCTCCTCGTAGCTGCTAGCCACTGCTGACTGACGGACCATCAGCTTGGGCGGTAGCGCTTGCTACTCCTTCCGAATGGCGGTGACACGGATACCCCTCGAGAACTTTGATCTCGAGGGGCGCCACGTAGGTCAGTGTCGCGTGTAGTCGCCGGCATCAGTTGCCCTCCTCGACGCCGACCAAGCGCGCAATGAGCATCCTCTGCATCTCGCTGGTTCCTTCACCTATTTCGAGAATCTTGGAATCGCGGTAATGACGCGCGACCAGACTCTCGTTCATAAACCCGTAGCCCCCGTGGATCTGGGTCGCGTCGCGGGCGTTGTCCATGGCGGCGTTGCTCGCCACCAGTTTGGCGATCGAGGCCTCCTTCTTGAAACGGCGACCCGACAACATTCTTGCGGCCGCGTCGTAGTACGCGCAGCGCGCCACGTAAGTGCGCGCCTCCATGTCGGCGATCTTGAACGCGATTGCCTGATTGCGTCCGATGGTGCGTCCGAAAGCCTCGCGAGAGTTGGCGTAGGCGACGCTCTCGTCCACACATCCCTGGGCCGCACCCACGGCGAGGGCCGCGATGGCGATACGGCCCTCGTCGAGAATCTGAAGAAAGTTGGAGTACCCACGGCCACGTTCGCCGAGGAGATTCTCACGGGGGACGCGCAGATTCTGAAACGACAAGGGGTGAGTATCCGAGGCGTGCCAGCCCATCTTGTCGTACGCCGGGTCAACGACAAAGCCGTCGGCGGGCACCTCCACCAGGATCGAACTGATGCGATGATGTTCATCTTGCGCGTCGGTGACGGCGGTCAAGGTCACCAATTTGGTGAAGCGGGTACCCGAATTCGTGATGAAACTCTTTGAACCATTGATCACCCACGAGTCGCCGTCGAGGCGCGCCGTGGTGCGGGTGCCACCGGCGTCACTACCCGCTTCAGATTCGGTGAGTCCGAAGGCGCCCAATGCTTGGCCCGAACAGAGCTGGGGCAGCCAGTATTGTTTCTGCGCCTCGGTACCGAATCGGTACACGGGCATCGCACCGAGAGAACACGCGGCCTCCAGAGTAATCGCCACGCTCTGATCAATACGGGCCAACTCCTCAATGGCGAGGCACAACGTGAAGTAGTCCCCGCCCATGCCTCCGTACTCTTCGGGAAAGGGCAGGGCGAACAAGCCCATCTCGCCCATCCGTCGGACCACCTCGTAGGGAAACGTGGCGGTGGCGTCATGATGGGCCGCCACCGGGGCCACCACGTGGTGCGCAAAGTCCGCCACGGTGCTGCGCAGCATCTCTTGTTCCTCCGTCAAATTCGTATCAATCATCGCTCCCACTTTCTCGACCGTGCCTTCGAGTGTCGCGGCAGCAACGTCTCGCCCTTCACGACATCTCCTTCTCGTCCGAGGTGTCAACGGCGACTGTCACCTCAGGGACGGCGCCCTGCACGCGAGCCACGATTTGATCAAGGACCACCTGATCGCCGTGGTTGACAAAAATGTCCGCGACCCGACCGGCGAGGGGTGCGCTCAGGGTGTGCTCCATCTTCATCGCCTCCACGACGAGGAGGGCATCACCTAGCGCCACGTCGGCGCCCGCGACCGCGCAGACCTGAATGACCACCCCGGGCATGGGTGATCGCACGTCGCCGTCGTGCGCGTCGCTCTCCTTGCCACCACGAGTCGGCGGGACAACACGCCACAGGATGGTGTATCCGTCCTGGCCGATCCAGGTGCGCGGCCCGTCGAAGGCGACCAGAATTCGCGTCGATCGATCTCGCACACTGAGCAAGAGATCAAAGACGTTCGACGAATTTTCGCGCCACGCCCGACATCGCACTCGCTGAGCTGAGTCGGTCCCGTGGAGGGTGACGCGTGCGTCACGCCACGTGCCCGACACGCCGACGTTCAGGTGCACTGCCTCGGCTGTCAGCACGGAGAACGTTGTCACCGCGTGTTCGCCAATACGCCAACCATCGGGCTCGTCGAAACGAGAACCACCCTTGGAATGACGCCCCAATCGAAGCAGTTGCGCAATGGCGAAGCCCGCACTTCGCTCCAGGAGTTGTGCCTCTCCCAGGGTCTCGCCTCCCCCTCCCCGCGCGAGCAGGCGCTCAATCAGATTCGTGTCGAGCACTCCCGCACGAACGTCGTCATTGGCCAACAACGTTCGCAAGAATGCCGTATTCGTCACCACCCCGAAGGTAACGAGGTCACCCAGCGCACGATCGAGGCGGGTGAGAGCTTCTCCCCGGTCGTCTCCGTGAGCGATGATCTTCGCGAGCATTGGATCATACGTCGTGCCCACGTGGGTGCCCGCCAACAATGAACTATCAACGCGTAGTCCAGCCCCCTGGGGTTCGCGCAAATAGAGAAGGTCACCTCCGGTCGGGAGAAAATCACGTGAGGGATCTTCGGCGTAGATGCGCGCTTCGATGGCGTGGCCTCGCATCGCCACATCGTCTTGGGTAATGCTCAAACGTTCACCCGCGGCGACACGAAGTTGCTGTTCCACCAAGTCGAGACCCGTCACCATTTCGGTTACCGGGTGCTCCACCTGCAAGCGGGTATTCATCTCCATGAAGAAGAATTCGTCGGGGCGTTCTGCCGAGACGATGAACTCCACGGTGCCGACTCCCCGGTAGTGGGCCACCTCGCTCACCCGCAGCGCCGATTGAGTGATGGATGCTCGCGATTGCTCGTTGAGTAGGGGTGACGGTGCTTCTTCGATCACCTTTTGATGGCGACGTTGCAGTGAGCATTCGCGCTCCCCCAGGTGGATGGCGTGGCCGAAGTTGTCCGCCAACACCTGCACCTCCAGGTGGCGCGGACTGGCGACGTAGCGCTCGATGAAGAGCGTGTCGTCGCCGAAGGACGCCGCCGATTCTCGACGGGCGGACACGATGGCCGCCACCAGGTCCTCGGGTGAGTTCACTCGGCGCATGCCCTTGCCACCGCCGCCCGCAGACGGCTTCAGGAGTACGGGGTAACCGACTTCCTGCGCCGCGGCCGCGAGATCGGCGTCGCTCATCACCGGATCCGCGCGACCGGGAACGACACGTACCCCGGCCTTCGCGACGGCCGCCTTCGCGCGAATCTTGTCCCCCATCATCTCCACGGACTCGACGCTGGGTCCAATGAACACAATGCCCGCCTGCTCACACGCCCGCACGAATGAGGCGTTCTCCGAGAGGAAGCCGT
>PMTL01000116.1 GCA_003168075.1 Acidimicrobiaceae bacterium
TCGGCATCGAGCTCACGATGCTCACCGTGTTGTCGGTCTGGGCACTGGTCAGGGTGGGTAACGGGAGCGCCCCGGTCGGGCACATCACTCCTGCCCTCACGTGGTTCAACCCCTTTGCGGTCAAGCACTTCAGCGACTTCATCGTTGGCCTCGCGGACATGCTCTTCATCTACTGGGGATGGGACACCGCGCTCAACCTCAACGAGGAGACAGCCGACGCCGAAACGGTGCCTGGAAAGGCGGGAGTCATCTCGACGTTCTTCCTGCTCGGCATCTACGCGCTGGTGATACTCGCCGTTCAGTCCTTCGCGGGGATCGGTTCGAAGGGAATCGGGCTCGGCAACGCCGCCCATACGAACGACGTGCTATCCATCCTCGGTCCGGCCATCTTCGGGAATTCGACGTTCGCGTCGATCCTTTCACACCTGTTGTTGCTCATGGTGCTGTCCTCCGCTGCGGCGTCGACCCAGACCACGATCTTGCCAACGGCTCGCACCGTGCTCTCGATGGCGGTGCACAAGGCGGTCCCGCAGATATTCGCAAAGATGCACAAGCGCTTCCTCACGCCGACCGTGGCAACCGTCACCTTCGGAGTGGTGTCCATTGCCCTCTACGTGGTGATGAACTTCTTGTCAGCCGGGCACGTGATCAGCGACTCGGTCGACGCTCTGGGCGTGATGATCGCCTTCTACTACGGGCTCACAGGATTCGCGTGCGTGTGGTACTACCGCCAGAACTTGACCAAGAGCGTGAAGAACTTCTTCGTCCAAGGCGTCATGCCGTTGATCGGAGGACTCATCCTGTACTTCATCCTCGGCTGGTCATTCTGGTACTACTGGAACCCGGCGAACAGCACCACACACTTGGGCGTCCTCGGCCGTCAGATCGGCGGCACGTTCACCCTCGACGTCGGAACGCTCTTGATCGGCGTCATCTTGATGTTCACGATGCAGGCCTTCCGTCCGGCCTTCTTCCGGGGCCAGACGCTCAACCGCAACACGCCGACCCTGGTCACCGATCACTACGGCACTGATCAGGCGGAGGCGCACTAGCTTGAGACCACTTCGCCCTTACGCACACATTTCCGATCAAGGAGTAGGCAGCCAATGACCGACGTTCACTCACCTCCACTCATCGTCGTCGGCGTCGACGGTTCGCCAGCCGCTCAGACCGCGCTCGAGTTCGCCATCGAAGAAGCAAGCATCCACAAGGCCTCCTTGCACGTCACCTACGCCTACCCGGTCCAGGCGTCGGTCCTGACGGGCTCTACGGGCAATGAATACTACGAACAGGTCGAAAGCGAGGCCAAGGAGTTCCTTCAGGGTGTCATCGCGAAGGCCCCTTCGAGCAAAGGCCTCGACGTCGAATGGTTGGCCGTCCCGGGCAACCCGTCCGAGGTGCTCATCGAGGCCAGCCGCGAGGCCACAATGCTGGTGGTTGGCTCGAGGGGAGGCGGAGGATTCAAAGGCCTCTTGATGGGCTCGGTCTCAACTCAGTGCGTGCACTACTCACACTGTCCCGTGCTCGTTGTGCGCGAGGAACACTGAACCACCTGTCCGCTCCAGTCCTGCATTGACCGGTCAGGACGCCGACCGGCGTCATTGGTGAGCGAGCGCAAAGCACGACAATTCCATCAAGTAGAGATTCGACTGCCTGCGCCGTCACAGCTCGAGCGACCAATGGCGCCGCGCCCGGAGGCCAGAACACCACCTTCAAGCAAATGAGGGCATCAGCACAGATTCGCCACCTTCCTCCTCGCCGCTGCTGGGGCGACGGCGGGCGAAGTTGTGTTTGGATTAGTGAAGTGCGGAGACGCGGCCGAACGATTGGAAGTCCTGATCCTAAAGATGGACGGGAGCGAAGGGAGTAATAATGCGGGTATTGATCATCGGAGCCGGAGGAGTTGGCACGGCCATCGCCCGCACGGCGGCAAAGTGGAGTCTGTTCGAACGTGTCGTCGTGGCGGACTACGACGTGCAACGGGCCCAGAAGGCCGTCGCCGGAGCCGGCGATCGCTTCGCCGCCTTCCAACTCGACGGGCACGACGAACGGGCGATCGTCGCCCTGATTAAGAGCGAGCGTGTAGAGGCAGTCGTCAACGCCCTCGACCCTCGATTCGTCATGCCGGTCTTTCGTGCTGCCTTTAGTGCCGGAGTGACCTATCTCGACATGGCGATGTCGCTCTCGCACCCCCACCCCACGGATCCATACCGGTTGCCCGGGGTCAAGCTCGGCGACGAGCAGTTCGCGCTGGAGGACCAGTGGAAAGAGCGAGGACTGCTGGCGCTATGCGGCATCGGGGTCGAACCCGGACTCTCGGACGTGTTCGCTCGCTACGCCGCGGACAATCTCTTCTCGTCCATCGACGAGATCGGGGTCAGGGACGGCGCCAACTTAGTCGTCGAAGGCTACGAGTTCGCTCCTTCGTTCTCCATCTGGACAACGATCGAAGAGTGCCTGAATCCGCCGATCATCTGGGAGCGGGGCAAGGAGTGGTTCACGACCGCGCCCTTCAGCGAGCCCGAGACGTTCAACTTCCCGGCCGGCATCGGGCCCGTCGAATGTGTGAACGTCGAGCACGAGGAGGTGGTGCTCATACCCCGCTGGCTCGACGCGCGCCGGGTCACGTTCAAGTACGGACTGGGCGACGAATTCATCCAGGCGCTCTCGACGCTGCACAAGCTGGGCCTTGATTCAACCACGCCGATCCGCATCGGCGACGTCGAGATTTCCCCCCGCGACGTGGTCGCCGGATGCCTGCCTGACCCGGCCCAGCTCGGGGACCGCATGTCCGGCCTGACCTGTGCGGGCACCTGGGTGACCGGAATTGGCACCAACGGTTCCCCCCGCGAGGTCTATCTCCATCATGTGGTCGACAATGCCTGGTGCATGTCCGAGTTCGGCTCTCAATCAGTCGTGTGGCAGACCGCCATGAACCCGATCGTGGCCCTCGAGCTCCTCGATTCGGGCGCCTGGTCCAGTGCGGGCGTGCTGGGCCCTGAAGCTCTGCCTGCCGAACCGTTTCTCGACCTCGTCAACACCCACGGCGCTCCTTGGGCCTCCGAGGAGCGCACCGCGGCGAAGAGTTGAACCAACGGAACGCAGCGAAAGGTGACTCCGAGAGGCCAGAGTCAGGCACGCGCCAGCGCCGACGGATCAGCTCGCTGAAGACCGCGGACTTTAGCTTGGTTCCACCGTCCGGGCGCCGAGTTTAGGGTCTAACCATACGCGAAAAAGTTATCTCGATCAGGTAAAATTGGAGTTGCTTGGACTACCAAATCCGCTCCGAACAAGGACACCTTTTCGATGCCGACTCTACACTCTCCTTCTCGTCTGTCGATGGCCTTCGACGACGACCACGTGGTCACCAACGCGGGACTCGCGTTGGTAGGTGTACTCAGTGAAAAACTCGGCCTCGAAGAGCTCTGCGAGGAGATGGTTGACATCGCCCCGTTTCCCGGGCGACGCGTCGCTGCCCTGGTGCACGCGTTGGTGTCGGTCTGGAATGCAGGATGAAACGTGGGATTGAAAGCCAGCGTCAGACATCGTCAGCGCCTCGATGCCTCAGATATCAATGGATCCCGGCTCCTGTAGGACGAGGTTGCGAGTTCATGGCATTCATGAGGGGGTAAGTTGATTCACCAATTCATGTGGTACAATAACTGGTACCACAATTGGCCCACGAAGGAGTTACATGGCCATCACCGCAAGTGAAGCGCGCAAGAACCTTTTCCCTCTCATTCAGCAGGTGAATGAGAACCGCGAGCCGATCGAAATCACATCGAAGCGCGGCGACGCGGTACTCATGTCACGCGCCGATTACGACGCACTCAATGAAACTGCCCTGTTGCTACGCTCACCGGCAAACGCTCGTCGACTCCTCAAGAGCTTGGCCCAGGCACACGCCGGAGAACGCACAACTCACAATCTTTCTTAATGCGTTTTGTCTTCACTCCTCTGGGCTGGGAGGACTATTGCCATTGGCAAGCGAACGATAAGGCAATCCTCAAGCGTCTCAATCGGCTTCTCGAAGACACGATGCGTGACCCATTGGAAGGAATTGGCAAGCCTGAGCCACTTCGTCATGTTCTTGCCGGGTGTTGGTCGCGCAGAATTGATGAGGAACATCGGCTCGTCTATTTGGTTGATGGCGATGATGTCGTAGTCCTCCAGGCACGGTTTCACTACGGAAACTGACGATCAGTAGGGCCGGTGGGGATCGAACCCACAGCCCAGGGATTATGAAGTGGATGCAATCAGTCGGACTGGTCCGGTGACGTCCAACTCGGCCGATTTTGAAAGAATACTTGTTCGGTGGTGTCGGTTTGGTCCGGTGGCGTCAGATTGGTATGTGGGAGGAAACGTGGGATTATTGGCCCCCCTTCACCCACTTACGGCCCGCAAAGTTCAATCGTATTCCAAACCCGTCGCAACGAATCTTCGAGAACCGGAGCAAACAGATCCTCGAAAACTCCCCTATTGGACGTGCCTCGCCAGGACGAACATGCAGATCTGGATTCAACATTCGATTTTGACATGGGGAACGAGTGAAGACTCACGTGATTTACCAGGCCGAGATTCTCGACGTCAACCGCCGTGGGCAATGCAAAATTACAAGGTCACCGAACATCACACCTGCAGGAGGTCGATACCTCTTGCACGTCGGCAATCCAGGCGCTCGCCGCGACATCAACCACCGTGTCAACGCTTTACGCACTCCGCGAATGCCGCCAGTTCGCGCGTGATATCCGTCCCCGCCGGAGCGAGCATGACGCCCGTCACACCCTGAGCGTCAAACCCACTAATTCGAGTCCGCCACTGATCACGGGTCCCCGTATCAGTGCAACGACGGATCAGATCTGGTGTCACGAACTCGCGCTCGAAGTCAGTTACCGCGATGAAGTGGCTACGGTGCACTTGAAGATGGCGGCGAGAGGCATCGATTTCTTCTAGCGCCGCAGTAAATGCTGCCAGTTCTAAGGTCCCTCGAGCAGCGCCACCCTCGCCGAGATGTAGCTGCATAGCTGCAGCGGGTCCTGCCGTTGCGAATACCCTCGGGTCGTCAAAACTCTCGTCATCCTCCAACACGGTGCCATTGACTTGGACAACGATTCGCCGATGTCTCTCCAGCTCATTGGAGTTTCCGTGCATCGGATTCGTGACGATTCCGTCACCGACTCGCTCGGCCACGGCGTACCCCTTGGGGCCATGGGCCGCCACCAGGATCGGCAGGTCCACCGGCAGGGTAATGCCGACGAGAGGGCCGTAGGTTAGCGCCGTTACAGATCCATCCCAGGCAGTCTCCTCCCCCGCCAGCAGCGATCTCAGCGCGACAATATATTCTTCGACCTCGCTCCACGGCACCGGCTTCTTACCAATCATCGCCTGGCTAGTGAAACCACTTCCCACCACCACTTCCGATCGTCCGGGTGCTATTTGTGAGAGCAGCGCGGCCGCCCCCGCATTCGCAACTACGTGGCGCATTCGGGGTGTAATCGCTGCGGGACCGAGGCGAATGCGCGTGGTCCGATCGGCCGCTCGGGCCAAAGTCATCCACGGGTCAGCCATAAAGGCGGGTG
>PMTL01000066.1 GCA_003168075.1 Acidimicrobiaceae bacterium
TCGAAGCGGTCATCGTTGAGCACGTCACCCACGACGTCGATGACGATCTTGGCGACCGCCTCCCAACTCACCCGCAGCAACTTCGTGATGGTGGTCTTGTCGACGCGCTGGGCGAGCCACGCGACGACCGAACAGAACGCGTTCGTGTGGCGTGCGCCGGGTCGAGCCCAGGGCACGTCTTCGGTGCGGACCCGTCGACACTTCGCACACTCGATGCGACAGATCTCCGCTTCGAGAAAGCACTTGGTCACCCCGAGATCGAGGTGACGCCAGCGACGAGTCGAGCGGTCGTAGTGCGCTGCGGTGGTCCAACCGCAGGGACACTGATGAACGCGGCGTCGCCGGCGGATCTTCACCACGACGCCTTCGGGCGTGAAGGTCACGCCCGACACGGCGACTCCCTCAACGGCGATGATGCGGTTAAATGCAGTAGTGGCGCGCACGTCGTTCCTCTCGGTTTTGCTTGCTTGGACGCTTCGAAACTACGAGCACTACGTGCGNNGAACTACGTCACGTCAAGGGCGTCAAGTTACCCACGGGAACCCGAGGAGTCCCTAAAATGAGGCCTATCGATTTGGGATGAGCACGTCGAAGGCGCTGTGCGCAAGGGGCGGCCGTCTTGTCGTTGTCTCCAACGGTTCGTCGTGGCATTACTGCTATTCTCGCCGGAGCACGAGAGCCAGGCTTGGTACGACGAACGACAGCAGGAAGAGCGGCAAGAACCTCTTTCCGGTGCATCGAAAGGCGACGACTCGGTCCTCGGCCACTTCGAAGGTCTCAGTTCGGCTCGAATTACGGCCACTGCGGATTTGTAGGGTGTGACGTCCAGTTTCGACTGGGAACTCGGTGGTCTCATGCAGTTCGATCGACCCGACAGGTTTACCGTCGATCAAGACTTCATACGGGCCTCGGCGGACCTCCGCACCGATTGCACCGTGTGTCAATTTGAGGGTTGCGGTCATTTTCATTCTCCTTTGCTATCTGTTGTCGGTTCTGTAAATGCATGGTGAGGCGACATAAGTGCCGGGCGACAGCAGGGCATCAACGTCGGCCCGTGACGAGGCGTTCCCGGTCGAACATGGCCGCCACGGCTCGCCATGCCAGCCCGTCGACGAGGAGGAGGGCGGCAGCGAGCCCCAGGGTGAGACCGAGAGAGGGGGTGATCACGTTGAACGACATGAGGGCCACTATGGCGAGGGGCGGCAGGCTGGCCAAGACGGTGAGCTGTTGGGCGGCGCGGACATCGCTCATGCGGGTGGAGATGGCGATGCCGGCCCAGATCGACCAGCCGGCAACGAGTGGGGTGAAGAGCAGCTGGACGAGGAGATGGTTGCGTTCGAAGATCGCAGAGGCGACGGCGGGATGGGCGAAGGCTGCGACTGCGCCGAGAAAGATGCCGAAGATCACGTACGAGACGACAAGGGTGGGCAGGAGTGCGGCGAGGGCTTTGGCGACGAGAAACTCTTCTGAATGGATGGGCGTTGAGAGAATCGGTTCGAGTGTGCCCTGCTCGCGCTCGCCAACCACCGAGTAGGTGGACAGAACCGAGGGGATGACGGCCGGGAGGATCAACATGTAGAGCAGAGTGACCCCGATGTGAGCATCAAACAAGCCGCTCGTGGTCGAGACGTTGATCGCGAAGATCTGGATCATGGGGGCAGCGATGAAGATGAGCGGCAGCAGCGACATCGTATAGATGACGAAGCGGTTCCGGCGGTAGTCCCGCAGCTCCTTCTGCAGGATCGCGCCAACCCTGGTCCAGCTGAAGCTCATCGCTTCTTCGCCTCGACGTCCTCGTCGATGAGTTCCAGGTAGACGTCTTTGAGGGAGTGGTGAGACTCGGACATCGAGAGGATGTCGACATTCGCGTGCACGAGCGCTCGCGCGATATCAGGTGCGGCGGTGTCGGGATCGGTGACGTTTAGCACGTACGAACCGGACGGGGATTGCTCCCAACTTTCGACGTTCGCTAGACCATTGAACACACGAGCCGGCTCGTCGAGCTGCAATCGAGTTCGAACTTCGAGGTTGCGGCTGAACAACTGCTCGCGTAACTCATCAGGCCGCCCGATGAGGCGCAGCGTGGTATTCAAGATGGCGACCCGATGGCAGAGTTTTTCAGCCTCTTCGAGCCGATGCGTCGTGAGGAAGATGGTCACCCCTCGTTCGCGCAACGCGATGAGGAGATCGTGAACGTCACGTGTCGCAACAGGGTCGAGCCCGGAAGTGGGCTCGTCAAGAAACAGGACCGTTGGGTCGCTGAGCAGCGCCCGCGCCAGCGCGACACGTTGACGAAGGCCCTTCGACAGCGAACCACAGAGGTCGTTCGCTCGGTCACTGAGGTTGACTGCTTGCAGCACTCGGTCGATGCGACTCCGCACATCGCGGAGTTCGTAGAGACGTGCGAAGCATTCGAGGTTCTCCGCGACGGTGAGCCGTAGGTAGAGGCCGGGGGATTCGGGCATTATCGAGATGCGCGCCCGTATTGCCGGTCCCGACTCGGCGCTCAATGGAATGCGTGCGATCGTTGCCGAGCCCGACGTCGGCGCGATGAGGGTACCGAGCGTCCGCACCGTCGTCGTTTTCCCGGCGCCGTTGGGACCGAGGAAGCCGAAGACTTCGCCGTAGCCAACTTCGAACGAGACGTCCTCGTAGGCAATGCGTTTACCGAATCGCTTAGTCAGATGCTCGACGACGAGCGCGGAACCAAGGTTCGCACCGCCACTGCTTGGTTGATGTTGGCTGTCAGCGAGTTCCGACGTCATGAGCCGGAGCGCACGTCAGCGACATCTGGTTCGGTCGCTCTCACCTGGGGTTTACCAATTTCACGCACGAAGTGGAAGTTAGCACGATTTTGGCCAGTTGTACTAAAATCTGTCCCAATGGTCAACTAGCCTAGATTCTGTTATGACTGAAGCGGCGACAGCACCTAAAGAGCGGACGTTCATCGAGAACGCTCGGCGTCAGCAAATCGTTGCCTCCGCAATCGAAACCATCGCTGAAGTTGGCTTCGCGCAGGCTTCCCTCGCTCGCATCGCCGAGCGGATCGGTATCAGCAAGGGCGTGATCAGCTACCACTTCATCGGCAAGGACGAACTCATCCGGCAAGTTGCCATCGAGATCGTGGAAGCCGCGAGGGCCTTCATAATCCCGCGCATTCTTGTCGAATCGACCGGACAAGGCACGCTTCGCACGTACATCGAGTCGCACCTCACGTTCATGCGTGAGCATCGCTACTACATGGTGGCCATAGTCGACATCGTACGAAACGGTGGATTGACGACCGGCGGGCAACGGCGTTTCGATGGTCAAGATGTCGACGGCGCGGTTCATTTCCTCGCAGAGCTGCTTGCGCGCCTCCAGGCCGAAGGGGGGCTCCGTAGCGACTTCGACCCAGGGGTGATGGCTGTAGCGATCCGAGCGGCCATCGATTCAGTGCCATACCGGCTCGCCCGTGACCCGGATCTCGATATCGACCATTACGCGCAGGAGATCGCTACCATGTTTGACCTGGCGACGCGGGTTGCGGACTGACAAAACCCCCGTCGATAAAGTCGAATCACATTAGAAGAGAGTGAATGGCGATGGGTTCTAGGGCGACTTAGACGGTTTCAATAATCTTTGATTCTTGAGCAGGAATGTGGCGACCGTTGGGGTCCGCGAGCATGAACGTTCAAATTCTCAGTGGGCCGCCCGGGTCTCGATCCCGGCACCTTGGGATTAAAAG
>PMTL01000136.1 GCA_003168075.1 Acidimicrobiaceae bacterium
CGGGCCCGACTGTGCAGTTCGTCTCGCCTGACCGTCCAGGTCGCGCGAGGGTCAAAGACCGTGAGGTTCGCGTCCTCACCCTCGGCGACGTCGCCCCCGTGGGCACCGTGGCGCGGGCGTGAGTCGCTCGAACGTAGTTGGGCGACGCGCGCCGGGCCGCGACTCAAGACCTCAAAAAAACGTACCGGGTCACAGTCCACTCCTCCGAGGGCGTCGTACGTGAGCGCCGCGGCGTGCTCGAGTCCGAGCATTCCGGCGGGCGCCTCGTCGAAGGCCAAATCCTTGAGTTCGGGCGAGTGCGGCGCGTGGTCCGTAGCGACGGCGTCGACGCAACCGTCGCGAAGCAGCTGACGCAGGGCCTTGACGTCAAAGTCCCGGCGTAGTGGCGGATGGACCTTAAAGTGAGCGTCAAAGCCCTCGCACGCCGTCTCGTCGAGTGTCAGGTGATGCGGCGCGACCTCACAGGTGACGTCCAGACCTTCGGTCCTCGCGGCGATGACCATTCGTAAGGATCGATACGTCGACACGTGCAGAAAGTGCACCCGTCCGCCGGTGAGTCGCACCAGCTCGATGTCGCGCATCACCATGAGCTCCTCGGCGAGCGCGGGACGACCCACGAGCCCCAGACGGCTGCTCACGACGCCCTCGTTCATCGAGCCACCGCCGGCCAGCGACTCGTCCTCGCAGTGCTGGGCCAGTCGAACGCCCAAGGGTCGCGCGTACTCGAGGGCTCGGCGCATCAAGGATGGATCTTGAACCCCGGTGCCGTCGTCGGTGAAGAGACGAACGCCGAGTGCGGCCATCTCGGCCAGGGGCGCGAGGTGCCGGCCTTCGCGGCCCTGGGTGATGGCGCCGGCGACCGCCACGTCGATGCGAGTAGCGGCACCCTTGTCGAGAACGTAGGACACCAAGGCCACGTTGTCCAATGCCGGTTCGGTGTTGGGCATGGCGACCAACGCGCTGTAGCCGCCCACGGCGGCGGCGTTCGCGCCGCTCTCAATAGTCTCGGCCGCTTCGCCGCCGGGTTCGCGTAAGTGCGCGTGCAAGTCCACCAAACCCGGCCCTACCCAGCAGCCTTCGGCATTGATTTCGAGCGTCCCCTGGGGAGCATCGATGCGTTCAGCGATTTCGACGATACGCCCGTCGCGCACGAGCACGTCCGCCACCCGAGTGGATGAGGGACCTATCAAACGGCCCTGGCGAAGTAGGAAGGTCACGATGTCGACTCCTCTGTTGAACCGGTGACGGCCAAGTACAACGCCGCCATGCGAATCGGGACACCGTTACTGACTTGGCGTTCGATGACCGCGGCCGGCAGGTCGGCCACGGCCGAGTCGATCTCCACCCCTCGATTCATCGGTCCGGGGTGCATGATGAGTGTGCTGGGGCGCAGTCGACGCGCGCGTTCGGTGGTGAGCCCGAAAGTCTGGGTGAACTCCGCCAGGCTCGGCACGAAGGATCCGGTGCCGCGCTCGCGTTGCAAGCGCAGCACGCCCACCACGTCGGCCCATTCCAAGGCCTCGTCGAAGTCGTCCACCACGGCGACGGGCCAGTCCTCGAGCGACGCGGGCAGGAGCGTGCCGGGAGCGGCCACGCGCACCTCAGCGCCGAGAGCGCTATAGGCCGCGATATCACTTCTCGCGACACGCGAATGTCGGATATCACCGACGATCAGCACGTGCAGACCCGAGAAGAGCTCCTTACCGGTCTCGGACCCCTTGGCGTGGGCGCGCTCGGCGAGGACCTGTCGCACGGTAAAGACGTCGAGCAACCCCTGGGTGGGGTGCTGGTGCAGCCCGTCGCCGGCGTTGATCACCCGCACGTGGGGAACGTACCCACTCACTTGGTGGGCCGCGCCGCTGGACTGGTGGCGCATGACGACCGCGTCGATACCCAGGGCGTCGATGGTGGCAATGGTGTCGCGTAGCGATTCGCCCTTCTTCACGCTGCTCGAGGCAACCGCGAGGGACAATACGTCGGCCGACAGACGCTTGGCCGCGGTCTCAAAGCTCAGGCGGGTACGGGTTGACTCCTCGAAGAAGAGCGAAGCCACCACGCGACCCTTGAGGGCCGGGACCTTTTTGATAGTGCGCTGGTTCACCTCGACGAAGAGCTCCGCGGTGTCGAGCACCTCGAGTATCGCCACGTCGCTGAGTTCATCGAGAGTGAGGAGATTACGTCCCCGAATCGAGTTGATCACGAGTCGCTCCTCGTGCCGATCCACACGCCTTCGGGAGTTGCGACGATCTCTTCGGCGAGGGCCGTCGGGAGATTCTTACCGACGTAGTCGGGCCGGATGGGTAGCTCACGGTGCCCGCGGTCCACCATCACCGCCAACTGCACGGCGCGCGGGCGGCCAAAGTCCGCGAGGGCATTGAGGGCTGAGCGAATGGTGCGCCCCGTGAAGAGAACGTCGTCAACCAGGAGGACCTGGCGGTCGTTGAGGTCCACGGGCACCTGCGACGCCGCGCTCGTGATGAAGGGGCGCTGAGCAACGTCGTCACGGTAAAACGAGACGTCGAGAGTGCCCTGGACCACGCTCTGGGAGGTGATGTCGTATAGAGAACGAGCCAGGAGTTCCGCGAAGGCCACTCCCCCCGTCTGCAGTCCCAGCACGACCAGTGACTGGGTGTCACGAACGTGCTCGACGACTTCGTGGGCCATGCGTCGTACGGCGCGGTGCACGTCCTCACCAGAAAGCAGAAGCGATCGAGGAACAAACGCGTCTTGACGACGCGACGGTGACGATGCGTGCGCATCCACTTTGTTGCCTCCTACCGTAGGAGCCTCACGGGACTCTTTTCACGGCACTCAACAATTTAGCAGTTACGCGCCACGTCGAGTTCGGTGCACGGCGGTGATTTCGAGGTCTTCGTGACGCGATCGAAACACCCGGTCGACGAGGTCACCCATCGATCCGTCGTTCTCCAGAGCGCGCCGAATCACCACAAAGAGCATCGGCAGCGCCCAAAAGTCACCGCACACCCACAGAATCGCCGCGCCGATTTGTTGATCAGTAAAGGGTGTCATGGTCACCCCGGGGACGTGGTCGTATACCCGGTACCAACTCGACGACGTCAAAATGCTCATCGACATTGCCATAATCGTCATGATCACATTCGTAGTGAGGATCGCCCCCGCTTGCCAGACCGGCCCCTTGGTGGGTCGCATCGGGTGTGACGGAATAATCTGCAACCAAAATAGGATGCCGGCCACGACGAAGCTGGTGTGCATCAACCAGATGTGAATGAGCTGGTGGGTCTCGGCGGCGTCGTAGACCGAAGGAATGTGCCAGAACACCATCACAAAATTAAAGAAGATAACCGCGAACACCGGGCTGCGCAGGAAACGGCCCACCGCTCGTAGACCGGAGGTCCCCGCCGAGAGATAGAAGAACTTGCCCACGGCGCGACGGGCGCGAACCGGCAGACAAAACTGCAATGGGACCCACGGCGCACCCACCACAATCAAGATCGGCGCCAGGAAAGCGAGCAACAAATGATCGATCATGTGGACAAAGAAATAATTGTCCGACCAGTAGTCCAGCGGTGACATGATGGCCAACCCCAGGGTAAGCAGTCCCACGTAAAAGGCCAGTGACCGCAGTCGCCGTGAACGCTGTGAGGAGGCGCGAGATCGTCGCGCCAGGCGAGCCAGACCAATCTCGTGAGCCAGCACCGTGAGCACCATGACTATCGCCACGGGGTCGAACGACCAGTTCTGGGTGACGTACGACATGACGTGTAGGTTAGCCAGCGTCCGAACGATTACTCATCGGGAGCGTCCGACTCGTGCGAACGTGAGCGCTCCAGGTCGTCTTGGGACTCCTGCCAGCGTTCGAGCATGGAAGAAAACGCCGGGTCGAGTTGCGGGTCCTTCTTGCCCTTGCGCTTTTCGAGTCCCGGATGTAGAAACTGCCACCACATATACACCGCGAAAACAGCGAGGAGCGGCCACTCAAAGACGTACGCCCAACTCAAGGCGTTTCCCCCCAGGGCACGCTTGAGTTCGAACCAAAACGCCGCGACGCATAGCACGAGACCGGTGATCACGGTGAAGTGTAGGCGCACGGCCTCGCGGCCCCGGAGTCGCTGCGCGGCGGGCATTGTGGATTCGGGTAAAGAATCGGCCATCTCAGTTTCAGCATACCTACGGGGGCCCGCACGGTCCGTGGGAACGCCCAGGGCGAGATCGACCAGTACACTCGATTCAGCCTATGAATGACCAAATCCCCGGCCAGGAAGCCCTCAGTGAGGACGACCGGCGAAGCGCCTTTCGCGAGGAACTTCGTTTGACGCCCGAAACCGGTGGAGGTCGCATCGTCGGCCGAGTGTCCAAGAAATTCTTGTTGAGCGCCATCGCGGTATTCGTCGTGCTGGGACTCGGTGGCGAACTCGTCGAGCACTACTTCGGCAACATCGGCCTTCCCACTTCCGCGGCACCCACTACCACTTTCACGACGCCACCGACCACACCATTGAGTGCAACGACGACGGTGCCCAGCGTGATGAGCGCGGCCCAGGCGTTCATCGGGCTCAAGTTGATTGGGACCGCAAACGTTCCCATCTTCTCCTTCATTGACCAGCACGGTGACACGGTGACTCCGACCACCCAGGGAAAAGTAACGCTCATCACGTTCTACAACAAGAACTGCAATGACATCTGCCCAGTTCTCGGAACAGAACTGCACGACGCCATCATCGATCTCGGTGCCAAGGCCAAGGACGTCATCATCGACATCGTCAATACGGACCCCTTTTCGTACGGAGCATCGAACAATCCGTTGGCGTTGACCCAACCAGGCTTGTCCGACGACACCAACGTCCATTTCCTCACCGGACCGGTAGCGAACCTCGACGCGGTCTGGAAGGCCTACGGTATTCAAGTCAATGTCGGCGCCAGCGCCAACGAAGTGGCTCATAATTCCCTCGTGTATTTCATCAGCCCCTCCT
>PMTL01000042.1 GCA_003168075.1 Acidimicrobiaceae bacterium
TGCAAGCATGTGAGCGGGACGAGTGGCGGCGTCAAGGGCACCGGCACAGTCGGACAGATGAGTTTCCCGCACTATGGAACTACTAGCGCGGCATTTGCAGTCAGCCTGCTAATTCAGGGCACGACCCTTGGTGCTGATCTACTAATCGTCCGCAAAGGCAACGTCGTCATGGGGATTGAAGAGGTTGACATACCACCGGTTGACGTGAGCCAGTTTCAAGGCTTTGTCGTCAAGGCGTTGGCCAAGATTAAATAACCCGCAAAGCAAGTTAGGAGGAATGTGATGGGAGTACGACGCACCACTTCAGTTGGCCTATTGGCGGTGGTGGCGTTGATGGCGGCCAGTCTGACGCTCTCTTCGGCGGCATTCGCCAGCACTGGCCATTTTCGTTACTCTCACGGCGAGCCGTTGAATGATCTTCGTGTGACGCCTGGCGTGACGTTCCATGTAGGGGTTGCGACGATCTGTCGGTCCGGTTATTCGACCAGCGTGCGCGACGTTCCCGAATCCGAGAAGAGCCAGGTATACGCGGAGTACGGCATCACTCATCGCACGACCGGCCAGTACGAGATCGACCACCTCATCTCTCTCGAACTTGGCGGGAGCAACGCGATTGGCAACTTGTGGCCCGAGTTGAATGATCACCCGCACGGATACCTCAACAGCAAGGATATTCTTGAAAATCGCCTGCACGCTCTCTTGTGTACGGGCAAGGTCAGTCTTCGCAGCGCCCAAACTCTCATCGCGAGTAACTGGGTCACTACGTATCATCGATTCCTCGGCGCATGGCCTAAGGCCAATGCGGTACCGCCGACGGCAACCACGACTACTACGCCAGTTGCCACGACGACTCAGGTCGGAGGTGTGCATATCACCTCACTCATCAGTTCGGTTGCTCCTGGCGGTCATGAATCACTCACTGTGCATTCGAAGAAACCGAATGATTCCTGCACACTTGCCGTTACCCTACCGAGCGGCCGACACAGCACCGAAAGTGGCCTTGGTACGACAACGGCCAATGAAAGTGGCGATGCGACCTGGACGTGGTTGATCGGTTCAACCACTGGCGCAGGGACGGCTCACGTATCGGTCAGCTGCAGCGCCGGAAGCGCCGCAGGCACTTTCACGATCACCTGATGAAAGGTGCATCGTGAAAGTGCCTGGCTCATATTCGATTTAGTTTAGGTTGATCGTAGGAATTCTCGTTCGGTGCGTCGGGTTGGGCCGTGGCATGAACCCTGGAATACTCGATTCGTCACCTTGCCGCTCGTGGGTTCGCGTCGGAGGCCCGACGCAACAGGAATGCCACCACCCACTGGCGACTCAAACTGCTTGAAGTCTGACCGGTGTCGGAGGCCCGACGTGACAGGTCGGGCCAGCGCACGACGCGTTTTTGGTTTGGGCTCCCCGGAATCAATAGTGAGGAGCCAGCGGCGGCGAAGATTCAAGCGGACCGCGCCGCCGCCGAATCGTCCTGACCCTGCAGCGGTCACTGGCGTAAGAACGTGTGAGGCGCGAAGCGCTCAACGACCGTGAATGGCAAGAAGCGGCTGTCGTCGTGTTCGTCGACGCCAGCCGCTCCACGCGGACATCCCAACAAATCAGAGACGCTTTACCTCAATTTTCTTTACCGCCTCGTCCATGCGCTCGTCGGGCATCGCCATGCGGACCTCGAGAACGCCGTCTTTGTACGTAGCATTGATCTTCGACGTGTCGGCGCCCTTCGGAATCGGGATATTACGCGTCAGCGACCCGTAACGGAACTCGCTACGGTGAACATGCTTCTCGTCGTTGACGTGTGACTCTGACTTCTCGGCCGTGATGACCAACTCGTCGTCGACTACCTCAACCTTGACGCCATTTTCGGGGTCCACCCCCGGCAACTCCGCGCGCACCACGATCTCGCCCTTCTCGTGGCACTCCTCAATCTTGAATGGACGACGCCACTCTCCGTCGTGGAACATCTCGTCAAAGCGTGACCACAACGGCCAACTCATATTGCTCCACACGGGGAACTCAAATTCCTGATTCGCAAGCTTCAACGACATCTCACTCACCTCGGTGGGTCAACCGCCGCCGCGCCTTGCGGCGGCGCTGCTGCCCCAAAGTTCATGGTACGGCCGGCCACGGTGAACGCTTAGGGCCGGAAGTCACATATCATTCGTGCGCCGAAAGGAATTTTGTCGGGCAACAACTAGAGGTGCGTGAGTGCGAAGTCAGCTCTGATAACTCCACGGCTCTTCCGGGCAACTTCTTCACCGGCGGGCACCCGCGCCTCGCAGTCTTTGTCGGATGATCAGCGTTTCTCGCGAGGCGATTTCGCGCTTGATTCGCATGCGGGTGCGGTTCCTATAATAGCAACCACAAATTGCATGAGCTTTGGCCGATGTGGCCATCGCCCGGTAATCACCCGAAATTGTTGCACTCAGATTCTCTTGGTGTCGGAGGCCCGACGCAAAAGGAATACCACTTCTCACTGGCGACTTGGCTAGGCGTATGGGTTCGTAACCGCGGGCCGACCTGCACAATCCCCGACTAAAGAACACTTGAGTGGTTATCCTTCACAACCATCCTGTAACTCGGCACACTGCTTCGAGTAACCCAGCATTCAAATGGGCGTAAAAGACGTACTACACGTCCCTCTCGAATTACCCAGCCTGACGGCCACCGACACGACAACCCTGTAGCCAATTGTGACCCTCGATATTCGATAAGAAATAGTCCCAACTCCAGAACTACTGGCTGTGACTGAACGAGTGGTACTTGAAGTTCGGTAGTGGGCGGTGGTCGTGACTCCTGCCCTACATCTAGTCCGTACAGTTACGAACACCGTCGAATATTGCGTCGGATGAGCCTTGCTGATACTCGCTGAACACGGAAGGGCTGCGTGGGCGTAAATTGCAGCCTCAGCACCTCCCTCAAACGTAAAGACCGTCGCAAGTACTAAGAAAAGCCCCGCTGACACGCCCGCGGCCCGATAACCAGTTGTTCTCACCATCATCATTCGATCTCCCGTCGCCCTTCGATATTGGTCAGGGTAGTACTGACCTTTCAAATCCAGACGATTTGCGTGGGCTAGTCCGAGGCTCTTGACTCTCGATCAAACGGAATCACGGTCGCTGGCTTGACCAGGGCCTCGAGAGCGTCTGCAAGGACTCGATCACGGTCTTTGGTTGCGTGCTGGTAGCGAGTGCTGCACCGGCTGAAGCGTGCCCCGCACGGTGCATGAGTTCGGCGGTAGTCGCTCCGGTCGCAGCGGCCAAGGTCAAGCCTGTATGACGGAGGTCGTGCAAGTGAAGGTCAGGGCGTCCAATGGTCATACGCGCTCTTTCCCACGCGGATTGAAGGGCATTCCTTGTTAGTGGAATCCCAGTCTGACCAGTGAACACAAGAGCAACAGGACTGACGTCGGTGAACTGGTCCAGATGTTCGGCCATTGCCACCATGAGATGCTTTGGCACTGCGAGCGACCGGCGACCGGCTGCCGTCTTGGGTTCCTTGGTGAGCGACTGACCGCCCATCGTGAAGGTTCGGCTCTGTTCGATCTTGATTGTCGCGAGCATGAGGTCAATGTCTCGTCGTCGTAGTCCGAGTATTTCCCCTCTGCGAAGTTGGCACCAGGTAGCGAGCGGGACTATGAGACTCAGACGCTCGGGCATTGCATTTGTAAGGGCTTCGATCTCTGCAACAGTCGCCATTGGTCGCTCCGCTGCGCGTTCAGTTCCAGCCCCATCCACTTTGCACGGCGAGGTCAGAACGAGTCCATCGACGACAGCGGTTCGCATGATCGTTGAAAGTAGGCGGTAAGACTTCGCTGCCGTAGACGGATGACCCTGAGCGATACCGGCGTGCCATCCTCGAATCTTGGAAGGTGCGAGTCCCGCGAGAGTTATCTGTCCCAACGTCGGAATAATGTGGTTGGTGAGCAGGTAGCGGTAAAGTTCGTCGGTTCGCACTGCCAGGTCAGGACGACGATCTAGCCATTCTTCGGCGTACATGTGGAGCGTTATCTGTCCGGCTCGAGGATCTATCCACGCACCACGGAGCAGGTCAGCCTC
>PMTL01000203.1 GCA_003168075.1 Acidimicrobiaceae bacterium
CTTCGACGTTCCACTGCATGGCTTCGACGCAAGCTCACTTGAGATTGGCGAGAACGTAAAAGACGGGATCTACAACAGTGCCACACTGATGGCTGGCGACTCGGCCGCCACTGCAAATCTGCTCAGGGAACTGGACGAGTTGCTCGATCGCACCGACTGGCAACAGACGGCTGCGGCGAGCTTGGTAACGGGCGTGATAACTCCGCCGCGACCACCAAGCACTTCATTGCCGATGATCGCACCGCTGCCTATCAATCACGCTCAGGAAGCAATTCTGAACAGGACGATGAGCACTAATACCACTGTGGTGACCGGCCCTCCAGGCACAGGCAAGAGCCAGGTTGTGGTTGACCTCGTGGCCAACGCGCGGACCCATGGACAATCAATTCTGGTGACTTCGACCAACAATGCCGCCGTGGACGTCGCAGTATCTCGCGCCAATTCCGTCGTACCCGGACTCGTAATCAGAACCGGTAATAGGTCAGCGCGTGAAGCCGTTCCGGACCTGGTGGCTCAGTTAGTGAGTGGGGCCAAAGAATTCAGTCCCGCTGAAAAGGCATCAGCCGAGGCTGGCGTCTTCCGAGCGACCAAGGAACGTGACGCGTTTCTCCTTCAACTCAAGCGCTCCGCCGAACTCGAGAATCTTCATCACGAACGGCTTCAAGAACAAGAGAAGCTAGAAGAGGCAGTCCACGCTTTTGGCTCAGTTGAGGTGTCTGAAACCAATATCGCAGAGATCCTTCGCCAAGCACAGCGATACTCACGGCGGAAGTTCTTTCTCAAGTTTCGTTGGAAAAGATTTGCCAAGAAGAATGACCTAATTCCGGATCTCGTATCCATTGGATCCACCGTGAAATGGCTGACATCGAGACTCGAAAACCAGAGTCGACAGAGAGAGATCGCGGAACTTCGCAATCTGATTGGTGACGTTGGCAAGCGCTCCGAGGAAGTCGAGAACCGCTGGAGGACGGCGTGCACCGAGATGACTGGAGCGGTTGTGACTGACGCCATCGCTCGCAACAAGTCACGATTTTCCACGCTCTCTCAAGCTCGCTCGAGCTACTACGGAACTCTCAAGGCAATCGAGACCGTCGCCCCTTATTTGAGGGGATGGGCAAGCACGACTTTGTCACTACACCAAAACTTTCCGCTCAAGGCTGGTCTCTTTGACTACGTCATCGTAGATGAGGCAAGTCAGTGTCACCTCGCATACGTCCTTCCAGCCGCGTTTCGCGCCAAACGATTGATCCTCGTAGGCGACCCCAATCAACTGCCGCCGATTTCTCAGTTGACGACGGAGCAAGAGGTCTCCATCGCAATGCGAAATCACATGTCGGCCGCCGACCTCACTCGGCGTCGACTCTCGAGCACCATATATTCCGCCTTTGACTTTTTCGTCAATGTGGTTGGTGACGAGAATGTTGCTCTCTTGAACGAGCACTATCGATCTCACCCCCATATTGCTCGTTGGTTCAACGAGACCTTCTACGGATCTGAGCTCAGGGTGTTGACCGACATTTCCAATGTGCCTAACGGATCGCGGTCGCTCACGTGGATTGACACTCCTGGCACTGCATTCCAGCCCGACAAGGGCTCATGGGTAAATGAAGCCGAAGTGCAACAGGTCCTTGACATTATCGGGGAGTACATATCCTCTGGCAAGACAGTGGGTTTGGTAACGCCCTTCTCAGCACAGGCGAGCCTCATCGATCGACTCGCACTGCAGCGCTTCGGCAGCGATGCCTTAGGGGGTATTAATTTTCGATCCGGAACAGCGCACGTCTTCCAAGGAGACGAGCGTGACATCATGATCTTCTCTTGTGTCCTGGCCGATGGAATCTCCACACAAGCGGCCAAATGGATTCAAAGCGAGCGACGGTTAATCAACGTTGCCGTCTCGAGAGCGCGCGAAACTCTCATTGTGGTTGGCAATCCGAACATCAGCGTCTTTGAGTGCCCCACACTTACGTCGCTTCACATGTTTGCCAAGACTGTGCATGATTTTGCTGACTCTCGAATCGGACCTCGAATTGACTCTGAAGCCGAGCGCCGACTCTACGAAGCCATGCTGAGCGCGGGGCTAGACCCAATTTCTAAAGTCGACGTTGAAGGTTACGAGTTGGACTTCGGACTAATCATCGGACCCCGACGTATCGACATCGAAGTAGATGGCGATCAACACTACGAAAAGTCTGTCGGCAACCACTTAAGGCTTCGGCGCCAAGACATTGCGCGCGACCGCGTGATCACCAATGCCGGCTGGCTCGTTGAGCGAATTCCCGCTTGGGAGTGCATTCAGCATCCAGATATAGTCGCCAATCAGCTCCTTAATTTAGCCAACCACGAAGCGCCGTAATCCCGAGTCTGGAGCACCCATCGGTTTACCGATCAACGCTTCAACGTGACGCGACCGATTGAGTATACGAACCAACCCGCAGCCTGACACATTTCTTCTAAGTGCCCAACGTGACTCAGGTTGGAAAACTCAGAGGGCTANNTGACGGCCTCAATATGCACACGCATGCCAATTTTAGGGAAATGGATCCCGCATCTACTGTCAACTAAGAGTGAACAAAGTTGACGCATTCCTTCTGCGTTAAGCGTAGGAATTGAGTCAACGTCCAGGCGGTTTGGTGGTTGGGGCCACAGTCGAATACAGAGTCCGGCTTGCTCGAATGAGTGGTCGAAATCGCTGAGCGGATGGATGACCATTTGGAGCAGTACGAGTCGTGTTCCTGTTTGGCTAAATCCGATAAGGAGGGTAGCTGGTCTACCTTCTCCACCTTCGGGTCCGTAGGTTGTAGGTAAGTAAATTCGCATGAGTTCGGGAAGTTGTTCGTGTCCCGCCGCCGAGTCGTAAGTGGCTATCCACAGTGACACGTCCGGACTTAAAATACCTTTACGTACGTCGTCGTAGATATAACTTGGC
>PMTL01000114.1 GCA_003168075.1 Acidimicrobiaceae bacterium
ATGTTGTGGAATCTGAAGAAGATCAAGGGGTAGAGGCCATGTCGCAGGTGCCTGCAGTGAGTAAGAGCAGAGTCGTAACTCTCGCCAAGCGCTTTCGTTTGTCGAAGGCCGTGGTGAATGTGATTCTCGGGTTGGTGGCCGTCTTCTGGTTGGTTCCTACGATCTCACTCCTCGTCATCTCGTTGCGCCCGGAGTCGCTCTTTGGAGAATCGGGTTGGTGGACAGTCTTTACCGCACCGTCTCAACTGACCTGGGGCAACTACACCACGATCTTCTCCCAGGGGTTCGCCGCGGGCGGTGTATTGGACTCCCTTATGACCTCGCTCGAGATCACGATTCCGGTGACAATTCTCGTCGCCCTGATCTCGAGTTTGGCGGCCTACAGTCTCGTGTTCGGTTCGTGGCGAGGCCGAGACTGGATCTTCTTGGTCATCGTGGGACTAATGGTCGTTCCGCTTCAAGTGGCGCTAATTCCCGTTGTTCAGTTATATCGGGAGATGGGCAACCTCTTCGGGCTCAATCCGTACGGTACGATCCCCGGTGTCATCATCTTTCACGTCGCCTTCGGTCTGCCGTTTGGCATCTTTCTCATGCGCAACTTTCTTACTGGTATTCCCAGGGACCTCCTTGAAGCGGGGCGCATCGAAGGCGCGGGTGAATGGAAGATCTTCTATCGCATCGTGCTGCCTCTCGCACTCCCCGCGATCGCGTCACTGGCAATATTCCAGTTCATCTGGGTGTGGAACGACTTGTTGGTCGCCCTGGTGTTCCTCGGCGGCAACGTGCACACGCCGCTCACAATCTTCCTGTACGACCAGACTCGGTCGTTGGCGGCAAACTACTGGATAGTCTCCACTGGAGCCGTAGTGTCCATCTTTGTGCCGCTGATCGTCTTCTTTTCCTTCCAACGTTATTTCGTCCGTGGCGTCCTTGCGGGTGCCGTCAAATGAGTGAGGCCAAGTGTCCAGTGTTACCTTGAGGGAACTAACCAAGAAGTACGACGGTAACGCCGCTCTTTCGCTCGACGCGGTGAGTCTCGACGTGGCCCACGGCGAGTTCATCTGTCTGGTGGGTCCGTCGGGCTGCGGCAAGACCACCGCGCTACGCATGATTGCGGGACTCGAGTCAGTGACCAGTGGCGAGATCGAGATCGGCGATCGAGTTGTCAATGATCTGGCCCCCCGCGATCGCGACATCGCTCTCGTGTTTCAGAGTTACGCTCTCTATCCACACATGACCGTCTTTGACAACATGAGTTTTGGCCTCACGCTTCGAAAAGTTCCCAAGGACGAAATCAAAACCGCAGTCGTTGACGCGGCTCGCATACTTGACCTTGACAAGTATCTCGATCGCAAGCCAGCGCAGCTGTCTGGTGGTCAGCGCCAGCGTGTGGCGTTGGGTCGGGCCATCGTGCGAAACCCCGCCGCCTTCTTGATGGACGAACCCCTATCGAATCTCGACGCCAAGCTGCGGGTTCAGACACGCGCCGAGATTGCTCGGTTGCACCACCGCCTAGGTGCGACGATGATCTATGTGACCCACGACCAGGTCGAAGCCATGACGATGGCCGATCGAATTGCCGTCATCAACATGGGCAAGATCGAACAAGTGGGCTCGCCACGAGAACTCTACAATACTCCAGCCAATCAATTCGTCGCGGGCTTCATCGGATCGCCATCAATGAACTTCGTGCCCATGCACGTCGAGACGACGGACGGGGGTGTACGTATCGTGAGTGCGGAGGGTCACATGGACGTCATCCTCGATGACGCCGAATCGGCCGCGGTCCGCCGTACTGGAGTAACCGACGTCGTTCTAGGTGTTCGCCCGGAGCACATCGATCATCGTCCCCGAAATGGTCTCGGCTTGCAATTGCGCGCTTCCGTCGACGTCATTGAGTTTCTCGGCAACGACGAGCACGTCCACCTCACCTCCGGAGACCACGAACTCGTGGCCATCGTCGACGCTCGCACGCCATTGACCATCGGAGATACTCTGACACTCAGTGCCTCGAGCGAGGCGATTCACCTCTTTCACCCTGAAACGGGCGCGACGTTGAAGTAGTGGTGAGATTGCGACACGACGTGCCAGTGATGCGAGGTCTTCGGTCATTATGCTCAGACTCCACGAGCCTTTGATTACTGCAGTTCTTCTGATCAACTTTTGACATTCGTGGGAACCCCAAAGTGGATAACTGACATCCGACCTCCCGGCGCGCTTGACGTGTAGCGCCGGCATTGGTACCGTGAGTGAGTCGTTGGGAATGTCGCCATCTCTTCTCCTGTCTGATTGCGCGGACCGACCGCAAAAGAGGCCGGCCCGGTGGTTGTTCCTCGACGGCGATGAAGAGAGCCGTTTTGAGCTACACCCGGCTGGCCCTGGGACTATTAGACGTTACGAAAGGTCTCACCATGCATCGGACTCGTTCCCTCCTCGTCGGCGCAGTGACGCTCGCAACAGTGGTTCTCTCGACGACGGGCGTGCAAATCGCTTCGACCGCAGTCGCCCACGCGGCCGGGTGTGACACCTGGTACGGCCCGGGTGGGGGCACCTCGGGTGCGACCAGCGGGCTGTGGGGGGTTTCTAGCAACTGGTCGACCGGCGTGATTCCCGCAACTCCCGACAACGTTTGTATCACCGAGCCGGGCACCTACACGGTGACGCTCGCGCCGTGGTCTTTGGGCACCGCGGACCCCAACAGCGCTGGTTCCAATGTGAACTCCCTGACGCTCGGCGCGACGAGCGGCGCACAGACATTAGATATTGCCGGTCAAGCCAGTATTTCCAATAGCAACGAGACCGTGAACAACGTCTTTTTGAACATGGCGAGTTCGAGCATGATCAACTCGAACGGCACGGTCATCCTCGATTCGACCGCGGGCGGCACGTCGGCGGGAGGCGCCCCTCCGAGTGGCGGCTCCGCGACACTGAGTGGCGGACCTCTGCTCAGCTACGGTCACGTCGAGACCCAGGTCGAGGACACCTTCTCGGGAGCGGGCACCTTTCTCTCGTTGTACGGATTCACTAACGAAACCGGCGCATCGTTGTCCGTCAGCACGGGGACCTTGACCGAAGGCGAGGTCAACACTTCGAGCGCCACCAATGAGGGAACTGTGACAGTTGCAACGGGCGCATCGTTGGTGGTGACGCCCAATACGTTCAGCACGACGACCTTTACGAATCAGTCGTCGGTCGTCAACGATGGTTCCATCACGGTGAGCGGCGCGACGTGGGCCCAGAGCGCGGGGTCGATCACGGGTAATGCGGTCCTGCTGCAGAGCGCGGCGACCCTCGCGGACGCGGCCGGGCCGGCGCAATTCATTCAGAACTACGGATCGGCCACGATCACCGGCACGATTGCGTCGGGACAGACGGTGACCGTTCTCGGCGAGCCGTTTAATTACGGCGGGGAGACGTACTACAGTTCCACGGCGTCGCTCGGGGGTGCCCAACTGGTGAACGACGGCAACCTCATCCTCGAAGCAACGGGAACGGGCGCCACAAGCGGCGGCTCGGTCTACCTCACCGATGGTGCAGTACTGAATAACGGAACGATCACTGCCGAGGTCCTCGACCCGTCCTGGTCGATTCACCCGCAAGTGCCAATCTCGAATCGCCACGGGGGAACCATTTCGGTGACTGGCGGTCCGTTCATCCAAGATAGCGGAACAGCGACCACCAACGACGGCCACGTCACGGTCGGACCGGGCGCCACTTACGTCCTCGCACAAGGGTCGTCCTTCGCGAATAAAAGCGACGGGACGACGATCCTCCAGATCGCCAGCGCCACGCATTACGGGACATTTGGACTGACCGGTCCCTGCTGCGCCGGACCTGGTGTGTATAGCGCAGGTGGAACGATGGCGCCGGCACTCATTGGCAGTTACAAGCCCCCGGCGAACAAGGAGTTCCAGGTGTTCGCGCTGGAGGGTGGGAGCTTCAAGGGGAAATTCACAACAACAGGCCGCAACTTTAGCGCTGACTACTCACACCACAGCTCGAACCCGGCGTTCGTCGGGGCAATCTATGCAGCCTCGCGGCCGCGGCCGCGGGTTGTGTCAGTTTCAACAGTCCAGGACAAGGTGGTGGTCGTGCTCTCGTGTCCTGCCGGCGGCGCGGCGTGTAGTGCAGCACGCTTCACGGTAACGGTCACCGAGCATCTAACACGAGGTCGGATTACTGCCCTGTTCGCCACGAGTCGTACGAGCAAAGCCACGTCGACGACCAAGCACGTCGTGGTCGCGACCGGCGCGGCGTCGCTCTCGGCGGGGTCAGCCAAGTCGCTCACAGTGGTCGTGAACCGTGCGGGGCTCGCGTTGTTATCGAAGTTCAAGAGTTTCCCGGCGGTCGTCACGGTTATCTCGGGCGGCAAGACGATTCGTAGGGTCATCATTGTCCTGCACAGGCCGGTGAAGAAGAAGTAATAGTGCGTGTCGTCGTTGCACGAGTCCTGTTCCGGGGAGCGACCGCCGAACAGTACGTCGCCCTCAGGGACCAGTGTGTCGCACGGGCTGCGCCGGCGTAGTACGTGCGCCGAGCGAAGGATCACTCAATGAGCGCCGGAACCAAGAGATATCAATTCAGGCATGACGCCGAAGGCTCTGATGACTATTCGTACTGAAGGCCGTCGAGAAACCATTGATGAACTACCGCGAAGGACGGAGGTGCGAGATCGCTAGGAGGCGGAGGTTCAACGACTCGAGCATTTCATCGTTGTCGCGCAGAATCGGTGCGGATCGCACCGCGGGGAATGCCAACGAGGAAACTCTGGAAGTTCTTGACACGCGAACAATGGTCTGGACCACGGACGATTGCCGGTCGGTGACGTGTGCCCGTGGCGGCGACGTGTCCTAGAGCGCCCTGGCTAGCATCGTGAGAAAGCACGAAGAGTAGATGATGACTGACCGCCACGATGTTCCTGCGCTCGCCGGAGACTGCGTACGTCTCGAACCGTTACGTAGTGAATACATCGACGAGTTGGTGCGCGCGGCCAGCGAAGATCGCGCGACGTACGGCTTCGCGGCGGTACCGCACGGGTTGGAGGCAATGACGGCGTACGTCGAGGCGTTGCTCCAGGACTTTGCGGACGGCCTCGTCGTGCCCTTTGTGCAGATTGACGTGAAGACTGCGCGCGTGGTGGGGATGACGAGGTACCTCACCATTCGCTCTCGTCCTGGCCACGGTGCACCATATGCGGTCGAGATTGGCGGAACGTGGCTCGCCTCGTCGGCCCAGCGCACGGGTATCAATACTGAAGCAAAGTTCCTTCTTCTACGTTTCGCGTTCGAGACGTGGCACGTCGCCAGGGTCGACCTCAAGACGGACGCCCGCAATGAGCGCGCGAGGATGGCGATGATGAGGATCGGCGCATCTTTTGAGGGCGTCCTTCGTCGCTGGCAGCCCTCGCAGGTAGTAGGAGAGCAAATGCGATACCGCGATACCGCGATGTTCTCGATCGTCGAAGAGGAATGGCCCGCGATCTCGTTACAACTCTCGGCACTTATTCAATAATTGTCTATGAGGAAGCGGTCCCGTCGCGTGCGTTGCGCCGAGGGGTCTTAGTAAAGTGGCGGGAGAGAAATTCTGCGGGAGGAACCATGCAAGTCAAGGAACTCGGTCACTTAGTGCTCTACGTGCGCGACCTGTCCGTCTCGGCGCACTTTTACCGTGACGTCCTCGGGTGGCGACCAATTCTCGACGGCACGAGTGCCCAGATGCCGTTCCCAGCGGCCGCGTTCAATTCACCGGGTGGGCGCACCCACCACGAACTCCTCCTTATCGAGGTCGGCCCTCAGGCGGCTCCGCTTCCGGCGGGCCGACGCGTCGGCATGTACCACTTTGGCCTCAAGATCGGTACCAGCGACGACGAGTTGCGCGAGGCTCTCGCTTCCTTGAAGTCGCATGGTGTGAATGTCGTCGGAGCCACCGATCACGGGATGACGCATAGCCTCTACATCACCGACCCCGATGGCAACGAGATTGAGCTCTACGTTGACGTGCCCGGCGTCGACTGGAATGACCCAGGGTTGTGGGCAGAACCCACGCTTCGACCTCTGCGCCTCTAACTCGAAAACGGCGACGTTTCGAACGTTCAGGAGATTACTGCCGCGGCACTACTCAACGTGTCCGCCGCCGTGCCTTGATCGAGTTCGGCAACGAAAACCTCAAACGTCCTCCGGTCGAGCGACAAAAGGTTTGACTGGACCCGACGTCCTGTCGCGCATTTGGGATCGGGCACGTGAAGTCCCAATAGCGGATCGTCACCGTTTACGGCCCGCGTTTGGTCGACACTCCAGAATTTCCTGAGATCTACAAGATCGAGGCGCTAGTGCACGTTACGGTTCTTGAGACACTGCGGGCGACGACCAGTACCGCCGACTGGTTCTACGTGAGTCCCGCGGCAAATTTTGGCGCTCACGGTCTGGGCGAACGCTCCGGTGTTTTTCGCGTGGGAGGTGACGTTCTCCTCACTGATGCGCAGGGAGAATCGAACATCGGTGGGGCCGACTTCGCTATCGCCTTCGTCGATGAAATCGATCGCCCGACTCATCACCGAGAACGATTGTCGGTGGCGTATTGACTCACACTTGGGTGTGGTCAGGTGACGAGAAGAGTAACCATGGCGCAGTCTCTGGCCGCATCAGCGACCCCTCGTCCTGGGTTTAATTACTGCGAGAGTGGACGTCGATGACCGCTCCCAATATGCTTCTCGCGTGAGTGATCCTCGCGAAGTCGAATGCACGACGATCGCCCAGTGGGCGTCGTGGCTGAAAATGAACAACTCGTCGACGCCAGGTGTGTGGCTGGTGTATCACAAGAAATCGTCCCCGCAGCCGACGATCGACTACGACGACATGGTGTGCGAGGCCCTGTGCTGGGGCTGGGTCGACAGCCGCGTGGGACGCGTCGACGAACATCGCACGAAGACGTATTTCTCTCCGCGCCGGCGAACGAGTGCATGGTCCAGGTCGAACAAAGCGCGCATCGATCGGCTCATCGGTGAGGGCCGCATGCAGCCGGCAGCGATGGCGATCATCGAGGATGCCAGACAAAGCGGGGCGTGGATGACGCTGGACGTCGTTGAGTCGCTTGAAATACCCCACGACTTGCTCGCCGGCTTTCGCCGTTTCCCTGGTTCGAGGAGAAATTTTGAGTCGTTCAGTCGGTCCAACCAAAGAATGATTCTCGAGTGGATACTCCTGGCTAAACGGCGCGAAACTCGCGCCGCGCGCATACAGACCACCGCCGAGATGGCCGCGCGCAAAGAAGTCGCAAATTTGAGGCGCGAGAAAACTAAGACGTCAGCGCCGAATTGTTGTCGGGCCCGTGTGGTGCCCTAGTTCAGCGCGGCGGCGTACGTGCGACGGCGACCGTAATACTTACACGCCATGCGAGGGCTCAATCCGAGCGATTCGCCGATTTGACGCCAATCGGCGCCGAGGGCTCGCGACACGCGAACAAAGTNNGACCATCTGCAAGTGGCGGATGTCGACGACGTTGTTGGCACGCGCCAAGGACTCGAGCATTCCGTTTCGCGATGCGACTCGAGAAATGATGTCGAGGGGAATACCGCGACCCCGTGTATCTAACTGTGGCTCACCCATGTCTCAATGTTACGCGCACAATCTGCGAAAATCGTGGGATTTCGCGAAAAGTGTTGTGTGAGTACGTCCTGGACAGCACATTCTCGTCTGTGAGCGTGACCGCGGGCTCAATGTGACGAATGATGAAAGTAGCCAATAGCGTGGCTCCGGGGGAGTCGTCACATCATCGCAACGTAGGAATCCACATGTCGATACCCGCATCAAAAGAACGTCTAGAACCCGAACTCGTGCGGGCCGCGGTCGTGGTCGTTCTGGGCACCATCATGGCGATTCTCGACACGACCATCGTGGCNNCCCTGCACACGCTCAGCATTGACTTTCACTCCACCGTCAGCACCATTCAATGGGTGACGACGGGATACCTGCTCTCACTGGCGATCGTGATTCCGCTGTCGGGTTGGGCGATTCATCGCGTCGGCGCCAAGAGGGTCTACATGATCTCGCTCGCACTCTTCATTCTTGGTTCGACTTTGTGCGCGCTAGCCTGGTCCGCCGACAGTCTGATCATGTTCCGGGTGCTCCAGGGCTTCGGCGGTGGAATGATCATGCCGGTGGGCCAGGCGATCATGGCCCGCACCGCGGGGCCCCAACGGATGGGCAAAGTCATGGGGATCGTGGGCGTTCCACAATTGCTGGGTCCGATTCTTGGACCCGTCCTGGGCGGGTTCATCGTGTCGAATACCTCGTGGCGGTGGATCTTCATTGTCAATGTCCCCATTGGTTTGGTGGCGCTCTGGTTGTCACGGTCGTACCTGGCCGACACCCCCGGCGACGGTGGACACCGTTTCGACTTCGGCGGATTTCTCCTACTCGCCCCGGGTCTCGCGCTGATCGTCTACGGGCTCTCAGAGGTTGGCGTGGTGGGAGGGTTTCACGGCCATTCGGTCTGGTACAGCCTGATCGGCGGACTGGTCTTGACCCTGGGGTTCATCGTCCGTTCGACGAAGGCGCCCGAACCGTTGATCGACTTGAAGCTCTTCAGGGACCGAACCTTCAGTTTCGCCACCGTCGGGATTTTTCTCACCGGGGTAACTCTGTACGGGACGATGTTCCTGCTTCCGCTCTACTACCAGATCGACCGCGGCGACGCCGCGTGGAAGGCGGGCCTAATGATGGCCCCCCAGGGCATCGGTGCGGCGCTCGTGATGCGACTCGCGGGTTCGCTGTCCGACAGGCACGGACCGCGTTTCGTGGCGGCCTTCGGGATGGCGGGACTCGCGCTGGGCACGTACTTTTACACCCTGGTCGGCGCCCATACGAGTTACTACCTCCTGGGTCTGGCACTCTTCGTGCGGGGCGTCGGTTTGGGCTTTGGCATGATGCCGGTTATCGCCGCGTCGTATCGAAACTTGACGCACGCCCAAGTGCCCAAGGCAACCTCGGCGACGAACATCATTCGCCAGATCGGCGGATCGCTGGGCGTGGCGGTGTTCGCGGTGGTGCTCGACACCCAGATCAGCCAGCGCATCGGCGCACGGGCCGGAGCGGCGATTCAAAACGGACTCGCGCGTCCCACCGCCACCCAACTCGATCAGATTGCTCGAGCGTTCGGACACTCGTTCTGGTGGTCTTGTGGTACCTGCGCACTGGGCATCATCCCGGCATTTTTCCTACCCCGGACGCCCATCGCGAGGAATCGTGCGGTGACGAGCGAGCCCGTCGTCGTCGACTAACCGCACCGCTTCGTGGATTACGTTGGTCGTACATGACTCGTGATGTCGCCATTCTCGCCTTCGACCAGATGGAGGTCCTGGACTTCGCGGGGCCCTTTGAAGTACTCACCACTTGCAATCGCGTGGCCGAGCGGAGTGGCGTCGAGGTGCCTTTTAGAGTCACGAACGTCGCCGATATGCCAATGGTGCGTGCTCGCGCTGGCATGACGATTGTCGTTGATCGCCATCTGCGCGACGTTCTGCACGTTGACGTGGTGGGGGTGCCCGGCGGCGTCACGAGCGACGTGGAAGTGAACGAACGCGTGACGTCGTGGTTGCGAACAATTACCGATGACGTCGAAATCGTGGCGTCGGTCTGTACCGGGGTCTTCGTCCTCGCCGCTGCGGGCGTGGTGCACGACGAGGAGGTGACCACCCACTGGGAAGACGTCGATGAGTTGAGTGCGAGGTTCCCGCGTCTGCAGGTGCGCCGCGACGTCCGCTGGGTCGACCAGGGACGCGTCGTGACGAGCGCGGGAATCAGCGCCGGGATTGACATGTCCCTGCACCTGGTCGAACGACTGGCCTCGGCCGAACTGGCCCAAGCGACCGCCCATTGGATGGATTATGACTGGCGACGATGAATGCGGCGACACCAGGTGCGGTGTCTGAAAGGATGGTCCCATGACAGTGGTGACCGTTTTTCGTAGCCGGCTTCGCGACGGAGTCGACGAGGCGTACGCCGAGGTCGCCGAAGAAATGAGCCGGCTTGTGCGCGTACTCGACGGCTTCATTGACGAGAAGTTCTATCTCTCGCCCGACGGCGAGCGGGTGACGATCGTGAGGTTTCGCGACGCCGCGTCGCAACGTGAATGGGCGCGATATCCGGAGCACCTGGTCGCCCAACGCCGCGGCCTCGACGAGTTCTACGCCTGGTACGACATTTCTGTGAGTGACGAGACATACGCGAGATCGTTTGCGAGTGGCGACTCACCGGGCTGAGTGAGTAGCGCTGAGGAGGCGAGTTGGTGCACGACAAGGATTGGGCAGCCTGTGGATTCGCCGAAGGTGGTCTCTACAAT
>PMTL01000182.1 GCA_003168075.1 Acidimicrobiaceae bacterium
GGTCTGAAGCCCAATGAAGTCGCTGGTGACGGCCAACGGTGGGTCTACTATCCGTGGCGCCGAGCCGTGGTGCGACTGTTGGGACCGCGCAGCTTTGAAATACTGCGCCTCAATCGCAACCGCAACAAACTGACCAAGAAAGAGCAGTCGCGACTTCGCGCTCTGCGTATTGGGGTCATTGGCGCCAGCGCCGGACACTCCATCGCCCACGTATTGGCAATGGAGGGAATCGTCGGCGAGTTGCGTCTGGCGGACTTCGACGAGATCGAATTGACGAATCTCAACCGCATCCCCGCCGGCGTCATGGACCTCGGCGTCAATAAGGCGGTCGTACTCGCGCGTCGCGTCGCCGAGATTGATCCGTACCTCACGGTCACGACGTTCACCGAGGGCATCACGCCCGAGAACCTGCCGGCCTTCATCGACGGCCTGGACCTCATCATTGAGGAATGCGATTCCCTCGACATCAAGTTCCTGGTTCGCGAAGCGGCCCGCGAACGGGCCATTCCGGTCCTGATGGAGACGAGTGATCGCGGGGTCCTCGACGTGGAGCGATTCGACCTTGAGCCGCACCGTCCGATCTTTCACGGCCTACTGGGCGACATGAGCTACGAACGACTCGCCGGACTCACGACTGAGCAGAAGGGCCCCTTCGTCCTTCGCCTGCTGGGGGCCTACGACGTGTCAGCGCGCGCAGCCGCCTCGGCGCTCGAGCTCGGCCACACCGTGAGCGGCTGGCCACAACTAGCGAGCGAGGTGACCCTCGGTGCCGCCACGATCGCGGCGGCCGTGCGGCGCTTTGGCCTCGGAGGAGATCTGCCCTCAGGTCGGGTGCGCTTCGACGTCGAGGAGATTCTGTCCGGGATCGCCCCGGTGACCGTCGACAACTCGTTGCAGCAGGACCTTCGCACACCCCCACCCGTGGATCCGCCGACGACCAGTCTGGACCCAATTGACCGTATTGTCGACGCGGCGAGGCGTGCACCTTCGGGCGGTAACGTCCAGCCGTGGCGTTTCGAGGCCGATACGTCGGAGATTCGCTTCTACCTCGTGCCCGAGCGAACATCCAAGATGGACGTGCACCACCGCGCGAGTTATCTCTCCATTGGTGCCGCCATCTTCAACGCACGAGTCGCGGCGGCGGCGATGCACGCGGTGGGTCAGGTGCGCCTCTTTCCCGAATCCAAGTCGTCGCTGCACGTCGCAACGCTGCACCTCGGCGAGGGCATGGACCCCGAGATTGAACTCCTCGAGCCCTACTTGCTCAGTCGCTCGTCGAATCGACGGATGGGCCAGCCAGTTGCGCTCGACCCCTCGCATCTCGAGATGATGGCGCAAGCGGTGCAGAAGGAAGGTGCCCAACTACGCGTCGTCACCGACCGCGAACGGATTATCAAGCTCGGGGCGATGCTGGCCGACGCGGACCGGATGCGATTCCTGATCCCCGAGATTCACAGCGAGATGATGAGCGAGGTCCGCTGGCCGGGTCGCGATTCGCTCGAAGAGGGTCTCGACGTCCGTACTCTCGAGATGGACCCGGGATCTCTGGGGATGATGCAGCTCCTGGGGCGTTCAGACGTGATGGACAACCTGCGCGACTGGCGCTCCGGCCGGGTTCTTGGATTGCGAACACAAGCGGCGATCAATTCGAGTTCCGGACTGATGGTCGTGACGGTGCCGCGTCCCGAACCACATTGGTACGTGCGCGCCGGTGCGGCGATGGAGCGTCTCTGGCTGCTGGGCGAGCGCCTGGGTCTGGCCATGCAGCCGGTCTTGCCCCTCTATCTCTTCGCCACGAACGAAGAGGAGATGCAAGAACTCGGAGGCGAGCGGCGACTCAACGAGTTGTCCGAACATTCGGAGCGCTTTCGTGAGGTATTCGACATCGACGACACCGAAGCCCTCGGCATGGTGCTTCGCGTCTTCCAGGCCGATGCACCGTCGGTGCACAGTATTCGATTGCCGCTTGATCATTCGTTGAGTCGAAACTTTGATACTTCGGACATTGAAACGGGCCTTGAGGCCTATGGAAACTGAGGTATTTCAAAGGAATTGGGCAAATGTTTATATGACCCACTCCTACCTCGGGCTCTAGTATCTAGTGATGAAGACCGGCCATTGTGAGACACAAGACGTCGGGGACCGAATAAGAGCTGACCCGCTGAGGTCACGCGCCTCTGAGGTGGTGAGTACATGAAATCAGGCGAAGAGACGCGGCTCGTCGTCGAGACCCTGCTCGAGGTCATTCCCGGTACTCAGATCGTGGCCATCGTGACGATGAGTGGCAAACCTTTCAGAGGACTCGAGATGGAACCCCTCATTAGCGGGGGCGCCCACACCACCTTCGAACGCATCGACGAGTTGGTCAAGGACACTCTCGCGACGCCTGATATCCGTGAGGACCTTTCGACGGTGATCGACGGCGTCGAGTGGGGCATCTTAATCAACCCTATTGAAGCTCGTGAGGGTGTGATCGCCGGTGCGCTCGTCGTCGCGCGCGAGGGTCGAGTCTGGTCCACTAGAGAGCGATCACTCAGTCGCGGGTTCGGCGGACTCTTAAGCCACGTGGCCGCGCAATTCATCCGTGAGAGCAATTTGCTACACCAGCAGCGCCTCGACGAATTGGTATCGAAAGTTGCCGAACGCTTGATGTCGGCGTCCTCGACTAATCGCCAGGAGGTTCTGGACTGGACCACCAAGGAACTCTGTGAGTTTCTGGCCACCGACGTCGCGTTCATTCGCCGCAACGACCACGTCCGTGAGCTCTCGATCATGGAAGCGGAATGGCCGGTGCGTGAGAACGTCCCCGTTCCCGATCCGCTCGGCGAAGTTCGCTTCGACTCCGACCCGATTTTCGCCGCAATGCGCGATTTGCGAGGTCCGTACCTGCCGGGAGTGGACGATCCCGAGGAGTACCTCGCGAACATCGACGCCTCGACCGGCGTTGATGATGTCTATGGCGCGGCCGTTCCCCTGCTGATGCACGACAAGACCTGGGGCATCTTGGGCTTCTTGCATTTCACTAAACACACCTGGGTACAGGCCGAGATCAACGCGCTCCAAGCCGTGGCATCGATGCTCGTGCAACTCCAAGCGCGCATCGACGCCGAAGAGCAGACGATCTTCAACGCCAATCACGACGACCTGACGGGCTTACCGAACCGTCGTGCACTGATTCAAGAGTTGGTACACCGCCTCGAATCCGGACGTGACACCGCGGTAATGATCATCGACCTCGACCGCTTTAAAGTCATGAATGACTTCCTGGGTCACGCCAGTGGCGACCGACTGCTCGTCACCATTGCGGATCGGCTGCGCACGAGCATCCGGGCCAACGACTTCGCGGCGCGCCTCGGAGGAGACGAGTTCGTCTTTTTGGTGGATCAAATTACCAGCGAAATGGAGATTCTCGCGACGTCGTTCCGCCTGCTCGAAGTGATCTCTGAACCCGTTGACATCCACGGACAAATGTTCAGCCACACCGCGAGCATTGGTATTGCGCTGGCGCCCGATGAGAAGCCCGACGCCCTGGAGATGCTGGGTTGGGCGGACGTCGCTCTGTATAGCGCCAAGAACCGGGGCCGCAACCAGGCCGTGGTCTTTGACGCGCAACTTCGCACCGTCGCCACCGAGCGCAGCGAACTCGAACTTAACCTGCGTGACGCCATAGAAGATGGCGGCCTGCGCCTGCACTTCCAGCCGGAAGTCGACCTGCGCACTGGTCGTCTGCTGGCCCTCGAGGCCCTGGTGCGTTGGCAACACCCGGTACGCGGAATGATCCCGGCTGCGGAATTCATCACGGTCGCCGAGGAGACCGGACTCATCGTCAACATTGGGCGCTGGGTTTTTGCTGAGGCCTGTCGCACGATGGCCAATTGGGGTCAGATCCACCCCAACGCCGACTTCGTCCTTCGCATCAACATGTCGCCGGCCGAGTTCTTGATGGATGACATCGTTGAATTCGTTGAGGAGTGCCTGGTTCTCAATGGCGTGCCCGGGTCGCGAGTGTGCATCGAGATTACTGAATACACCGTGCTCGACAAGCCCGAGAAGACCGCGAAGATATTGCTCGGCTTCCAGTCCCTGGGCGTTGAGGTGGCCCTCGACGACTTTGGAACGGGCTTCGCCTCGATGACCGAACTCAAGAACTTGCCGGTCAACGTCTTGAAGCTCGACCTCAGTTTCGTCCAGGGCATCACCCACGACATTTATGACCGCGCCATTGTCGAGTCCATCATCCGACTGGGCAGCGCACTGAGCCTCAAGGTTGTCGCTGAAGGCATCGAGACGACCGAGATCGCCGACAAGCTCGTCGACCTGGGTTGTCAGCGCGGACAGGGATATCTCATTTCGCGCCCGGTGCCACCCAAGGATTTGGAGCCAATTTTGAGGGCCGGGTCAGTGCCCATCGAGATGCTGCGTAGCCAGCAAAGTCTCGCCAATCACGTGGTTCACGGCTGATGCTGAATCCCGAACTGAAACTTGTGGATGCGACCGAGCAAACCATCGAGGGGAACTACGAGTCGTGGCTCTTTCAGACCATGCTCGACGAACTGGCGACCAGCGAACTCGGCATCAGCTTTATCTATTCGGTGTTGGAGCAGCTGGCCAAGCGCTACGAGTTGACTGACGCCGTCGTGGTCCTCGAACACGAGTCACTCACCACTCAAGAATTCCGACTGGGTGGCGGGGCCGTCACTGCGGAACATGCGGGACGCCTCTCGGCCGCACCCGGGGTGTACTGCGAGCCCGACATCGTCCCCCAGGGTGAGCTCGACGCAGTGCGCACGGCGTGTCAGCTGGCATTGTCCTTGCACTTGGCGCGCTTCACCGCGGCGCACGATGCGCTGACGACCATCGCGAATCGGCGTACCTTCGACATCGCCCTCGCCAACTCGACGGTGCGTTCAGCGCGATACGGCTGGGCCTTCACCTTGGTCATGATCGACCTCAAGGACTTCAAGATCGTCAACGACCGCATGGGCCACGACGTCGGCGATCGCTTGTTGCGACACTTCGGCTTCGCGCTGCGCCTTGCGGTGCGCCAAGGTGACCTGGTAGCGCGAATTGGCGGTGACGAGTTCGCGGTGATCTTGAACAACGCCGAGGGCCACGAGGCTATGGGCTTCGTCGAACGCCTACGCGAGAACGTCGCCAATGCGGGCGAGACTATTGAATTCACTACAGGGACGGCCACATCGCCGCGTGACTCCACCGATCCGGCGGAACTCACGAGGATTGCTGACGCACGTCTCTACGCTAAGAGGGGTATTATCCACCGATGATTTCGCCAACTGAAGAAGATTTCGAACTNNCCGGGTGTTGTGAACGTGGGATTTCGATACGGCGAGAAGGGTGACGTTGACGCCGTCTCGCTAGTAGTGCACGGCGATGACGCCGGCCCCGTCCGGGTCGTCGCGAAGCAGATCGTGAGCCTCTACTACCCCAACGCCACCGTGAGCGTCGAGGAAATGAAGCCGGTGGCCGCCCCTGCTCGCGGCACGTCGAGTGATTCAGGACGAGTGGCGCTGGTGCGCGCGGAGTTCAACTCGCACGAGGGATTCTGTGAGGTGCACCTCAACGTGAACGGACGCGTCGGCGTTGGACGTTCGGAGAACGGCCCGCTCATTGG
>PMTL01000067.1 GCA_003168075.1 Acidimicrobiaceae bacterium
TTCGTCGGTTCGTCGAGCAGCAGTAGGTTGGCGTCCGAAGCCGCCAGAATCGCCAGCGCCAGTTTGGCGCGCTCGCCACCCGACAAGGTGCCCGGCATTTGGTGCGCGGCCGAGCCCTTCAGCCCGAAGGCACCGAGGAGGGCACGTCGCTGGACCTCGGTGACCACCGTCGCGTTGTCGAGATGCGCGAGGACGTTCTTGGAGAAGTCCAGTTGCTCGTGCTCCTGGGCGAAGTAGCCCACCGTGACATTGGCGCCGAACTTCACTTCGCCGCTCTGTGAGGACTGCGTGCCAGCGAGACAACGCAAGAGCGAGGACTTGCCCGCGCCGTTCTTGCCCACGATGACGATGCGGTCACCGCGGCGGGTGATGAAGTTGACGTCCTTCAGCACCGTCAGCGATCCGTAGCGCACGGCCACGTTCTGCACCGCCATCGGTACGTCACCGCTGCGTGGAGGCGACGGCAGCCTGAAGGTGACCTTCTTCTCCTTCTTCGTGACCTCAACGCGATTATCCTCCAGCTTCACCACCTTGCGGTCAAGCACCTTCGCTAAACGGGCCCGCGCAGCTGTTTGGCCGCGCATCGAATCGGCGAGGGTCTTCATGCGGTCGATCTGCTCATCCTGGTGCATCGCCATCTTCTCTTCAGTCAGGCGGCGGGTCTCCTCTTGCTCGAGGAACTTGGTGTAATTGCCCTTGTATTCGCGTAGTTGTCCGTCACGGAGCGCCAGCACTCGATCGATGGACTTATCAAGCAGTGGCAGGTCGTGGCTGATGACCAGCACGGTGCCGCGAAAGCGTTCGAGCTCGTCGAAGAGCCAGCCCTTGGCGGCCTTGTCGAGGTGGTTGGTCGGTTCGTCGAGGACCATGGTCTCGGGCTGCTCGTAGAGCACGCGCATCAGGTCGACGCGACGACGCTGGCCCCCCGAGAGTGAAGAGAGGTCCTCGAGCAGAAGTCCTTCATCGAGGCCGAGGCCCGCGGCGAGTCGCGCTACTTCGGACTCCGCCTCGTAGCCTCCGCGCTCACGAAAGGCCTCCTCAAGAGCCGTGAAGCGTTCGATTGTCTCTTCGGTGGGATCAGCCGCCAGTTCGTGTCGGGCGTGTTGCATATCGGCGTCGAGTTGGTCGATGCCGCGTGCCGAGAGCACGTGTGAAAGCCCGATCGGCTCAACGCCGAGGCCCCCGAGAACCGGCTCCTGAGGTAAATGACTCAGGCGACCTTGGTGCTGGACGTTGCCGCTAATCCGTAAGTGCTCGGGCGTGTGGCCGAGCAGAACCGACAGCAGGGTGGATTTACCCGCCCCGTTGCGACCGACCAGGCCGACTTTCTCGCCGTTGCCGACCGTGAAAGACACCGGCTCGAGAATACGGCGTGCACCAATCTCTATCCCCAATTCGCGGACTATCAACATTTAGCGTCCTAGTAACTCGGCGCAGGCGAAGAGTTCGTCTCGAAAGTCGGGATGCGCAACGGAAATCATCGTCTGAGCTCGTTCGCACACATTGCGTCCTCGCTCGTCGGCGCTGCCATATTCGCTCACGATGACCCCCGTAAGGTGGCGAGGCGTCGTCACGACGGCGTGGGGATTCATAGCAGCAATGATACGGCTCGGCCGCACTCCCTCCACCAGAGCGGCAGAGCAGATCATTATGCCATTGAAATCCGTTGAATTCTTTTCACGCTCCGGCATCGGACTTTTCTGCCCAAAAAGCGGTCAGTGTGCCACGATTATGCGATGCAACCCGTTCTGTTCGTCGATATCTGGAGCGACGTCGTCTGTCCCTTTTGCTATTTAGGTTTTCACCAGTTCCACGACGCCCTGTCCCGATTCGAGAACGGGGACGACGTCGTCGTGCGACATCACGCCTTCGAACTCGATGTTCACGCACCTTCGGACTACCTCGGAACGCTCAACGAAATCCTGGCGGAAAAATATTCGATGCCGATTGAGCGCGCTGCCGCGCTCAATCGACGAATGGAAGACAGTGCTCGCGAATGGGGCATGGAGTGGTCCCTAGAGCGCGCCCGGTACACCAATTCGTTCGACGCGCACCGCGTCATCGCCCTGGCGGCCCGGCAGGAACTCCAAGACCCGATGTTGGAGCGCCTGTTTCGCGCCTACTTCAGCGACGGTCTCCTCGTGAGCGACCACGACACACTGGCGCGACTCGCTGCCGAGACGCACGTCGACGGGGTCGAATCCCTCTTCGCGGGCGACGATTTCGCCGACTCGGTACGACACGACGAGAGCCTCGCCACCAAAATCGGCATTACTGGCGTCCCGGCGTTGATCTTCGACGGTCGCATTCACGTCTCGGGTGCGAAGGGCGCCGACGTGATGCTCGACGCCCTTCGCCGGGCCTGGTCCGAGTCCTCGGAGATGCCGGCTTAGAGGTCGTCGTCGGCGGGTACGACCGCGGCGGTCGCAACCGAGTGTCCGTCGTCGAGGTTCATCACCCTCACGCCCGTGGCGTCACGACCTTGAGAAGAGACTTCCCTCACCGTGGTACGAATCAGGACACCACCACTGGAGGCCAGCAACAGTTCGTCGTCAAGGCGCACCATGAACGACGCCACGACGAAACCTCGCGCCGCGCTCAATTTGATGGCGCGCACTCCTTGACCACCGCGACCTTGGCGATTGAACCGCTCGGTCTTCACTCGTTTGCCGAAGCCCGTGTCGGTCACGAGAAAGAGGTCGGCGTCATCGCGTACAACGTCGAGCGCGATGGCCTTGTCGTCCGCGCGCAACTTGATCCCGCGCACGCCGGTGGCGTCACGACCCATCTCGCGCACTTCGCTCTCATTGAAGCGGATCGACATGCCCCGGAAGGTGACCATCATCAAATCGTCGTCTCCACCGGTGGGCACCACGCGCACAACCTCGTCGCCCTCGCGCAACTTGATCGCAATCCAACCCTCGCGCCGTGACTTGTCGTACTCCGAGAAGGGCGTCTTCTTCACGGTGCCGTCGGCGGTAGCGAACACCAGGAACTTGTCGTGTGGGAAGTCACTGGTGGTGACGATCGCCTGAATTGACTCGTTGGGCTGCAAGTTCAAAAGGTTGACGATTGCCGTTCCCTTGGCGGTGCGCTCCTTGATGGGAATCTCGTGACCCCGCAGACGAAACACCCGGCCGAGGTTGGAGAACAACAACAGGTAGGCGTGAGTCGTTGTATGCACGATCTGCTCGACGAAGTCCTCTTCCTTGAGCTTGGCGCCCTGCACTCCGCGGCCGCCGCGCGCCTGCGTACGAAACGCGTCGGCCGAGACGGACTTGATATAGCCCGCCTGGGTCATCGTGATCACGACCTCCTCGTCGTCAATCAAGTCCTCCATGCCGAGTTCGCCCGGGTCATTAACGATCTGCGTCAGCCGATTGGTTGCGTACTTGTCGCGGATGACCGTGATCTCTTCGGCGATGACGGCCCGCAGCTTCTCCTCACTCGACAAAATCGACTGCAGCTCTGCGATGGTCTCACGGAGCTTGTTCATCTCTTCTTCAAGTTCTGTTCGTCCCAGTCGAGTCAAGCGGCCGAGGGTCATGTCCAAAATATGATTCGCCTGCTCCTCGGAGAAGTCGAAGGGGCTCGCCATCAATGCAAAGCGCGCCGCTCCGCGGTCGTCCGAGCCACGAATCGCGGCGATGACCAAGTCCAACATGTCAATCGCCTTGAGGAGACCTTCGACGATGTGGGCTCGGGACTCGGCCTTGCGCAGGCGGAATTGAGTACGGCGCGTGACCACGTCGACTTGGTGGGCAATGTAGTGCCCCAGGGCCTGGGCCAAGTTGAGTGTACGCGGCACGCCATCGACCAGTGCGAGCATGTTGACCGCGAAGGTGGTCTGCAGCGAGGTGTTCTTGTAGAGCTTGTTCAAGATGACGTTCGCATTGGCGTCGCGCTTGAGCTCAATGACCAGGCGCGGTTGGCGACCCGCCGAATCGTTCTGGACTCCCGAGATGCCGTCGAGGTCGCCGTTCTTGACGAGGTCGTAGATCTTCTCTTCAATCGACTCCACCGAGATCTCGTACGGGAACTCCGTCACGACGATACGGGTGCTGCGTGCGGTCTCCTCGATCTCCGCGACGGCACGCATCTTGATCGAGCCACGGCCCGTGCGAATTGCGTCGAGGACTCCCTGGCGGCCAAGGATCTGTGCGCCCGTCGGGAAGTCCGGTCCCTTGACAAAACTCATCAGGTCATCGGGCGTCGCGTCGGGGTGCGCAAGCAGGTGCAGTGTCGCGTCGATGGTCTCGCCTAAGTTGTGCGGCGGGATTTTGGTCGCCATACCCACGGCGATGCCCTGCGAGCCGTTCACCAGCAGGTTGGGGAAGCGCGAGGGCAGAACCGTCGGCTGCTGAGTCGAGTTGTCGTAGTTCGACTCGAAGTCAACCGTCTCTTCGTCGATGGAGTCAAGGAGCTCGAGCGCGAGAGGTGCCAGACGGCACTCGGTGTAGCGCATCGCGGCGGCGCCCTCGTCGGGACCAGTGCCACCAAAATTACCGTGTCCGCTGATCAGTGGGTGTCGCATCGCGAAGTCCTGCACCATGCGCACGAGGGCGTCGTAGATTGCGCTGTCGCCGTGAGGGTGGTAAGTGCCCATGACCTCACCCACAACCTTGGCGCACTTGGTGTGGGGTCGGTCGGGGCGCAAACCCTGATCGAACATCGAGTACAGGATCCGGCGGTGCACCGGCTTGAGTCCGTCGCGAGCGTCGGGCAGAGCTCGAGAGACGATGACCGACATCGAGTACTCCAGGAACGAGCGCTCCATCTCGAGGTTGATCTCGATGGGCTCGACGTAGCCGAGTACTTCCTCGCCGCCGGAGTTCGACGTGTTGTTGCTATTGGAACGGGCCATGGTTTCCTTCTCTCCTAGATATCTAGGAAGCGAACGTCTTTTGCGTTGGTTTGGATGAAGTGGCGACGCTGAGGCACGTCGTCGCCCATCAGAATCGAGCAGACCTCGTCTGCGAGCGCGGCTTGTTCCACCGTGATCTGCAAGAGAGCACGCTTGGTCGGGTCCATCGTCGTGTCGCGTAACTCGTCAAAGTCCATCTCGCCGAGACCCTTGAGTCGCTGGAAGTCGTTCTTGTGATTGGGGTTATCGCGCAAGAACACATCCTTGGCGGCGTCGTCGCGCAAGTACACCTTCTCTTTTCCCACGAGCGTTGAGTAGAGGGGTGGCTGGGCCACGTAGACGTGGCCGTTGTTCACCATCTCGGTCATCTGGCGGAAAAAGAACGTCAAGAGCAACGTGCGAATATGGCTACCGTCGACATCGGCGTCCGCGAGCAAGATGATCTTGTCGTAGCGCACCTTGGTCACGTCGAAGTCGGCCTCTACCCCGGCCCCGATAGCTGAGATGAGCGCCTGGATCTCGGTGTTCTTCAAGATCTTGTCGGAGCGGGCCTTCTCGACATTGAGGATTTTTCCTCGTATCGGTAAGATTGCTTGGATTTTCGGATTGCGAGCGTCCTTGGCGGATCCGCCGGCGGAGTTTCCTTCGACGATGAAGAGTTCGCACTCTCGGGGGTCCTTCGACGAGCAGTCGACGAGCTTGCCCGGCAGTCCGGCACCATCGAGCGCGCTCTTGCGTCGTGTGAGGTCGCGAGCTTGACGCGCGGCCATTCGTGCGCGTGACGCCTGTACGGCCTTGGCGACGATTTGACCGCCCTCCTTGGGATTCTCCTCGAGCCATTCGGCGAGCTTCTGGTTCGTGGCGCGCTCGACCAGTGAACGAATCGACACATTACCCAACTTGCCCTTGGTCTGACCCTCGAACTGCGGTTCGGCGAGGCGCACGGAGATGATTGACGTGAGGCCTTCGCGAACGTCCTCTCCGGTGAGATTCTCGTCCTTCTCCTTTAACAAGTTGCGCTTGCGCGCGTAGCGGTTCACCACGTTCGTGATGGCCTTGCGGAACCCCTCTTCGTGCATGCCGCCCTCGATTGTCGAGATGCCGTTGGCGAAGGAGTGGATGCTCTCGTAGTATCCCGTGTTCCACTGGAAGGCGACCTCGACTTCCTGTCCCTCTTCGGACTGCTCGTAGGAGCCGACTTTGCGAAACAATGATTCCTTGGCGTTGTTGAGGTGGCGTACGTAGTCGACGATGCCACCGTTGTACTTAAAGGTCTCCTTCAGATCTCGGCCCGGCCGCTGGTCTTCGAACTTGATTTCCAGACCGCGATTCAAGAACGCCATGATCTGGAGTCGCTCGAGAATTGTCTGGGCTCTGAACTCGACGTCTTCAAAGATTGTCGGGTCCGGGATGAAGGTCACGGTAGTGCCCGTGCGGCCGCGAGGGGCGGGACCGGTTACCTTCATCTTGCCCTGAGGCTTGCCGCCGTTTGCGAAGTCAAGTTGGTGGCGCTCATTGTTTTGATCGATCTCCAGCACCAGAGATTTCGACAGTGCATTCACCACCGACACACCCACTCCGTGAAGACCGCCCGACACTTTGTACGCCTCGCCGCCAAATTTACCTCCGGCGTGTAGGACAGTGAGGACAATCTCCGCGGCGGTTTTGCCGGGGTACTGGGGGTGCTCTTCGACGGGGATGCCGCGGCCGTCGTCGATCACTCGGCAGCTCCCATTGGCCAGAATTGTCACGTCGATACGCGTGCAGAAGCCGGCCATCGCCTCGTCGACCGCGTTGTCGACGACCTCCCACACGAGATGGTGCAGTCCGGAGGGACCGGTCGATCCGATGTACATTCCAGGTCGAACGCGCACGGGTTCGAGGCCTTCTAGAACGGTGATGTCACGAGCTCCGTAGCTCGATGACCCCTTGGACTTTTCAGCCACGGAGTAATCCTTTCGGTCGTTTAAAAATTGGCGCGCGCAGCGCAGCCGCGTTCACTGGAAACTTGCTTCCATCCTACTGGTTGTGGAGTGACATTCCCGTCGTCTACCAGCGCAAAAAGCCTTTTATTTCAGGCTTTCTGAACGGTTTTGATGGATGTCGGCGCACGTTCGTTGAGCGAAGCCAATCCGTGCAAAATCGACTCCTGGTCGAGCGTGATTTGTTGGGCGAATGCTCCCGAAGGAACACTCACCACGAGTACTCGATTCCTCACGAATTCGGGGTGACACACACCCGCCAAGGCGGGGTCGACCACCTGGGTCCAGAGCTGTCGGATCTCTTCGATCACCGTCAAGTCAACTTTCTTCACCCGCTTCGCCATTGTGCGCAGGAGGTCCGACAATGCCTCGGGCTGATCGGAGAAACGGCTCATACGCCCACAGTAACGTCGACAACGACTGCGGGAGTCATCGCACGCGGCAGCGGCGATGCGGTGGTGACGAGCGTCTGTCCCCCGGGTAAAAGACGAAGAAGGCGGTCGCTGCGAACGGGATCGAGTTCACTAAAGACATCGTCGAGCAAAAGCAGCGGAGCGACGCCGCGGCGTTGTTGGACTAGGTCGTGACCGGCGAGGCGCACGGCCAGTGCGAGCGAGCGCTGCTCTCCTTGGGATGCCTGGCGTCGCGCATCACGACCATCGAGCTGAAAAATAACGTCGTCGCGGTGTGGTCCAATGGTGCTGTATCCACGGTGCGCGTCGTTACCGATGGCCGCGAGTAGAGCCGCTGGGAAGTCTCCGGACCATGAGTATTCGTACGTGGTCGTCACCGAAAGAATGTTCTGGGCGAGCTCTTGGTAAAAGTGGGTGACGAGTGGGGCGAGTTCGCGCAGTAGATCTAGACGTGCTTCAACCAGGATGGTCGCGGCGGTGCAGAACTCTTCATTCCACACCTCGAGTTCGTTTCGTTGGGCGAGAGAGGGTCGGACGCCTTCAAGGTTACGTAAGAGGTCATTTCGCTGTTGCAGGACCTTGGCGAAG
>PMTL01000185.1 GCA_003168075.1 Acidimicrobiaceae bacterium
CGCAATGGCACTGACGGAACTGAAGTCCGTTGTGACGAAGTCCAACGGTTCCAATACCGGTCCTCTGCCCACGGGGTTTGGATTTCCCAAGGTTCAAGGAGAATTGTTTCGCAATGACTCCGTGGTCCCATTCACTCACGGCGGTCGGGGTTCGGTGTTCGTCGGGTGGTCCAAGGATGAGTTGCCACGCTCGAACACCCTCGACCCCTTTACCGACAACGTCAGCCGGGCGGGCAGTTGGTGACCAGNNCGTCGTTACTAGTCCCACCACAAGTCGTTGGCGAGTACTCCACGACCGATGAGCCCGAGTTGCACTTGCGACGTGCCCTCGACGATGGTGAGTTGACGCGCGTCGCGGTAGAACATCTCGGTGGGATGGTCCTCCATGTAGCCCGCCGCCCCCAGGAGCTGCACCGCCAGGCCCGACGCCCTCACCGCGACTTCGCTGGCGTAGTACTTGGCCATCGAGAGTTGGGGGACGAATTCTTTGGTGAACATACCCTGGTCGGCGAGCCACGCCGCGCGATAGGTCAGCAGACGCGCGGCTTCAATTTCGGTGGCACACTTGGCGATCTCCCACTGAATTCCTTGGAAGTCGGCGATCGTCTGGCCGAAGGCTGGGCGATTCTTCACGTACTCTGTCGCGTACATGAGCGCACCTTCGGCGAGACCGATGCCGCGTGCGGCCACGATGGGACGCATCGCGTTGAGCGACTGCATGATAAGGCGAAATCCCCCGCCAATGACCTGCTCCGGCGCTACCGTGACGTTCTCAAAGACGACGTCGGCGGTGTCGATGCCCTTGATACCCATCTTGTGGTCAACGCGGGGTCGCGTCACGCCGTCTTGGTCGGCTTCGACGATGAAGCAACCAATGTCGCGGTGGTGCCGCGAAGCGGGGTCGCCCGTCTTGGCGAAGACCACGAACCAGTCGGCCTGCATTGCGCCGGAAATCCAGCACTTCGTGCCGGTAAGCACAAACCCGCCCTCAACATCGGGGTCGGGCACGACGCGCGTCGACATTCCCGCGACGTCCGATCCCGCACCGGGTTCCGAGAGGCAGAACGAGGCCCGCGTGGCCCCCGACGCGATGCCCGGCAGGTAGCGACGCTTCTGGTCGTCGGTCCCCGAGATCATGACCGGGCCGGTGGGCAGGCGTGTCAACAGAAGCATCAATCCAAGCACGTTCGAATACTTGGTGACCTCCTCAATGGCCAAGGTCAGGCCTAAGATGCCCGCACCTGAACCGCCGTACTCCTCGGGGATGCACAGTCCGAGCAGTTCAGCCTTGGCGAACTCGTCGAAGATGTCGTGGGGATACTCACCCGTGAGATCGATTTCGCGGGCACGGGGCTTGATTTTGTCCTGGGCCAAGCGCCGCACCACGGCCTGCAGTCCCGACAGCTCGTCGCTCAGTTCAAAGTCCATAAAGTCCAAATTAGCCCCGGACCACGAGCTCGTCCCCAGGTCGAACTACTCTGGCGTTACACGTTCGCCGGCGGCGCCCACGGGGCGAGGTCTAGCGCCTGCTCCAACGTCGTTTCGCGTTCGAGGAGCGGTTTGGAGAGCATCAGTGCCCGGGGTTGGCCCAGGGCCACCAGGCCGGTGACGACCCCTTCGTGGGTGTAGAGGGCCAGCCACTGGTGCTCGCCAGCATCCTTGACGCGCGCCACGTCGTCGAGGGCGCTCGGATGTCCGAGCATCTGGATCTTTTTGCCGTATTGATCAGACCAGAAGTACGGGATGAGTCTTGGTGACTCCTCACCGGTCATCCAGTGTCGAGCGAGCGCTCCGGCATGGTCGGCGGCGACCTGCCAGTGTTCGATGCGCACGTGTTCTGCGCCCCCCGGCCAGAGGAAACTCGCCACGTCCCCCACCGCGCCCACGTTGGGGGTGCAGAGTTGATTTCCATCGACGACGACCCCGTTGCTAAGGGTGATCCCAGAGTTGACCAACCACTCGACATTGGGCTCGGCCCCTACGCCGATCACGACGGCGCGCGCACTGAGGCGCGTTGCGTCATCAAAAACGACGTCGGCGTCACCTTCCACGCCCACCGCCTCGACGGCGACAATCCTCTGGCCCGTACGTAGCTCAATTCCGGCGTTGGGCGCCAAATCGCTCAACCAGCCGGCGACCCGCACACCAAGAACCTTGTCCAACGCGACAGGTGCCGCTTCGAGAATGATGGGACGCAGCCCCCGCGACGACACCGCCGTCGCCACTTCGGCCCCGATGAAGCCGGCCCCGATGACGGCCACGACGTCGCCAGGAGAGAGTTGCTCGAGCCGCTCAATCAAGCGCTGCGCGTCGTCGCGACTGCGCACTTCGTAGAGAACTTCACTGTGCAGGGGCAAACGCCGGGCGCGTGCACCCGTCGCAATGACGACGTGAGTGCCCACCACCGCACTCGCGTCGTTCAAGTGCACCGTACTCGCGGCGACGTCGAAGTGCACTCCAGCAACACCAAGTCGCATCTGCACCCTCGCTCGTTCGAGTCGCTCGGGGGTGGCGAGGGTTGACTGCTCCACGGTCCACTTGCCCGACATCACTTTTTTGGACAACGGCGGTCGGTCGTAGGGGACGTAGGGCTCGTCGCCAATCAACGTCAGTCGACCCTCGAATCCGTGGCGGCGAAGTTCCTCACACGTGCGCCACCCCGCCAAACCCGCGCCGACAACGACAACGTGATCGGACCTCGACAGTGCCATCAGCCGAAGACCGCCAGCCACTCCTCGGCGCCGCGCGGAGCCAGCACGGCGTTGTTCGCCCGCACCTCGCCCAACGTCGCGAAGGGATCGGGTGAGTAGAAGTGCCCGGGATACAAGAGCGTCTCGTCACTCAGGTGCGCAAGGCGTTCCTGAAGCGACACGTACATCTCGTGGGGGTCCGAGCCCGGCAAGTCGGTGCGTCCGCATCCATTCAAGAACAGCGTGTCGCCACTCACGAGGTGTCCCGCAAAGGACAAGCACTGGCTACCTTCAGTGTGCCCCGGGGTGTGCACCAGTGTGACGTCGATTGAACCCACGTGGATGACGTCGCCGGGCTGGTGGGCAACAATTGGTGGCACCCGCACACCAGTGCCCTGGGTCACCCAGATGGTCTCGCTCGCTTGCACGTGAATCGGCACGTCGACAATATCGGAGATCTCGGCGATACCGGGAACCGCAATTCCCAATAGGTCGCCGCCGACGTGATCAGCGTGGTAGTGCGTTGCGACAATGCCCGTCAGGGTGAGGCTCTCGCGCTCGAGAAAGGCGAGGAGGTCATCGGGCGCGTACGCCGGATCAACCAGTAGCGCTTCGCGCGTCTCGACGTCACCAATCACGTAGGTGAAGTTCGCCATCTGACGCGCGAGGAGGCTGTCAGTAGCGAAATCACGCCCCGACAGGAGCTGGCGGAAATAGAGCCGTTCACTCACCCGTGGCGACTCGCGATATCCGTGGCGCGAGCTCTTCGACCTTCGCCTTGGTCGCCACCAAGCGCTCTTCTAAGGATTCGATGATCTGCGTCGCTCGTTCGAGCTTGACGAAGAGATCATCGACGGACACCTCGCCCTGGTCAAATGAGGCCACAATGGCGTTGAGCTCCTCGGCCGCTTCGTTCCAGTCATCACTCATCAACCGTCTCCCATCGTTGTTGTCACCGTTGCACCGAAACGTCCGTCGCTCACCAGCACGAGCACCTCCTCGCCGCTTTCGACGTCACCCCGGCGACTGACCGTGGTCCCGTCGGAGCGCGTCACGACGGACCACCCCTGTGCGAGGCGTCGCGCGGGGTCGTACGCGCTCAGTAGCTGACGCGTCGTGACCAGAGACGTCGAGGCGGCGTCGAGGAGGTGGCGGGTCTGCAGTATGAGTCTCTCGCGCAACGAACCGAGATGTCTCTCCTCGCTGCGCAGTCGGTCACGCACGGCAAAGATCATGGTGCGCCGTCGCTCGTTGACGAACTCGGTGGCCTCATCCAAGACCGCCTCAAGCGAAACTGAGATTCTTTGGGCTGGCAAACGCAGGTAGCGCTGGTCCCACGATCTCACGCGCGACACCAGCTCTTCACCCAGCTTGGTGGGAGTAATTGCACGAGTGTGCGCCACCAGGTCAGCGACCGACTCGTCGCCGGTGTGTCCTATTCCGGTCCAGACCGGCGTCTGAGCGCCGGCAATTGCTCGAGCCACTCGTTCGTCGTCGAAGCACGCCAAATCGCCCTTCGAGCCGCCGCCGCGCACGATAGCGATGACGTCGAGTACCTCAGTATCAAGCGCAGCGATCGCCGCCACGATCTGCGCCGGGGCCTGATCACCTTGGACGAGAGTGTTGACGAGTCGCACGTCGAAGGAATAGCCGCTGCCCAATAGCTGTCCGGTGAAGTCGTTGTAGCCCTCGGTGCCCGGACTCGCCACCAGGCCCACGCGCAGTGCTACCGGCGACATCGCTACGCGTTTATTGGTGTCGAGGAGCCCTTCGGCACCGAGCCGCGCGATCAACTCGGCGCGACGTCGCGCCACGTCACCGAGCAGACCCTCCGCGTCCATCGCCGTGACGGTGAAACCGATCTTTCCCTGGGGAGCGTAGACGTCGACGTAGCCGAAGAAATTCACAATAACGCCGGGCTTGATGGCGACGCCTTCCTCCGCGAGTTGACGCTTGAGAGGTCCCCAGACCGAAGTCCAGCAGTGCGCATTAAGGACGGGACGCTTGGCGTCAGACGCCGTCGACCCGGCGTCAACCAGGTCCACGTAGAGGTGGCCTTTTTCGAACACCTTGGCGATCTCGCCGCGCACCCAGCGTGGTTGGCGTCGCCCGAAGGCCGACTCAAGATGTGTCGTAATCAGTTCGTAGAACTGCCCGACTTCGAGGACCGGCTCGTCCGAGGAGACGTCATCTGCAACCACGTTGCGAGGCTAGTAGGCGAGCACCGCGGCGACGAACAGTTGTGGTGGAAATTGTCCTGTGTCAGACTGGGTGTGGATAGTGAGTTGACCGGGTGGCCGCACAAATTGGGAACGAGGAGTGAGGAAAGTCGGGGCTCCGCAGGGCAGGGTGCTCACGAAACGTGAGTCGCGGTGACGTGCAGGATAGTGCCACAGAGAACAGACCGCCGATGGCCCCGCAAGGGGATCAGGTGAGGGTGAAACGGTGCGGTAAGAGCGCACCAGCACCCCGGGTGACCGGGGTGGCTCGGCAAACCCCACTCGGAGCAAGATCAAACATGGGAACGCGGCCCGCAGGTCTCGCGAGAGACATCCCCAGGTAGGTCGCTGAGATGGATGGCCACACAGCCTCTTCGGAGGTGGACAGAACCCCGCTTACANNACGCCGCGACCAGAAGTGCCACAGATTTTCTCTCAACGGAGCGTCGAGCCAGAACTACTGTGAGAGTGACTCGCAGCACTTCGACTAGAGGGGGTTCCGATGAGCAGCGTACGAGTTTTAGTGGGCACACGTAAGGGAGCCTTCGT
>PMTL01000061.1 GCA_003168075.1 Acidimicrobiaceae bacterium
AATCCAACACCACCGGACAATGGATGCAGAGAAACCCGGACGAATCCGACCACGCCGGACCAGCTCGACCGATTGCTCCCACCTCATAATCCCTCGGTTGTGGGTTCGATCCCCACCGGCCCCGCCAGAAATCCCTACCAGTAAGGCCGTCACGACGACCGTTGCGGCGACGAATCGTGGATGATTAAAGGACGAACTCATCGGAGCACGCATACGGCGATTCTCGCCACGACGTACTTGGGTCAGGCATGAAAACTTGAATGCATCATGCGCTACCGATTCGAGCCTCTACAGCCCATCAATGAAGTCGCGCTACGCCGCCCTATAGTCGTTGAGAGCTTGGCGCCCCTTCGGAGTAAGAACAACCTCGGTGCGCGAAGCGCTGCCGTTTCCGGACTTCTCGGTATGGATGTACTTCGCGTCTTCAAGCTTGCGCAAGTGGGTAATGAGATTACCGGAACTCAACCCGATCATGTCTTGAAGTCGTTTGAACGAGAGTGTGTCGCCGTTAGGCAGGACCGAGAGCGTGGCCATGATCCGCAGACGCGCGGGGACGTGAATTAACGGATTGAGCTCACCAACGGTCATTAGCGACTGCCTACGAGTGACGCTGCACGATTCGAACCGCGGCGAAGCTCACGAACGCGACGGCTAAGCCGATACCCGTGACCAACCAGGCGGCGACGGGTCCGGCGAAGGCGCTTCCGAGGCCGATGGCGATCAGGATGATTCCGAGAGTGAGGGCAGGCAACTCTTCACGTATCGCTCCGATGGTCACGAAGACCGTTCCGGCAAACAACCATGGCACCGAGGCGGGGTAGACGCCGTAGACGATTGCGTGGCTAGCTCCGGCGTGGTAGAGAGCGCCCTGAAAGATAGAGTACGCGAAGACGACGGTGATCAAGCCCGAGCGATACGCTTTTCGCTGTTGCGCCGAACGACCGCCCACGCCACTGTTAGCACGCTTTAGCACTACTGATACGGTAATGATCCATACCAGGATTCCCCCGTACATCGTCGCCAACGCCCCGCCGTTCGGCCCGACGTAGGGATGCTGTCCTCGTACTGACCACCAGACTGTGCCGAAGGCGAGCAGGAAAATTACGGCTCCGATGAATAACAGATACGGAGGCCAAACATCAAATTGTCGCTTGGCCTGACTGGTTGTCTCCTGCAGCAACTGTGCGGCGATTCTTGGATCGACCTCTTCATTCCCTTCCGCGAGCGAAATGGTTGGCNNACTTTGTGTCACAAAGTCAATGGCGTTTTTTCATCATTTTCATGCGAGAGCGCGCAGCCGATCTCAACGTGATCTCGCGTGACACTTTTGGACCGAATGGGTTGAGGGAGCTAGGAAATCCCACGTTTCATCCCACGAACGAAACCGAGACCATCGGACCAGTGCGAGCTTTTGGTCCCACCTCGCAATCCCTGGGTCGTGGGTTCGATCCCCACCGGACCTACTGTTGTGTTTGGCGAGCATGAGCGATGCCGCCAAAGGAGGGACTGCGATGTCCAAGCCCGTCACCACCTTCGACCACGTTTACAGCGATCCAGCTGCGATTGCTACGACCTGGGATGAGACCCAAGAAATCATTGAAGCAGCAGAGCTTTTCTGGATCTCCACCGTCCGGACCGACGGTCGGCCGCACGTCACCCCGGTGGTCGCCGCCTGGGCTGAGGAGGCAATTTGGTTTTGCACTGGCGTCGAAGAGCAGAAGTTCGCCAACCTTCGTGTCAACTCGCACGTGGTGCTCACTACCGGCTGCAATCGGTGGGAATCGGGCGTGGATGTGATTGTTGAGGGTGACGCGGTGCGGGTGACCGATGACGCGGTGCTCGGTCGCATAGCCGGAGCGTTTGCGAGCAAGTGGGACGGAAGGTGGCAGTTCACGGCTCGCGATGGCTGCTTTCGCAGTGCAGATGGGAGCGGGGGGGCAGAAGTGTTCTCGATCTCGCCCGTTAAGGTATTCGCTCACGCGAAGGGTGATCCGTTCGGCGCCACCTCGCATCGATTTGGTCGAGAAGAATAAAGCCGAAAACACCACGGTTCATCCCACAAACCACGCCGACCCCACCGGATCATTCCGACCCCACCGGACGAGATCTCATTCAAATCGGGTCCAAACCGACACGACCGGACCGAACCGACCGTTTGCATCCACTTCATAATCCCTGGGTCGAGGGTTCGATCCCCTTCGGCCCTACTAGCTCTTCTCGCTCCACCAGAATGGCCCACTAGAAACTTCTATCAAGATGTTCACGCTCCGTTTAAGAATGATTGGATCCTCCGCTGAGGCATCTGTCCCGAACGCGAGAGTCGCACCTCGGGTACTCTGTGCGAATGACGCACCAGGAGGTGCATCAGGACCGGGGGTTGATATGGAATACGTTGCACTTCTTCGCTTTCGCTCTTCCGTCTCAGGTGCAGACAGAGACGCGGCTTTGGTTCGACGGGCGGCTTGGCAGTATCCCGCCGGCGTCAGCGTGGTCGCTGAATACTGGCCGGTGTCGGCCGATGTTCAAGTTGTTTCAATCTTCAGTACCGACAACTTCGCTTCGATCTTTGAGTTTGAACTTGAGTGGAGCGACGTTTTTGATATTGACATTTCCCCGGCAGTGTCCGCCGATGACGGTCTACGAATCGGAGCCGACGTCTTTGGCAGATTGAAGCGTTTGCAGCAATAGATAGGGAGCGGCGGCCAGGGCGACCTAGGACCAATAACCTCGATGTCGGCGTCGAACCGGCGAGTGGTCACGACTATTTCAGCGATACGCGGATCTCACGAATGGCGTAAAAGACGATGACGTATGCCGCTACGGGATCAGCCCACCACCAGCCGACGATCGCGTTCAACACAAGACCTAGCAGAACCGCCGTAGCTAGAACACCGTCCACCATCGTGACACGACCTTCGGCTTTCAGCACCGGATTGTTCAGTGCTGTACCGATTCTCGCCTTGCCTGATGCGAGTGTGAACATGATGAGGGCAGTCACCATTGTCCAAACAATGCCGATGGGACTGTGATGCGGGCGATAGCCAACAATAAGTACGACCGTACTTTGTACCGCCAAATAAATTGACAACGCTGCGAAAGCGGAGCCAATCATTCGTAACGACCGGTCTCGTCGAGTCTGGGCAACGTCGGCGAGTTCCCAGATCACAACCGTGGATGCACCGATCTCAATCAAGCTGTCAAGACCAAATCCGGCCAAAGCAATTGAACGGGCCTGGATCGTGGCGAAAGCGAGGACGACCACGCCCATCACGTTCCAACTCAGAGTCACTTGTTCGAGCTGACGTCCTCGTTTCAACAGCCGAAGATCTGCTCGTTCTTGGGCTTCTTCGGTCACCACATCAATCTATGTTTCTCTCTTGTGCAACTGACTGGAACTCACCACGTGATGATGTCAGCTTCATCCTGATAGGCGCCTGTCCGACTGACTTCCTGGGGGCAGCCGAAATGCACAGCGACTCCGGTGGTCCGATTGACGGCCCGGGACCTTCGATATGCGTCCGATGACGACCTGTAGCAATGATCTCTGCTCACCAAGAGTGCGGGGCGGGCTGATGACTTGATTCTCAACTCAATCGTGATCAATTCTCGACCGCGCTTGGCAAAAGGACCACGTCCACCTCCGCCACTCAATTCTGCAAGAATTGCTCATCAGGCTGACTCGGTTCGCCTGCAGCGACAAGAGGCAGTAGATGAGTTCCCTTTCCGACACTGCAGCGGTCATTGCTTCGGTAGGAGTCGTTGGTCTAGCGGTATTTCAGTTTCTTCTCGCCCTCGGCCTTCCGTATGGTCACGCTGCCTTCGGTGGAGCGAACTCCGTGTTACCCGCCAAGTTGCGCTTCGCGAGTGCGCTATCGTCAATTATTTTCCTTTTGGCTTTCTATGTGGTTCTCGCTCGAGGGGACGGAATCGGGAGCGAAGAGAGGTACACGCTCGTGACCATTGGTATCTGGGTATTCGTCGCAGTATTCGCAGTGAGTGCATTGGCCAACGTTGCGTCGCACAGTCGTTGGGAGCGATATCTGATGGCACCAATTGGCGTAGTCCTCAGCGTCTGCTGCGCCGTTTTGGCCGTGAAGCCGTAATTCATGAGTGACGTGGACAAGACCAGAATCAACAGTCAGCGCGGCGCCAGTTCAATTGTTTGACATTGATTGACACCGTACTGCTGAATGCACTGAATCCACGCTGACGGTACGAGTTCGACGTGAAGGGAACATTGGGACTGACTGCTCGGTCCCATGCTCTCTGGGTCGAAAGTTGGTGCCGTCGAGCCCGGCGAAGGAAACGAGGCGAAAGTAGCGCGAGGTACTGGTGACAGAATCGTCGAAGCCCACGGCGCGTTACTCAATTCAACTGATTGACTGGGCGAAATGAAAAACATTGTCGGGATCCAGTGATTTTTTTATTGCGCGGAGTCGAGGGAGATTCGCGCCGTAGTAGGCCTCGGCCCACTCGGGAAGTGTGGGGTCGATGTAGTTCTGGTAGGCACCGGAATTCTGATCAAAGACCTCGGCACCTAACCACGTCGGCCACTCGGTACCCGCCGCAATCTCTTGGGACGAGGAGTAACTTGACCACGATGACGTCGCTTGAATGCAGGCCAATTTGTCGCGATGTACGAAGGCACTGGCGTCGGACACCACAGCGTTGAGGGCGCCGCCGCAGGCGTCAAAGGAGACCGCTCCTCCGAGGTACGGCGCGCTTTGTTGCATGCGAACGACGGCGTCCACGTAGGACTGAACTGTTGATTCGCTCATCGGAGCGTTGACGTAGCTTGACTTCGTCGCGTAGGCACTGCGACTCAATTGGCCGGCACTCGATGACGAGGTGAGATGACACGCCGCAATCGTCAGGTACTCACATCCCGCCTCGACCTTCATGGCCCGCAAGTAGTCTTCGCCCCCTTCGAAGTGAGACGTGGGCGACGTTCCGATGCTTCGGATAAGTAGCGCCAATAGCGGCGACAGCGCGCCCTGTTCCCCACACCACACCCCGGCAACTTGAGCGAGGTAACCCGCGGTTCCTTCGCTGAAGAGGTGACAGTTCGACCACAACTCGTCGGGGGCGTTGGCCATCCATTCCTGCCATGCGTGCAACATGGCTGGTGCAGCGGCCCATGGAAATTGCAGCGTGAAGAGCGAGACTGGCGGCATGGGGTGAGTCTGGAACTCAAAGGACGTCGCGATGGCGAAGTTACCGCCGCCACCACCTTGACTGGCCCAAAAAAGCGAGGAGTGTTCGTGAGCACAGGCAGTCAGAATTGAAGAATCGGCCGTGACGAGTTCGAGCGATCGAAGNNCAGACCAAACTTGCGAGAGAAAACTCCCACGCCCCCACCCAGCGTCAAGCCCGCGATCCCGACCGTCGGACATGAACCGGCCGGCAAGAGTCGTTGATGTTGACCCAGCGTGTTGTAGACGTCGATCAGTTGTGCCCCGGCACCAATATTGGCCAGACCGGACCGTGAGCTCACCGATATTTCCTTCATTGCGCTGACGTCAATGATCAGTCCCGAAGAACTGGAGTAGCCGCCGTAACTGTGACCCCCCGACCGGGCGGCGAAGGGCAGTTCGTTGATTCGGGCGAAAGAGAGGCAACGCGCGACATCTTGCGCGTTCTCACAGTAGGCAATCGCTTGGGGGACGAGGTTGTCGAAACGCGAATTGTAGAGGAGCCGGTCCTGGCCAAAGGAAGAACTAGACGGCAGTACGAGCGACCCAGTGAGGGAGGACTGCAGGCGGCGCCACTGAGGCGCACTAAGAATCTTCTCTGTACCGGCGCCACTGGCGCCGAGTGGCAGCGACGACGCGCCCAGTGCTCCGAAGGCAACGGCGCTGAGCTGAAGTCCACGGCGAAGAAATTCACGACGATTCAGCGTGGGCTCGGTCACGGACTTGATATTAGGGTCGGCCTCGCGTTCGCACGGTTCAGTCCGTAGAGCGGGCCTTACCGCAGCACGACAGCAGTCGTCATAACGCGGTCTTTCTTGTCGAACGTGATTGAGTTCGCTAATCGGTGCTGTGATCAGTCAGCGTGTCGTTGCGACGGCTCTGAGTCCCTGGGGCGACGCCCACACGAATTTATGGGCGACGAGAATTCCCACGCTGGTCGGTCTCGACGCGGGCAACGACCGCACCGGCGTACCTTGCGCCGTGCAACCTCGAAAGAGGGGAGTGCTCGCGCGTTCATTACTGTCTGCGATGCCCGTCAGGCCGACGATCTTGAATTTCTCCGTGGTCTCACACCAGAAAGTTTGACTCGAGGCGGTGGCCGTCGTGGAGCCATTTTGCGTGTTGAGCACGACCCATTTCTTGTGCGCATTCTCAACGACGACGTGGGTGGTGTCGAAGAACGACACGTTGTCGCCGAGAGAAAGTGCCTTGACGTTCATCACGTGCTCGGTCCAGTTGAGTGCGCCCGTTTTTAAGTTCAGTCCACTGAGCGCGAGTTTCGTTCCCCGAAAAGATACCGTTGATCCAACCTTGGTGGCCGGGCCACTAAAGACACACGTGACGTTGGACGTGAGAAACTGCAATGAGCCCATGCACTGGTACATCCCCGGCGCGCGCCACTTCACCGCACCGTTCGACGTCGTGACGGCGATCGTCTTGACCTCGTTGACGTTTTGCGTGGTGCCCTGGGGAGAGACGCCGACCGAGCCGATGTCGAGAGTGCGAGTGACCTCGATGTCCCAGCCGTAATTCGGACTGAACTGTCGGCCGCCAAAGAGGTACGAAACCTGGTGGGACCACGCGACGCGTCCCGACGTCGAGGTTTGCACGAACGTGGGCGTGCTGGCGTCACTTTGCCACAGACCAGTGCTGTTGGCAGCGCCGCGTGGCGCAACGCCCATGTTGCGCTCGAGACCCGGCACTTCGTTCACGGGTTTGCCAGTGCGGGGATTGAGTTCGACGAGGCCAGTCTGATTTCCATTGCCAAACACCGTGAAACAGAAGTACTGACCGGCACCGCACACGAGCGGGGCGTCGACGACACCTAGAGGTACGCTGATCCTCCACTCAGCCTGGCCCGTTACTACATTGAGGCCCTGCACGTAGGTCAGAAAATTTCTCTCGGAGACGTCGGGGGCGAGGTCCAGCACGGTCGAGCCAATGGTGACGGGTGAAAAGGCAAGACCCGCAGTGATCGTTGACTGCGAATACGGGTGCTGCCACGCGGTCGTCCCATTAGAGGGTCTGATGGCCGAGAGCTCCAGTTGACGCTCAGCGTTGACGTTGAGAACGAGAATCATCTTGTGGGCGACCACGGGGCCGCCCACGACGTGCAAACTCGCGTCCCTCCAGCCAGCGCTAGCACTCGTCGCGACGGAGGGGGCTACCAGGATTCCAACGCCGATCAGCGTGAGTCCCACCAGCGTCACCCTCGTTCGATGGATGGCCTGAGACCTCACCTGGTCGCGGTGGTGCCCCAGAGAATAATTCCGAACTGTTCGCACCAGTCCTCGGGTATTGGGCATCGCGACGTCGCCTTGCAGTTAGCACCGTATTTTGGGTGAACCTTATCGCAGGCCCCGGGGTCGAACTTCTCAGTGCCATTTCAGATGTGGACGATCTCGACCGGTCGCCTCTCGATCCGAAGCGCGCGACGTCGACGCGGGGAACTGGTCGAACAACAACAATTTGTTGGGGCCATCTCGCCACGGAGTTGTCAACAGGGTCGAGACCAGGTTTCCATTGAAGCACCTCGTCTCTAGTGGTACCGTCACGATGGCGCGCCAAAAGTTGGTTCACCAGGGGGGGAATAAAATCATGGCACTAGGAATCTATTTCATGCACGGTGGATTCACGCCGGAGAAGTACGCACAGGCGATCAGTCAGCTCGAAGGCGCGGGACAGGGATCTCCTGACGGACGTACGTACCACTTCGCTTTGGAGTCTGACGGGGCGATCCAGGTGTTCGACGTATGGGAATCCCAAGCGAAGTTTGATGCCTTTGGTGCAGTTCTCGTTCCGATTCTGACTGACCTCGGCGTCCATCTCGGCGAGCCGATGGTGGCGACAGTGCATAACGTCATTGTGGGCTAACGATGTATCTTGCGGTGGTCGCGGTGTTATTTCGAATCAATCGCGACCATGGTCGGTAGATGTATCGCCTCGCTACTCCCGGACAACCAGTCCGGAAGTAGCGAGGCCCGGGTAGTGACGAACGTTGGCCTGCGAGCGAACATCGACGATACATCGTCTGAAAAATCACCACTCGGCAACGAACGAATCGCCGCGCCTCGGGGGTCGTCTCATCCGCGCGGCGTGGTCTGAACCGCACTGCTCGCGTCGTGGCATGTTTTTTGTGCCACTAATCTTTCGACACGGCAGCAGTGCGGTTCTCGCAACGGTGTCGTGGGCTCTCGTCGACGATCACCATGGGTCGGCACTCGTGAACAGTGGGTTCGACTCCCGCCAGCCCTCGATATGCGTAGATACTCCCCAATTTTTGACCTCGTCTGGATTGTCCTCTTCGTTGCTATTGGTCGCTCCGCCCACCAACACGGCATCACCTTTGGTGGCATGGTTTCGACGACGTGGCCTTTCGCAGTCGGTCTCACCGCGGGTTGGGCGCTGGCGTGGCGACGCCGACGCACCGGCGATACGCCCCTCGACGGATTCGTCATTGTGCTCATTACCGTGGCGTTGGGAATGGTCCTGAGGGTGGCGTCAGGACAGGGAACTGCATTCGCCTTCATTCTCGTGGCGATTACGTTCTTGTCGCTGTTCATGGTGGGCTGGCGGCTCGTGGCACAACTAGTGACGAATCGTCGGTAGTTTGCGCGCAGTGTCGACAGGTATCAACTTCGAGATGACGATCTTCACGTGGCACCGCCGCGCCATTCAGAAGCGATAGTTGGCGATGCACGCCTGGCTAGTGTCAAAGGATGGCGACGACAATTCTTTCCTGGACCCTTCGACTGCTTCGACCCTCGCGCGGTCGTCTCAGCGCGCTCGCCGGCGTGACGGTGCTGTCGACGTCGTTCGTACTCGGTTCCTCTGCTCTCGCCACGAATGCCGCGACGCCCGCCGTGACGACGCAGTGGTATCAGTATCACGGTGACGCACTGGGCGCGGGCGTGGCGGTGGGTATCCACGCGGTCAACCTCACAACGCCCGCGTGGACCTCGCGCGTTCTCGACGGTCAACTCTACGGTGAGCCGCTGGTGTGGAAGTCCGAAGTTCTCGTTGCCACGGAGAACGACTCGGTCTACGCGCTCTCGGCGACGACCGGCAAGCTGGTGTGGTCGCGACACCTCGGCCGCGCCGTGCCGGCTCGTGACCTGCCGTGTGGCGACATCAGCCCGAGCGTGGGCATCACCGGCACACCAGTGATCGACCCGGTTCGCCGAGAGATCTTCGTCGTGGTCGACAAACTGGTCAATGGCAAGCCGTCTCACGAGCTGGAGGGTCTCAGCCTCACTTCTGGCGCCGTCGAGATGTCGCGCGCGGTCGACACCCCCGGCGCCGATGCGGCGGCGTACTTGCAGCGCACCGGACTCACCATTGATAACGGCTCGGTGATCTTCGCGATGGGTGGCAATTACGGGGACTGCTCGACGTACCACGGAGTCGTTGGTTCGGTTCCCGAGGCCGGTGGTGTTCCTCGTTTCTTCATCGTGGACGCCAAACACGGCGACACCCAGGGCGCCGTATGGATGGGTGGCGCCGCACCGGCGGTGGATTCGTCGGGCAACGTGTGGGTTACCTCGGGCAACGGGTCGGTGACGTCGCCGGGTAAACCCTATGACGACAGCGACGGCGCTCTCGAGTTGTCGTCGACCCTGCGTCTCGAGTCGTACTTTGCGCCGAGGACGTGGGCGAGTGACAACTCGCACGACGACGATCTCTCGACGGTGCCGGCGGTACTCAGTGATGGCCAAGTGGTGGTGACGGGCAAGTCGGGGAACATCTATCTCGTCAAAGCCAATCATCTCGGTGGTGTCGGGGGACAAGAGGTGACGATTTCTTCGGACTGCGGCAATGATTTGGACGGGGGAGTCGCCATCCACGGCGCCACTGTCTACCTGCCGTGTCTCAATGGGCCAATCGCGGTACGAGTCACGACGAGTCCAGTCAGATTGAAAGTTGTCTTCCGGTCGTCGGTTGGTGGTGGCCCGCCGATCTTGGTGGCCCAGCGACTCTGGACCATTGGAAGTGACGGAACGCTCTACGGACTGAATTCCAACACCGGTGCGGTGATGCAGCAGGCGAATGTTGGAAATCAAGCCAACCACTTTCCAACGCCGAGCGTGGGTGATGGCCTCCTGCTGGCCGCCAGCGCGACCCAAGTGATTGCGTTTCACGCGAAGTAGCTGCACCGACCTCGTCGCGAGGCGTCGCCTGGTTCGTGTCACGTCTGTGGTGCGGGTAGACACGTCGGCATCGCACCGACGTGGTTCTCACTTCGGGGGCATTTGACGCACGCGTCGAGCCGGCCAACCGGCCCCGGTACGTCGTGACCAGTTGAAACCCCGCGGAGCGAACCACGAGATTGGCGCAGTCGTCCACGCGTGACGTAGAAGACGCCACGGTCCTGAGGAGGCCAGCAGCCGACGCTCCACTGCGCCCGCACCCGCGTCCGTCCGATGGTCGTCGAGCCATCACTCGGACTACTGCATCTCCGCACAACTCACAGTGACGAGCGAGGCCAGTGCAGGGTTGGTGAATTGAAATGGTACGGCGCGTGGTCGCAGCGTAGTCGCCCACTGATCATCGATCCCGGTCACGCCCGACGTGCGGAGCCCGCAGTCCCGTCGTAGATGAGAAATTGCTCAGATATTGACATTCTGGAGACCCAACGACCTTTTTATCGCCGCCGCACTGTTCTAGGGTGAATCTATGGGTCGGCGAATACTCTTCTTCCTCGGTTTGGCGTTTGCGGCCACCGGGGGATGGATAGTTCACCACGAGACGTCCGTCAGTAACGCGTGCAACGCCCAGGTCGCGAATCCCGATCACGGTTTCTCGGTCAGTCCGCAGTGCCTCAATATTGTCTGGCCCTACTCCGAGGGTTTCCTCTTACTGCTGGGCGGCGCAATCTTCATCTTCGCCGCGCTCATGTTGACCCGTCGGGTGATGGCGGGCGAGCACCAGTACATGAAGGACCTCAAGGCCGGCAAGTTCGATCACGAGAACGATCACTTGAACGCCTACAACTTTAATCTCAGCAAGCCCCTGGTCAAAGTCGGAGCCCGTCCGGGAATGCGAGAGGCACCACCCGACGAATAGTCGAGGTGTTCTCTAGGACAGCACGCGGCGGCGGAAATTGTGCAGGCCGAGGGCGAGGAAGCCCGCGCAGAACCCCACCAGAACGGGGTAGATCACGTAGAGGTGAATGTGGGGCACGTTCGTGAAGGCCGCGCGCATCCCCTCGTTGACGTAGAGCAGTGGGTTCACCAGGACAATGGTTTGCAACCAGTGCCACGAACCGAGCTTGACCGGTGCCAGTCGCGTCCACTCGTAGTAGGTGCCGCCGAGGAAAGTGATGGGCAAGATGATGAAGCCGAACATCAGGCCGATGTTGCGCGGCTCGAAGGTCGTCCCGAGCACCAGCCCGAGCGCGGTCATCGCGATGCACGCGAGCGGAACGAGCGTCACCAGGACGAGCCAGTGCAGCGAGATGTCGGCCGACACTCCTGAGGCGTGGACAACCGAGGCGATCGGCAGGACGATCGCGGCCGAGATGAGCCCCTGCACCGATCCGGAGAGGACCTTGGCGATGGCGACGAGCCAGATCGGGCAGGGTGCCTGGACCCGATCCTCGATCTCACGCGTGTAACCGAACTCGGTCGACATCTGCAGCGCCACCGCCTGGATGCCCTGGAACATGAT
>PMTL01000045.1 GCA_003168075.1 Acidimicrobiaceae bacterium
GCGGCCCACCAGTAGTACCAAGGGCTTTCGAATTGTCACACGAATTCGTGCCAAGTAAATCCCACATTCCGTCCCACCAATGTGCTGAAGATCGGGAAGGAGACGGAATCTAACAGCCGACGCTGCGACGACCGAGTGAGTCCTTCGTGGATCGATCAAGAGCGGTACACCTACTTCGCCCATTAACGGAGGCAACAACACTTAAGCCAATGTGACAAGTGAAACTTCAGCAACCACCTCCTAGTTATTTGCGGTCAATCCGTAGCCCTCTGTCAAAGTTACAAACCAAATACTGTTCGTTATCATTCGCTGCGTAGTACGAGTGCAGTCGGCGTCGAAGCGGCGATTCGTCCCGGTATCGCGGCGGCAACGTTGACGAACACCATGGAGCCCAATGCGACGAGCACCAGCGTCATCCACGGCACGGATGGCTCAGGCACCACGTAGATAGCCCTGGCAAAGAGCGACCACAGCCATCGACCGAGGACGATGCCAATCGGTTCGCCCACCACGACCCCGATGGCCATCGTGACCGACGCCTGCCACGCTACCGCCGACGAAAGTTGGCGCCGCTTGAAACCCAGCGTCTTGAGTATGGCCAAGTCCCTGCGGCGCCGGCGCACCGAGGCGACAAGCATGACTTCGAGCGCCGCCAGCGTGGCAAAGGCGATCAGGGCTCCGAGCAGAACCGGCGTAGACCCCATAGATCGGTAGTTCACAATCTCCGCCGGACGCTCCACGTCGAGCACTGCAAACGAGTCGCCGACGCATCCCGAACTCTGCGGCAGTTTCGCGAAGTACCGATTGGTGGCGCTGGTGATCCGTCGGCTGTCCTTCAAGCTCGTGGCCGCACTGACGCCAGGTCGATAGCGGACGAGCAGCATCTGGGTCTGCTGTCCGCAACCAGCACCAGCGCTAAGAGCCTTGCCCAGGAGCTGATTGGATACCACCGCACCGACGCCGAGCGAGGGATGCAACGAGAGGTTGAGCCCAATCGAAGCGAAGGTGGCGGTACCCACAATCTTGAGCTTGACGAGCAAGACGCCCGAGTACGTTGCCACGACGGTGTCGCCGACCCGTTTATGCAGTGCCGCGAGGGTGTCAGGACCCAGTACCACCTGGTCAACGTTTCTTACCGCGTGACCAGTGAGCTGCGGGGGTGCCACAGAGGCGGAACTCGGTTCTACCATCGTCGGCACGACAACTCCATTGAACTGGACTTCGTAGAAGAGGACCGAATTCCAAGCCACCACCTTCGGGTCGTGGCGAAGCAGGGCGCTGGTCGAAGAAGGAGTGGAGGCGATACCGATCGTGGAGTCGAGGGCGTAAGTGAAGTTCCAGCCGTACAACGAAGGCCGAGCGACAAGACTCTGCAGGCTGCTGCCAAAGATAAGCGTGGTCGTGAGGATCACGACAGCCAGCGTCGCGCCCAGCATCACCGAACGGACCGGCACGGCGGTGCGCCCGTGTCCGGGCACGAGTGCAAATCGCACGCCTTCGACGGCCGACGCCGCCAGCCCGGCCGACGCCGCGGCTCGCACGGTGGAGGAACCTCGAGTGATCAAGGCCTGTGCTCTACGAAGGTTCCTTTCTGGCGCGGCCCGTACTACGAGCACCAGAGCCAGCACCACCAACACAGCGAACAGGCCAATACCGCCGAGGCCAAGGACCGACCAGTCAAAGTTGAAGCCAGGGTTCGGGTAGACCGGACGGACGGGTCCGACCGGTGCCAGCGGCGACAGCAGAATCGCGATAACGAGCGCCAGCACGGTGCCGACCGCCAGCGAGCCAACAACGCCCACGAGCTCGCCCGCGTTGATCATCCATGGGCTCGCCCCGAGGGCTCGCAGCACTTCACGCTCGCCTGTTCTTCTTTGCACGAGTCGAGAGGTAGCCTGCAGGGCCACCAGCAAGAGCGCTAGAGCGGCGATCAACGCGAAAGCCCCGAGCGCAATCACTTCGGGTGCGATGGCGTGCTGGGCCTCCGATTCAACGATCGAGTAGTCGTGGTACAGGAGAAACGTGCCCTTGGCAAGCGAGTCGCTGATCTCTCGCTCGACCTTGGGAATGTCAGCGTTACCGTTGCGCAGTTGCAACCCGTACATGGTCCAACCCAGGGCGTTCGACAGAGGCGCGGTGAGCAGATGTTTGGTAAGGGCCGGTGTGAAGATCGTCCAGTTGGTGCGGTCGATGCTGTCTTGGACGACCGTCAAGTTAAGCACCACGATCCCCACCACTCGAACGTCCAGCTTTAGGATCGGCTGGACCTTGGCGGTGCCAAAGGATGGGCCGTCCTCTTGTGCCGCACTGTAAAATGCCAGCGGCACGATCGATCCGAGGTGCAAGTGATTGGCTTTCGCAGCGCCGGCCGTCATCACCACCTCGTCGGGATCGGACGGGTTGGCCATTCGTCCTTCGACAACGGCAGGACGGTCCTGGTGAAAGAAGAGTCCGTCGATGCTGCCAAGTACGGCGTTCCTACCGCCTTGGAAAATTGAGCGATTGGGGTCCCCCGATTTCTCGAGTTCGAAAACACTCAAGAAAACAGCGCTTTCGATTCGCTCGACATCATGCAGCCTGGTCATCTCTTTGGTGACCTTCAGCGAATAGTTGGGAAGAGGGCTAGGGGGTGCGGGGACCGCCAATAAGTTAGACGGATTGGTGCTCGCGAGAAAAGCGGGGAACGACGACTCGGTACGCCGAGCGGCGGCGGCTGAAGTCAGGGCAACCCCGCCGATTGAACTGACCAAAATAACAATCGTTATGTAGGCCGACCACTGGCGACGAAGCGAGCATCGAAACCGGTACCATGCCACACGAGCTATGTGTTCCAAGGCACCATCCTTTCTCGCCACCAAATCAATTAGCCCAAGCAGCCCTAGATAGTTTGAGGCGTGGCGCCGACGAAACCAAGGTAGACACCCATCCGTTGGCCCTCGTGCTAGTACCTCCATTGCTTAACGCGCGCCAGTGCGCGATCTGGGGACCTCCAAATCCAGGCTTGATGTGGCTTCTTTCTCATTATTAGCGTGGTGATACCCGTTGGAAGTTCACTGGCCCGGGAGGCAAGCACAAAAGACTTGCCCAGACCCTACGGACGACCTAATCCCCAACACGACAACAATGCGTGGGTCGAACTGCGTGGGCCAATCATTGGGCTGTACAGTCAATGCGCGCTATAACTAGTGGGTCGTTCAGGACTTCAACCTGAATCGCGTC
>PMTL01000091.1:0-1691 GCA_003168075.1 Acidimicrobiaceae bacterium
TCCACCACGATCCCCACCACAAAAAGGGTGGGGATCGTGATGGCGAGTCCAGCAAAGAGGTCGATACCCAAATGCACAGAGAGGGCGTAACTCAAGTAGGCACCGAGGATCACAAATATCCCCTGGGCCACGTTGATGATGTTCATCACTCCGAAGATGAGGGTTAAACCCGTCGCCATCAGGGCGTAGACCGACCCAGTGAGCACGCCATCGATCAAGGCATGCACCAATGCTGAGGAATTCAAGAGCTATTTCCCCCAAGCCGGCTTCGGGTACAGAACCTTGGCGGAGCCCTTGTCACCCACGGGGTTCACTTCGACAAACGTCGTACCACCGTTTTGCCACTGGAAGGTGTACGCCGTCTGGGAAAGGTTCTCACCCACCGAATTGAACTTGACCGCACCCTGAACGCTCTGGAACGTCTTGCCCGAATGCAGGTAGGAAATGATCTTGGCGTTGTTGAAGCCACCGGTCGCATTGACGGCCTGGGCCATCACCTGACCGACCGAGTACGCCTCAGCGATGTCCGCGTTCACGCCAGCCGCCGTGCCACCAAACTGACTGATGTACTCCGCGACCATCTTCCTGCTCTCCTTGTTCGTGGAACCACCAAACCAGGAGTTCGGCACCATCATGCCGTCGGCGTTACCCTTGCCCACCGTGGTCTGGAACGTCTTTCCCTGGTCGGGACCAGCGGTCGCGACGAAGACTTTCGGCGTGAAGTGCGCCTGCTCGAAGGCCAACATGAAGGCCGACACCGTGGGAACGTCCACCGAACCCAGAACAACCGCCTGGGCGTGTGTCGCGGCCACCGTGTCAGCGATTGAGGTGTAGTCCGTCGCTTCCGCCGGGAAGACCTTGTTGTAGACGGTCTTGATGCCGTGGCCGTTAATGAGGCCCTCGGCCGTGTCAACGACGGGCTGAGTGAACGGGTCGTTCGACGTCACGTACGCAATGGTCTTTGGCTTCGTCGCGGCCGGCAACGTGGTGACCCACTTCGCAAATGGTGCGAGGTCGTACGAGACGGGCAGCGTGACGTCAAAGACGTTGTGCAGCTTGGCCTGGAAGACCGACGGGCCGCCACCGGCACCTTCGATCATGGCGTAGCCGTAGCGGTCCACGGTTTCGGCCGCCGGGAGCGTCAGCAACGTCGAGAACGGACCGAAGGTCAAGGCCACGTGGTCAACCGAGATCAGCTTGGTGTAGTCGGTGGTGACCTGAGTGGTGCTCGACGCGTCCGACACGACGTCGAGTAGCACCTGGTGTCCGAGGAGACCACCCGCGGCGTTCACATCCTTGGCCCATAGGTGGTAGCCCTGGTCGTAGGCAATGCCGTCAACCGAGAAGTCGCCCGAAAGCGACAAGGAGATACCAATCTTGATTGGCGCGAGCGCGACGTGGCCCTTGGAGGCCGCCCCTGAGCTCGAGCCCATCATGAGCATCGTGGAGGCTGCCACTGACGTGACCCCCACGAAGCGCAGGAACTTACCGGACATTTTCATACTTCCCCCCACTACATGTAGAACGTCACGCCGAGACCCCCCAAAAGGTCCGCGCGTCAGACGACCGTTCGATGAACGATGGGCTAACAGTAACGACGGCCCCCTGTAGCGTCAAGTTATGAAGCAGTGAAATCTTTACACCCGCGTTAAAAGAATTAACGATTCGCGCCCTAGTCAGGCGGGGAATAC
>PMTL01000091.1:1754-3714 GCA_003168075.1 Acidimicrobiaceae bacterium
GAATTCTTCGCTCGAGCGGCCACGTACTTTCACTTCGGCAAGTTCCTCTTCGTCCACGACCTCGACCAGGCGCGCGCAACTCACGATCGCGCCGTCGACGCGCTCACGCGCGCCCTGCCGCTACTGGACCCCACCGGTCGCCGCGAGAGCATCGCCTTTGACGGCTCGACGCTGGTGGGAATCCTTCGGATCCCCGAGGGCGACGGTCCGCACCCGACGGTGATTCTCATCCCCGGACTCGACTCGACCAAGGAGGAGTTTCGCGAAGTCGAGCGTTCCTTCCTCGAGCGCGCGATGGCGACGTTCTCCCTCGACGGTCCCGGACAGGGTGAAGCGGAATGGACTCTGCCCATCCGGCCCGACTGGGACGTCGTCGGTGATGCGGTCATCACTCACCTCTCGCAACTACCCGAAGTCGACGCCGCACGCATTGGAGTCTGGGGAGTAAGTCTCGGTGGCTACTACGCCGCGCGACTGGCCGCCGCGGACCTGCCCATCCAGGCGACGGTGACCCTGGCGGGACCCTACGACTTCGGCGCCGCCTGGTCGAATCTCAACCCCTTGACGCGACGAGCCTTCGAAGTGCGCTCGTATTCATCCACCCCCTACCAAGCCGAGAGGCGCGCGCACGACCTCACGCTCGAGGGCTTCGCGAACAGGATCACGTGTCCGCTCTTGGTGGTCATGGGCAAGCGCGACCGGTTGTTCCCCTACGCCGACGCGGAGCGACTCGTGGCCGAAGCTGCTGGTCCGACCGAGTTGTTGCTGCTCGAGCACGGCAATCACGGCTGCGCCAACGTCATCTATCGCCACCGTCCTTATAGTGCGGACTGGATGGCCCAACGTCTGCTCGCGCCCGGGGCGACCCCGGGGACCCAGTAAGAAAAGAGAGCCGACATGGCCGATGTTTACATGCCCCAACTCGGCGAGACCGTTGCCGACGGGACCGTCACGAAGTGGTTCAAGAATGTGGGCGACACCGTCATCCGTGGAGAGCCACTGTTCGAAGTCTCGACCGACAAGGTCGACACCGAGATTCCTGCCCAGGCCAACGGAGTGCTGAGCGAGATCCTGGTCACCGCCGGAACCACGGTGGACGTGGGGACGAAGTTGGCCGTCATCGACGCCGGCGACGACCCAGTACCGACCGTCGCGAGCGCGAGTAGTGCCTTGTCCAGCGTCTCGTCGGCGCCGGCCGGCGCGGCGCCGGCTCTCGCGAAATCCGACGCGAGCGAGAAGCTTTCGCCCGTGGTGCGCCGACTCCTCAGCGAACACGGACTGACTTCGAGGGACGTCACGGGAACCGGGCCCGCAGGACGCATCACCAAAGAGGACGTTGCGGCGGCGGCCACATCATCAGCGGCTCCCAGCGCGAGTGTCGCACCGCTGTCGCCCGTGGTGCGCCGGCTTCTCACCGACGCCAACCTCGAACTGTCGTCCATTACCGGCACCGGTCCCGATGGACGCATCACGCGCCGTGACGTCGAGCTCGCCGCTAGCGCACGAACATCCTCCGCGCCGCGCGAGGGAGACGAGGTCGTTCCCTTCAACAAGATTCGCCGCCTCACGGCCGAACACATGGTGCGCTCCAAGGCCACGTCGGCGCACACTCTGATGGTCAGGGAGATCGACTTCGAAGCGGTCGAGCGCGTACGACGCAGCCTGGGCGACGACTTCAAAGCGGTCGAAGGCTTCTCGCTGACGTACCTGCCCTTTATTGCCGTGGCGAGCATGCAGGCGCTACGCGACTATCCCCGCCTCAACTCCTCAGTGGGTGACAACGAACTGATTGTGCACCACACTCTCAACCTCGGCATCGCCGTCGACCTCGACTCTGAGGGCCTCGTGGTGCCAGTGGTGAAGAGCGCGGACGGCCTCACTGTCCGCGAGATGGCCCGCACCCTCCGCAACCTGGCGACGCGCGCGAGGACCAAGGCACTCGGTGTCGACGACATGAGCG
>PMTL01000225.1 GCA_003168075.1 Acidimicrobiaceae bacterium
GTTCGAACAATTGCAACGAAAGGCGAATTGATTCTACGACCAAGAAACCGGGAAAGGTCGGACAGATTCCTCACATTGGCCCTGAATCCAGGATTAAGAATCACCATCGGCAGACCCCGACAATTAAAGCAGTAACAAGAAACGCAACTTGGTGACAAGCTGGATTGACGAGTAGGGCCGGTGGGGATCGAACCCACGACCCAGGGATTATGAGTCCCCTGCTCTAACCACTGAGCTACGGCCCCAGACAGCCAGCCTAACTTAGGCCTCCCCCGCCGAAATGATTTCACGTTCTAGGCGATGATTCCACCTCGAACCAAGGAGATTCTGAGCGTAGTGTCGCTCCGGGGAGGTAACTATGAACAACGAATCTGACGTCATTGTCGTGGGCGCCGGGCACAACGCACTTTCGTGTGCGGCGTACCTGGCCGAGGCCGGTCTCGGCGTCACGGTCTTGGAGGGTCGCGACGTCATTGGCGGCAACACCATCACCGAGGAGTTAACTCTGCCGGGATGGCGCCACGACTCGTGCTCGAGCGCCCACGTGGTGATCCAGTCCAATCCAATGATCTCGAATGACGAACTCGGCCTGAAAGAGAAATACGGACTGCGTTACATCGTGACCGATCCGGCGGTCGTATTACCCATCAAGGGTGACGACGCGCTGATCATCCACCCCGACATCGACCGCACCGCGGTCAACTTCGAGCGCTTCTCCGTCCACGACGCCGACGCGCTCCGCGAGATGATGCGCGAGTGGGACGCGGGCCTCAAGTTTGCCCACGCGCACTTTCAGGCCGGGTTGCCGCTGCCCGAGAACGAATGGACCACGCGCTACAACGAGTTGCGAGCTCGTAGCGCCTGGGACGTCGTGATGGATACGTTCGAACACACCGAGATCCGTCGCGCGGCGATGTGGATGGGATTCGCCACCATTCAGCCACCCGAGCGTCCCGGCACGGGTGCGATACCAGCCGCCATCATCGCGGGACGCCTCAAGTTCGGTTGGACCACGCCCATCGGAGGTTCGGGTGCACTGCCCGACGCGCTGGCGGCGCACGTTCGCGACCACGGCGGTGACGTCGTCACCTCGGCATGGGTACAGCGCTTTCTCGTCGACGACGGACGCTGCGTCGGGGTGACGACTTCGGATGGTCGGACCTTTCGCGCCACCAAGGCAGTCATCACCGCAAGCCATATTCAGACGTTGCCGTCGTCCCTCGGCGCTGCCTCCCCCACTCTCTCCGACGCGGCGGCCAAGTGGCGGCCGGGGTTGTCCGTCTTCGCAGTGCACTTCGCGTGCTCCACTCACGTGACGTATCGCAGTGCCCAGGGTCCGATCACCGCCGTCGCGGGTGGCTTGGGTTCACCTGACGGTTTACGGCGTCAAGTGGCTGCGGCCCTTGAGGGTCGCGTCGATGCCGACGACCCGTGGTTGTTGATGGTCGACTCGACGGCCGTCGACCCCGGTCGCGCACCCGGTGCGGTCTTCAAATTCCTTACCATCGCTCCAGAACTTCGCGACGGCCGGTCCTGGACCGAGGAGCAGACGGATGACTACGCCTGCGGGCTACTCGATTTCGCACGTCAGTACGTCGAGGGGCTCGACGATGAGAATATCCTCGCGATGCGTCCCGAGTCGCCGACGACGATCTCTGCGCACAATCTTGCGAACATCGGCGGAAGTTGTCACGGTGGTGAATTTCTCCTGGACGACGGTTCGGTCATTCCTGGATGGCTCGATTGCCGCACCGACATCGAAGGTCTGTACCTCACTGGTTCTACGTCGCACCCCGGCGGTTCGGTATCTGGTCGACCGGGCCGCAACAGTGCACGCGTGGTGATGGAGGACCTCGGCATTGACTCATCGACCATGATGTCGCGGCCCTAAGAGCCGAGCCACGGTCAGATTTGTCACGTCTTTCGGCGCCCATGGTGTCATCGGTATTTTGGATGCCACCTGTTGAAAGTATCTTCTTGAAACTTAAGACTTTGTCTGATTGACTTGACGGGCGTCATCAGGTTGATTACCTTAAGACAATGAGCGGACCTACTCTCGTCATCTTGGCTGCTGGACGCGCTCGTCGCTACGGTGGACTCAAGCAACTTGCCCCTATTGGACGTCACGGCGAAGGAGTCATCGACCTCATTGCTTCCGACGCGATGGCCGCCGGCTTTGACGACATCGTCATCGTCGTCAACCGCGATACGGGACCCACGATTCAAGAGCACGTGGCCAAACACTGGCCCGCGAGCCACAGCGTGTCCTTCGCGTTCCAGGAGAAGTTGCGCGGCACGGTCGATGCGGTTCTGTCAGCCGAGGAATTCGTCGACCACGGCGTTCCCTTCGGCGTCTCCAACGCCGACGACCTCTACGGCCTCGACGCATTGATGAAACTGGGCGGTCACCTGAACTCGAATCCCGACTGCTGTCTCGTGGCTTTTCAACTGGAGAACTCTTTGATAGGCGACCTGCCGGTCTCGCGTGGGACGTGCCAAGTCGCCAATGGCCGCTTGACCCACGTGGAGGAGCGGCGCAACGTGCACTTCACTCCTGACGGTCTTGAGGCCGACGACGGCCTGACGCCGCGCATCTTGTCACCCGAGGCACTCGTGTCAATGAACCTCTGGGGCTTTCAACCCAACATCTGGCCCCTCATGCACCGCGAGGTCCAAGAGCACGACTTTGCGGTGAGTTCCGAAGTTCTGCTCCCCACGTTCGTCGCGAGCGTTATGGCGCGTGACGGACTGGTGTTCTCAGTCCTCGAGACCAGTTCGCGCTGCATTGGAGTCACTCACGCCGAAGATTTGCCGCTCGCGCAGTTCTTGGTACGCGAGGAAATCAAGGCCGGTCAGCGACCCGAGTTCGCCTTCGGTTGACTATTCTCTATGACACGTCGCGATGAGTACTCTCGGGGCGACTGGTCCCACAGTGTCTTTTGCGGTCCCGAGTAAGTTCACCCCCGAGAGGTGGTCTGACTTCAGCGAGGGCTTCAGCTCCATCATGGTGCTGAAGTTCGCCTTACAAAAGCCCAACAAACCGCACGACCTGAGTACCCGGATTCCCCGTGATCATCACGGACCTTTCGCGCTTCACGTGGGTGGGTGTCACTCAGAACTATCACCACGGCCTAGCTGAAGGCTAGAAATTATGCGATACATCGCCCGCCGCGCTCCGCGATGCGAATCCCCTCTTCCCGCGCGAAGAGGTCGTGCAGCCCGATTGACACTTCGGAGTCATCGTTAGCCTTAAAGAGAGAAGAAAATAACATTGGAGACCGTTATGGACATACAAATAGCCAAGCAACGACTCAGTGACGAGCACGTGGCGCTGCACGATCTTCTCCTGAGTTCAGCCGAGCACGGTCTCGATGATCGTGAGGGCGCCAACGAGCACGGCGACATGAGCGACTCCGAAGAAGGTCTCACGACGCAATCAGAGGACGATGCCGTGGCGTCGGGATTGCGCGTTCGCCTGGCCCAACTGCACCGGGCCCTCGATCGACTCGACGACGGAACGTACGGCCGTTCACTTCGCAGTGGACAGGCGATCCCCGACGAGCGCCTGGACGCCGACCCGGCGGCCGAGTTCACGGCGCAAGAGGCCGCCGAGCACATCGCGGGCGCGTAAAGAATTACTCGGACGTCTCGGGCGGATTGCGTTTCATGGCTCGTCGAGCCCTCGAGACGTCCGCGGGACCGCGACGGTTCTCGACGTCGTGCGCGACGCTCTGCATCTCTCGCCACATCTCGAGGCGCGAAGCAGCGAGTTCGCCCGACGCCACGGCAGCTTCGACCGCACACCCGTCGTCACCGGCGTGATGACAGTTGCGAAAACGGCACAACAGGGACAGCTCCTCGATGTCGGTGAACACCTGATCCAGACCTCGCTGGTCCGCGACCACCTCGAGTAGACGTATTCCGGGGATGTCGAGCAACACTCCCCCCGACGACAGGCGATAGAGCTTGCGGGTGGTGGTGGCGTGACGACCCTCACCGCTACGGCCCACGCTGCGCGTCATTTCGGTCGTGCCTTCGAGCGCGTTGAGCAGCGAAGTCTTACCCACCCCTGATGCGCCGAGCATGACTCCGGTCACGCCGAGGGGCAGGAGTTCGCGCACTCCCTCGACTCCCTCTCCGGTCAGCGAACTCGTCACCACAATCGCCACGCCGGGAACGTGCTGGGTGACAAGGGTGCAGAACTGCTCCACGTCATCGGAGTCGTCGACTTTGGTGACGACGACCACGGGAGTCGCCCCGCTGTCGCTCGCCATCACCGACAAGCGCTCCAACACGCGCTGGTTGAGGTCGACGTTCACCGCGAGGACGATCATGACCAGGTCCACGTTGGCCGCCATGATCTGCGGCTCTCGCCCGTAGGGGTTCGGACGCCGCAAAACGCTACGCCGAGCCAATACTCGGGTGATTCTTTCTTCGCTCACGCAGACCCAGTCCCCCGCGACCGGCGTGACGTCGAGGCTCTTGGCCAGGGCACAGAGTCCGGAGTCTTCGGCTCCGTTGGCCGACTGCCAGATCACGTCGGCGCTCGCGCCGTGAACGATAACGACCCTCCCCACCAGGGCGTCAGCCGCTGCAGAGAGATCGTCGTGGGGGCTGCGCCCCAAACTCTCTAGCACTGAGGTCATCGAACATCTCTTTTCGTGGTCGCGGCGTGAATTCGCGAGTGTTGACGTCAACCCATTATGACCTCGCCACTAAGAAAGGAACGAGCCAGCGTTGTCGACGAGCCGCGAGAACTCCCACGCGGGGGCCAACGAGAGAATTCCGCTTGACCGAGCACGGACCGCGCTAGGGTGCTCATCAGGACGTCAAGACTTCGCATCCTTATGATCTGGCCCTGAGCCAGTCGATGAAAAGAGGGTGCGACGTGGGACTACGGGCAATGTGGTTCAGTTCAGTCGCCACGGTCCTCGGAGCCCTCATGTACTGGGTACTCACGTATCAGGACACGGGCATTGACCTAACGGTTGTCGGCGTCGTCTTTATGATCACTGGAGCCGTGGGCTTCGTCATTTCGTCGGTGGTCTACGGCCTCTCGCTACTACCTAGCGGAGCGGCCAGCAACTCACTTCGCCGTCTTACTCTCAACCCTGGGGAACAGTCGGGTGTTGTGAGTGAAGACGCTTAATGACGTCGCTCCGCGCGGAACGCCCTGCACCAGAGCCTTCAGTGCCATCCCCCAAAGAACGGGTCGAAACTTCATGACCAAATTCACCGAATGTCCAGTACCCAAGAGCGAGGATCAGTAGCCGTGTTCATCTCAGTCGGCGCAATCATCATCATCGTCATCCTCCTGGTCATTTTCTTTGGACGTCGCTAACCCCGTACGAGATCCTCAGTCACCAAGAAAGTTCGAAGTTCGAAGTCGGTAGCACAGCACACGATTCGCAGTTCAGTGAAGGCAAATGCCGACGCTGACTTAGAAAAGGAGACCAGACATGACTAATAAGGACAAGGCCAAGAACGCCGCACAGATCGCCAAGGGCAAGGTCAAGGAAGCCGGCGGCAAGCGCATCGGCAACGAGAAGCTCGAGACGGACGGTCAGAAGGATCAAATGAAGGGCAACCTCAAGCAGGCCGGCGAAAAGGTAAAGGATGCCTTCAAGAAATAGATCACATACTGCCACCGTGGTCACGGTGAATCGCCGTATGACGGGGGTCCTCTCATCCCTGGAGGTCCCCGTCGACGGCGAGGAGTCCATCACGCCGGTCGTCCTCAGTCACGGACCCGTGCCTCTCGCTACCTCGAGATCTGACATCGTCGCACCCACAATGACCTCCGAGAACATTGGGCAGGTCGCGATTTTCGTGCACCAATTGTTGCAGATCGAGGCGTCGCGGTCGAGAAGTGACACGGGCCCACCACGGCTGGGTACCACGACCGCTGGCGAGCCCGGCCGGACACGAGCGCGATCGCACGTTATAACGTCAGAGCTCTTTGCGTCGTCGTTGGCTCGAAGGAACTCATGAATCGATACGACCTCGACGCCATGAGTTCCTATGAAGCCAGCGCCGACCGGGAGAACCCCGCCTTCGCACCCGCGGTCGAGGAGATCGCCGCGCAGTCAGTGGTCCCCACGAATACGGTCCAAACAACGTGGCCGCTCATCCCCTGGGCGCGCGGACCCTTGAGTTCTGCGGTCATTGCGGCCTTGCAGCGCGAGCCCGGGACGCTGGGCGTCACTCCGGACATCGTCGTCGCTGACGCCCTCACCGACGACGATTTCCAACTCGCTCTCTACCTCTGTTACGAAGTGCACTACCGCGACTTGACTGGATCGGACTGGGAATGGGACGTGGGCCTCCTTGCCTTACGCGCGCAGCTCGAAGACATCTTCGAGGAACGTCTACGCGAAGAGATTGCCTTGCGCCACCCGCTGGGTCACTTTGACGTCTCGACCGCCATCGACCAGCTCATCTTCACCGCCAAGGGCCCGTCGCTACCGGCGTACTTCAATCAACGCGGCACTTTGGACCAATTGCGTGAACTCTGCGTGCACCGCTCGGCCTCGCACTTGCGAGAAGCTGATCCGCACGCCTTCGCCATTCCGCGCCTAACGGGTGAAGCCAAGGCCGCCATGGTCGAAATTCAATACGATCGGCGCTCGACGGGTGATGCGGCGCGCACTCATTCGACCCTCTACGGGGCGACCATGACGGCACTGGGCCTAGATTCCTCGTACGGTTCCTACGTCGAGATGCTGCCGGGAGTGACCCTGGCCACCGTCAATCTCGTGTCAATGTTCGCGCTACACCGCAAGTGGCGTGCGGCCCTGGTCGGACAACTCGCCGTCACCGAGATGACGTCGGTCGGACCAATGGAGCGCTACAGTCGTGCCCTCGAGAGATTCGGCATCGGCCCCGAGGGTTGCCGCTTCTACGACGCACACGTCGACATTGACTCTCATCATGCCCATATCGCTCGCGACCGCATGGTAACGGGGCTGCTCAGCGAGGAGCCGGACTTGGGAGTGGACATTCTCTTCGGAGCGGCCGCAGCGCTGCTCTTAGAAGAAAATTTTGCTCACCACGTGCTGAGCGCCTGGGAACTCAACGAGTCCTCCCTCGTCCCGTGGGAGATAAACACCTGAGGGGTGCCGTCGTGACCCACTCCTTCGAACTTCTGTGCAACGTTTCCAGCCAGGACCAGTGCTGGTAGCGCTACGCGGCAATCTCCTTGTGTGCGTCCGTTCCCCCGTGGTCGGTGTCGTCGGGTCGCTGACGGGCGTGGAGGCGATCTTCTCGACGCGTCACTCCCCAGATCTTGAACAGCAATCGAATTGTCGAGGTCCCGGTATCGAGCAGAGAAAGGTACACCGGGGGCTCCCTCCATTGGTCCGTGTCCCTCGCCATTAACGGTTGATCTGCAGACCCACAGTGACGACGGCGATCACCAAGAGGAGGAACGCCGGCGCCATGACCTTGAGGGCGTCCTTGATACGCACGTGAGCGACTACTGCGCCCGCGAAGTAGAGCGCGAGACCAACGGCGGCGAGACGACCCAAGATGGTGACGCCGAAGCCGACCAGCAAGCCGAGCCCGCCCAGAATCTCGAGTCCCGCGAGCATGGGTACCTGGGTCTCAGTCACGCCGACGTGCGCCATGCCCTCTATCACCTGAGGAGACTTGCGTAACTTGACAGCTCCCGACGCCACGACCGCGAGGGCCAGGATGCAAGTGAAGAGGATCATTGTAATTTTCATGAGTGGTCCTTCTGGTTAGCCGTTCTGATGTGTCGAGGAGATGGTGAGATCTCTCAGTGAGTCAGCGCGCCGGCGAGGTGGTGTCCATGATCGGCCGCCACTCTCTCGGACTCCTTGCGCATCTCGGCGGCGATGTCTTTGAACTGGTCCAAGGCCGGATTGACTCCGGCCAGGGTGAATTCCGTCTCCACGACACGCAGGTCCAGTCCCCAAACGTCTTCGAGGATCCGGCGCATCCAGCCCGAGGCGTGGTCCCAACCTTCACGAGGGGTACCCGCTCCGTAGGCGCCACCGCGCACGACGACGAGAACGCCAGGGCGGCCCTTCAGGGGCTGGCCCGCAGCCGCGGACATGCGCGGGTCGGTGTTGACGATATCCACCCAGGCCTTGAAGTGTTGCGAGACCCCGAAGTTGTACAGCGGTACCGCGAAGAGCAGCGCGTCGGCCTCCAGGAGCTCATCGGCCAACGTCGTCGCTAACTCAACGGCATCCTTTTGCCCGGGGCTCAGGCTAGCGAGGTCTGCGCGATTGGCAAAAACCGAAAGCGCCCACGACGTCGAGGGGACGGGCTCGAGTCCGATGTGCCGGCGGGTGACTTCAGCCTCGGGGTTGTCCTGGCNNCGGCTGACCGAGCCCTCGGTGCGAATACTGGCGTCAAGTCTAAAGAGGGACATCGTGGCTCCTAAGTTGTCATTGTCACTGTGTACTTTCATAATATATGTAACTTTTAAAAACAAAGCGGCTTGTTCTAGACAAGCCGCTGATACAATGAAATACGTGGAAACTGAACTGTCGATGGGCCCCAGGACGGGTTTCGCGGCGTCAGAATGCCCGGAGTTTGTGACGTGTGAGCAGACGTCGAAGTCATGTGACGGGGCTCTCGCCCAAGCCTTCAAGTTCCTCGGTAAGCGCTGGAACGGCGTCATTCTCGGAACCCTGACCAATGGTTCCTCAGGTTTTGCCGAACTGAAGCGCAACGTGTTTGGAATTAGCGATTCGGTTCTTTCCGAGCGTTTGAGCGAGCTCCAAGAGGCCGGACTGATTGCACGAACAGTCGAGCCCGGTCCCCCTGTCTCGGTCTCCTACGAACTCTCTGATACTGGCAATGCGCTTATTCCGGCATTGCACGCCCTCAGCACATGGGCTTCTGAGAACTTCCCCTCCGCCACGCCTCACTCCTCATAAGAAAAGAGTCCCATGACTGATCGTCTTCGCGTCCTACGTTCCTCGGTGGAGCACCTTGACTCGGTCGTCGACGTCGAGACCCTTAACCCCGAAGCTTCGGCCTACCCCACCGGGTGGACGATTGCCGACACGATGTCGCACATCGGATCAGGCGCGGTCATCATGAAGAAGAACTTGGAAAACACTGTCGCAAGCCACGAGGCCGACGGTGGTTTCAACCAGTCCGTCTGGGACGTGTGGAATGCCAAGACTCCCGCGGGCCAAGTCACCGATGCGTTGATCGCCAACGCCGCGCTGCTCGTGAGCCTCGAATCACTGTCCGAGGAACAGCGCAACGATTTGCACTTCTCAATGGGACCGTTCAATTTGGACTTCGACGGATTCGTCGGTATGAGGCTCAACGAGCAAGCACTGCACACGTGGGACGTTGACGTGGCCGTCAATCCTTCTGCCACTCTCTCCAGTGCCGTCGCGGGCGCCATCTTGGACAACCTGGACATTATCGTCGGCTTCGCCGGTAAGGCCAATGGCGAAGTCAAGGAAGTCACCGTACGAACGACTAATCCATCGCGCGACTTCACTCTCGCGTTTGCCAGCGATTCAATCAACCTGGGTGGCGCAACCCACGTTGGTGAGGTGGACTTTGAACTTCCCGCGGAAGCGTTCGTCCGCCTGGTCTACGGCCGCCTCGATGCCGAAAATGCTCCGTCGGGCATCAACGAGCCTCTGTTAAAGAAACTGCAAAAATCCTTCCCGGGCTTCTAGGTCTGACGTCACGATTCACTCGTCGCCCAGACCTCGACAGATCGGTTTGGGTCCTGCGTGGACGTTGCCGTAGCGATGGCGCGTCACCGCGACGCTCTGCTCGAGAAGCCAACGGGGTCCTTCGACGGCCCCCGACTGAGCGAGGCAGCGCCGATCCGTCGACACTCCGTGACCCATCAACGCCGCCAACGGAGCGTCTTCGCTACTGAGCCACCGCACCAGACCAATAGTGTCACTGCGCTGAATCAGCTCGTCCACGCTCTCTTTTCTGACTCGCGCCATGCTCGCCACGTCGCTACTCGCGCTGAAGGTAATAGTGGCTCCGGTCACGGCCGCCACATTCGCCACAAACTCGGCGTGGCGTGCATCGAACGAAGAATCTATACGAACGACGATCGGGGCCAAGGTGTGGCGAAAACGCTGAACATTCTCCTCAACGCTCAGACCCGCATCATCGCGAGCGCGCGAGCCGGTGTTCTCCCACCACACGGTCAACTCGGCGACGGCGTCACTGGTGTTACGAAGTTCAGGCCAGTGTCGCAGACAGTTGACGTAGTTTCGGCCTCCCGCCTTGGCAGTCGGGCCCACGCTGCTGCGCTTCCAGCCACCAAAGGGTTGCCGACTGACCACCGCGCCAGTGACTGCACGATTGACGTACAGGTTTCCCGCCTCCACGTGGTCAATCCAATACTCACATTCGGTTTCATCGAGTGAATGCAGCCCCGCCGTGAGACCAAAGGGGACCTGGTTTTGCCACTCCAGTGCAGTGGCGAAGTCTGGCGCAGGCATCACCGCCAGAACCGGACCAAACCATTCGTTCTGGTGGCTCCACGATCCCGGCGTCACACCGATCTTCACTCCAGGTCGCCACGACAGGCCCGCCTCGTCCAAGCACTCGGGCGCCACCAACCACGTTTCGCCGGGGTCGAGTTGCGTGAGAGCACGTTGCAGAGGTGGTTCGGCGCGGCGGATGATCGGTCCGACGGTGGTGCCTAGGTCGTAGCCCCGGCCGACACTGAGACTCTGCACCGCATCGCTCAGCTTTCCGACAAAGTCGGCACTGGTGTAGATCGACTGCTCAACGATGGCGAGACTCGCGGCACTACATTTCTGACCAGCGTGGCCGAACGCCGAATCCACCAGATCCTTCACGGCGAGATCAATGTCGGCGTAGGACGAGATGAGAATCGCGTTCTTTCCGCTGGTCTCGGCCAAGAGGTTGATCTCGGGTTTCCACGATGTAAAGAGCGCGGCCGTATCGAATGATCCAGTGAGAATGACGCCGTTGACGCCATCGTGGGTCACCAGGCATTGCCCACTCTCATCATCACGAGTGGGTACGAACTGCAGAACGTCGCGCGGCACTCCCCCCTCCCAGAGATGTTGCACCAGTTCCCATGCGGTAGCGACAGTTTCGGGCGCCGGCTTCAAAATGACGGCGTTTCCCGCCGCTAATGCGGCACACACTCCACCGGCGGGGATGGCATAGGGAAAGTTCCACGGTGCTACGACGAGAACGACTCCGAGTGGCGAAGATTCGCCGAAGCCCTGAGCCTGCGCCTGAGCGGCGTAATAGCGTGCAAAGTCAATCGCCTCGCTCACCTCGGGGTCAGCCTCGGCGACGGTCTTGCCGGCGTCGCGAGCCATTACCGCGATGGTCACCGCACGGCGTCGCTCCATCACGTCAGCCACTCGATCGAGAATCACGCGACGGTCCTCACAACTGAGCTGAGCCCACCCTCGTGCGGCGAAGTGCGCGCTCGACACGGCGCTACCGATCTCCTCTACGGTGGCCACACCGTAGCGATACCACTGCGCACCGCCATAGCTTGGATCGCGACCTTTTTCGAACTGCTCACCAACAATCTCGGTCTGATTAATGACCAACGGAATCTGTCGATCGGCTACGGCGTTGACCCCTGCCAGTGCGCTCGTGACGCCACGAACGTATATCGGGTTGGTCGGGTCACCATCAGAGCTGTTTTCAAAGGTTCCGTCGCCCCGAGAGGGAATTACTGCGTGGCGAAGCGAAGCGGTGCTGACGTGATGGCGTTGCTCGAGTGACTCGAGGAATCGCCCCCGCTGATCCTCGAAGACCTTCGAATCACGGGCAACGTAAAAAGCAGCCTTGAGGTAGTTCTCGTCGGAGGTGTTTTCATCGAGACGGCGAACGAGGTAGGCCACCGCTGCGGCAAAGTCATCACGACGGGTCACTGGCGCGTAGAGCAAGACGGTCCGACCACTCCTTGCAATCGCGAGCGCCTCGGCGTTGGCCATACCCTCGAGCATTTCGACATCGAGTTGATGCAGGACGCCTCGTACCTTCGCCACGTCGAGAGCCCACGACAGGTCAAAGAGATTGTGACTCGCCACGCCGATCCGCACGGCGTCGGCGTGCTCCGGGCGCAGACTGACGTCCAAGAGCCGTGCGTAACTGGCGTCAACCTCGGCCTTCGAGCCGTAGGGCGCGGGTGTCCAGCCGTGAAGTTGGGCCTCCGCGTGTTCCAACGCGAGATTCGCGCCCTTGACGAGTCGGATCTTGATGTGCCCGCCCGAGCGCGCGTGGCGATCCTTGGCCCACGTCATGAGCTCCTCAAGAGCATCATGCGAGTCCGGCAGGTACGCTTGCAACACGATTCCCGCGTTCAGGCTCTCAAACTTTTGCTCGGACAAAACGACACGGAAAGCATCGACCGTGAGACGAAGATCGCGATACTCCTCCATGTCAAGGTTGACAAAAACCCCATCACTTTGACCGACGCGGTAGAGAATTCGAAGCTTCTGGCAGACTCGCCGCAGCGAACCTTCATGGTCGATGGTGGTGAGTTGACTCACGAGGGACGAGAGCTTCACGGAGATGTAATTCACTTCTTCTCGTTGCATCATCTCTAGGACACGATCGAGTCTCGTGTCGGCTTCTCTCTCACCCAGCACGGCCTCGCCCAACACGTTGATGTTCAGACGAATGCCGTCGCGCCGACGATTCTCCAGATGCCGTCCAAGCGGGGCCCTCTCACTGGCCAATATCAGATCTTTCGAGAGGCGTCGAACTCTCGTGTGAATCACCCGGACCGCCAATGACGGCGTCACGCGTGATACCAGCGCAATCACTCGCAAACCCAGCGCATTGAATGCCCCGAATCCATTGACCGAGGAGCGCTTCGACGCGTCTCGCAAGAGGCCTGCGGCACTGGGCGCCGAGGTGACCCGCATTACTTCATCGGTCAAGGTCATCGTGACGTCGATGGCACTACGATCTCGTAGGAGGCGTGCAAACCTCTGCCGATTGGCGCGCTCTCGTCGCGTCCGACGCTGCTCCGCATCAAGTATCAATTGTCGAGCTCGGGTGCATGACTCCAGAGCCAGGCGGTCCAGCGTGGGATCAGTCTGTTGCTTCATGGTCCCGTGATCCCGGTCAGCCGATGAGTGGCCCTTTCACGGGGCGACTGAGCTCCTAATTCCATACAACTTGACTACACCAATTTGCAGTGGTGCGGGCAGTCGCTCGCTTAATCCTGCCGATCGGACCTCGATTGTCAGTTCTGAGGCCACGAAAACCCGTCAATGGCAACATTCGGACGTTTCAACTCGTGCGAGGGCGACGATTCTCGTGGAGAAGTACTACGCAAAAAGGGGGTATCCGGCTCAATGCAGTAGCCCCGTTCGGCAAAATACTGCGGCTACGGCCTTCTCATTGAGTTCCGAACGACGAGCAGGGCAGTGGACACGGGCCGCTCGGTCCCATGAGAGGGGTGATTGATGACGCGTCCCCTCGCATAGAAAGTTGTCGAATTTCCTCCATCGAGGTCGAGAGCGGTCACTACCTTTATGGATTGAAGCAACCTGACTAGCTGGTTCGCCGTAGCGCCCGACACACCATCCTTGCCGTCGACAGTCATGATCACAGTCTCGCCCGACGCCGTCCAGCCGATCACGGTGCGCGCATACGGCTTGACCAAGTAGGCATCCGCGCGCGCTATTGGCTCTTCTACGCCGTGAGTGAGGAGGATCGGGTGGCCCCCAATGTTGTTGCACCCGGCGGTTGAGGTCGTTGTCATGGTTACGGTGTCGCCCACCTGCAGTCTGGCGAGCGTCGATTTCGAAGGTGCGGAGATGTCGACGTGACTGGCGCTTACCTTCACTCCCCTCGCCGTCTTAGCCACGAGTTCGAGTTGCACCGTCGTGTTGATTCTGGTCGGACTAGTGAAGCCATCGACTTGAGTGAACTCATACGTGACCCGCCCCTTCGCGGACGGAGTTCGAAGGCCGAACGGCGGGGTGAAGAGGAGGGTCCCGACTAACGGAAGATGGACCTTGGCATACGCCATCGGCAGTTCTTGATTGATGGCGGTAATCGGTACGCTGGCGCCATTGACATCCACAGTGCCACTCCAGTCGAATCCCTCGCTGACTGACTGTCCACCGAGATCGACCTGCTGATGCTCGATTTCTGGCGTATGAAGGAGGACGCAGTTTTGAATGATCCCACCCACCTCGTCACCTGGGTCGGGCCTACCAGGATGCGTCATGTCAAAGAAATCACCGTTGACGGCCGCCACGCAGTTTGCTGTGGTCTGACACATAGAGCTAGTGGTCTGAACACCCTTGTCGATGGCGTGGTGGGCGAGGTCAATTTTGACCTTGTAGTGAGACCCACTGAAAGTGAGGACGTGAATCGCCGTGAGGACGCCGTACTTGCGTCCGCTGATGGTGAAGATGTGGAGCCCATTTTTACCGGTCATTGTGGAGGCTGCCGGTTTGACCTTCGCAGCGGC
>PMTL01000010.1 GCA_003168075.1 Acidimicrobiaceae bacterium
CGCCGCAACCATGCGCTCGTGGCTCGACGAGTGCCTGGTCCATTTCGACCGAAATAACATCTGACGGACCCTTGGCTCGACAAAGATTGCTAGCACTACCGCTCGGTATCCGATGCAACTCGATAGAAGCGAGATGCACTGCCTGGAGTACTTGGTACCGATCCTTGCGACTCAGGCCCCCAGTTCAATTCCGAATCTCGTTGATTCCAGTCCCATTAGGTTGCACTCTTGTCACGTTGGGCCGACCACTTTACAGCAATATGGATGTTGGGGAACGCGATTACATCCCAACGCAAACGACTTTGACGCTCAGTGCTTGACCAACTACGACGGCAAAGTCCTTATCGCCGTTCGCGGTGCAATAGAGATTCGAGTTTGCCATCGCTCCGGACGCCCAATATTTGCCTGCTCGAAGGTTCAACCGAATATTCCCAGCATCTCCGACTCGCAAGGTACTTGATTTTCCGTCCGTCGCATGGAAGGTAATTTGTCCCGATTCCGGAACGCCACTAGCGGATGTCACAACGATTGGGGGAAAGAATCGCAAAGATGCCGATATCAGGCCGGGGGACGACGTGTTTCCAACGATCGATATCGAAAACAAAATGATTAGTCCGAGAGCGGCCACTGCCACGACCATGACTCCCAGTCGACCACGGACCAATAGCGGCACACGGCAATATTACCCAGTGGCTAGAAAAACAAGGTTCCATGCCGAAATCCGCCACTCGGATTGTGCACGTCGGCCCACAGATCTGAACCCACACTGTCTAGCCCAAGCGCCAGTCCCATTAGGTTGCAGACCTGTTGCTTTGGGCCGACAACTTGAACAACAGTTTCTCGCGTGGGGCAACGAACGATCCGGGAAACTATGGATTGGTATTCATCCCGAGATTCAGATGCCAGGTCATAATTCAACCATTCGACGTTTCGTTTCTTGTTTCAGTCCTTTTTATCTCAAGCAACTTTTTAATTCTTAACCTCATACTGAAGACCATCAAATACAAGATATATCCAGCTAGCAAAAGAAACAAAATTGCGCCCAGGTAGGGCAGAGTCTGTGTCGTGAAGTTCCCATAGACAATTTCGTTAACCCCAATGAGAGTCAGAAGCGCAATTACCAAGGTTCCCCAGAATGCTCCGATCACGATATCGCGCACCGTTGGAGTAAAAGTTAGATTTTCATTCTGCTTAATCCATCTGTTATTCAATAGCAAATGATGAATCCTTATTAAAGGATTCCCTTCCTCTATTCCTTCTTCGCCGGAGTTATGCGGGAATCTTGTGTTTGACGCCGTGAGACCTGGAGCCGACTTATTGGAATGTAGAAAAAGCCAAGAAGAGCCAACCACAAGAATCTCTAGCAATACACCTGTCGACATTAAAAGCACGCCCGAGCCATCATGGTGTGAGGACAATTTAAGGCTGCCCCGCCATATCAGCAATCCGGAAAACAGCGAACCTATAAACAAGCTGTACACAGCCGATAATATCAATCGGTTCCTCGACTCCACTCCTCGTCTTCTCATTACGTTACGATAAACCTTTTATCGCCATTGGCCAATCCGCCAGTCGGAGAATGTGCAAGTCGGCCCCTCTACTCAACCAAGTCCATAATGTTCTAATGGAACCCTCAGGTTGGGAGAGTATCGAAACAGATGCTCTCAAATCAGTATGGAACGTTGAGCGACTGATTTGGGGTGCTTCGCTCAGGAGGAAGATCCGTGACAAGCGTTCAAGGTTCTATAAATACGTTCCAAAACTTGGTGTTGCGGGTTCAGCAGTGATGTTGGTTGGAGACCTGTGGATGCGCCCTGCACTATTCCTTTGCGCGATGAGTGCATTGATGGCCATTCCATTTGGAAAGGGCACCGTCGCACCACGGTCAATTGCACTTATTGGTCTCGCATTCTTCATCTTCGCATTGTTGCGAAAGCGCTACGCCTCAAGAATGTCGAAGAAAACGCCGTAAGGCCGCTTAGTCAATTTCACGATGCAAGCCGCATGTCGGAGATTGTGCACGTCGGCCCTCCGACACCACAGGTTTGCAACCTTGAGTGAGTCCAACTTCATCCAGCGCCACAATGAACGGCAGTACACCCGCTAATTGAACCGTGATCTGGTCGGGTTAAATGCACACCGAGTCCACCAAGTCTTCGACGAGCGTTCGACGTTCACTCGCACTTGCAGCGTCCCAGAGTTGCTCGGCGTCCATGTCTTCGAGCGGTGCAGCCAACTGGTCGAGCTTGTCAACGGCGTCCTATCAATTCCTCTCGACTCGCTCGAATTCGTCTGATAGAGAGGTGGCACTGCGGACCTGAGGCCGAGCGTCGGTGAGAGACCGAGGTCGTCGTGAGGATCTCCGATGTTGCTCGCAAAAGCTCCCGGCACGAGTGGCTCTTCTGTAGCCGCTGATCGCCCTCGGGGACAGAGTCACTTCAAACCCCTCTGCCTGGGCTGGTCTGTCGCTCCTATTGCCAGAGCCGTTTCGCGAATAATCGGCTCTGGCCTCTCAACGTTGATCGTCCTATTTGCTATCGGGACCGNNATCGTAGGTTCACTTACACTCACCGTCGCAGCCATGCTCGTCGGTGGCGGGTCTGCTGCCGCCGATACTGGCGGCTACGGCCCCGGTCCGGATAACTCCGGGCACGGTGCTCAGGTCCTTTATGTCTCTAACCAGCAAGGGCTCTCGCCCTCACATGGCAATGGCAGGAACCATCGCGAAGGCTGCGGTAATGCGCAGTATCAGACGATCGGTGCAGCGGTGGCGGCTGCCGATCCGGGCGCAACGGTCGATGTGTGCCCCGGTACCTATAACGAGGATGTCGTTGTTGGGAAATCGCTAACACTCACCGGACAGAATGCGACCATCGACGCGGCAGGCCTCAACAACGGGATTCAGGTTGTCAGTCCGAACGTGACGATTCAGGGGTTCACTATTACCAGCGCAATCGGTGAGGGCATCCTCGTCGGCATCGACTCCCCGTCCGACCCCTCCGTACCTCAGGTCGCGAGCGAAGGCTTCGTGCTGACAAACGAAACGATCGCCGACAACGATGTCGTGAACGACAATGCTGGCTTCTCTGGTCCAGGAGGCTCAACATCGACTTGCGTGTATGGCGGCGACTGCGGCGGTGGCATCCACTTCAACGTCGTATCGCAATCGACAATCACCGGTAACCACGTCAGTGGGAACGCCGATGGCGTCCTTCTCACCGATGACTACGGTCCGAACTTCGACAACGTGGTCTCGTTCAACAACGTGAGCAACAACGTCACCGAATGCGGCATCACATTGCCCTCGCACAACCCCAACGCCGTGACGTACGACCCAACCACGATGCAAGTGACTGGTCGCAATCCGACGCTCGGTGGTGTTTACGACAACAAGATCATCGACAATGTCGCTGATAACAACGGAACCGTTGCGTACTTTCCCGCGCCTGGGATCGAGAGCGGCACCGGAGCTGGGGTTGGCATCTTCGGATCAGGTCCGGGCACAGGTGCCTACGACAACCTCGTCGAGGGCAACTCGCTTTCGGGAAATGGACTCGCCGGAGTGACGATTCATGCTCACTTGCCTGGCGGCGAGGACGTGAACGGCAACCAGATCATTGGCAACCGCATTGGAACGAACAACGTTGTTGGCGACCCGGAGGATGGGGTTCCCGGAATAATGGACCCGGCGACGACCGGTATCTCTGTTTACTCCGGAGTTGCGGCCGTGCAGATGACAATTGCTGGCAACGTCATTTGGGACAACGCGGACGGCATTTGGATCGACTCACCGCCAGTCAACGTGAAGGGGCTCAAAAGCAACCGGTTCATCCACGACGTGACGAACGTCGTAAACGCAGGCTGACCCGGCGGCGGACTGTACACGCCAGGTTCGACGCGTGGGCTGGTGATTGAACTCCTCATAAGCCTTTGTTTCCTTTAGGAGCCCAACTCAAGTGTCTCCCAATTGGCAATGCGCCAGTCGGGGATTGTTGACGTCGGCCCTCCAACTGAACTCTTCTATGAAATGATTGACAGCACCGCGTATCGAGCAATCAATAGGACTGGAATTCGACTAGTGCAACCGGTAGAACCTGGCGTCCACCGCAGTCAATCGCACTGGGTATTCCTGAGGACGAGATTGTCCGAGATGATCAACCGCCGTTGGTGATGACACGCACCAACGATCCGTTGGACGCGTTGAGTTCGGTGACCGAGTCGCCACTCATATTCGCGATCCACACGTGGGTCCCACTTACGGCAACGCTCGCGGGTCCGCTGAAGGCGCCAACGCTTGCAGATGCGGGACTCGGACTCGAGAACATCACTACTCATCAGTGAGCACGACATCAATGCCGCGACCACCTCGATGCTTCGAAATATGGCATCGGCGACGCCGCAACCGCCCGCTAGCGGAAATGCGCATCACTCAGGACACGCAGGCCAAATGCACGAAGGCAATAGGGGCACCCGAGGTATCGCCGACGCCGCATATTGACAACTCATTGAGCACTTGACGCCACGCATTCCCATTCCAGTGCAACACGAATGGCGCCACGTCCAGCATTTGTCCGTTGTCGTCAACAGGTCCGTGCTCGAGCACCGCGTACGAGCCAATGCACTTGAAGAAGCTCCCCACGACGTAATGTTGTTGGCTCTTCGCAATATGGGCCCTCAGCGCGGCGAGAGTGCAAAGGGGGCTTCCCGTTTTGGTAGTTGTTGTCGTTGGCGTCAGTTTCCAATCAGTGGATGTCAAGCTGCTGCCGTTCCAGTTCCAGATGCGTGACTTCATTCCACCGGTCGGGTTGCAGCGATTGTCAGTCGAGCGGAAAACAGGCACCGTTTCCTTGAGGTCGGCGCCGATCGCAACAAGCGGGTAGATGAACGCCTCCTCGTCGTGGACGAGCTTCCAGGCGCCGCCCGAGAAGCTGAAGACCGCCCAGCCTTGGACCGACCAGCACGTGGACGCGCCGATCGTGACGGCCATCGCTTTGCTGCCTGGGCCTGTGAAAGGGCCGCAGAGCATCTGAACGACCGGTTGAGGCAAGAGAAAGACGTTGAGTTTGTGCTGGTTGACGAGCACGCGAGCTGTCGCTTTCGAGCAGGCCGCGGTTATCGCATCCGCAGCAGCAACCGCCGACCCCGGCGTGTTGGTAGTGACGATGCCACCTGTATTGCCTGACAGACTTGCTCCACTGACAGTGGGAATTATCAGCACAACGAGCCCAGTCAGTACGAGCGTTGTTAGAGCTTTCTTGCAGTTTTCGAAAACGTTCACTGGCCCCCAATGCATCAACGTTGAAACCCTACTGCAACTATTGATTTGATCCTGAAGTCTCAGACAGCCGCTTCAGCCAGCCGGTGAAGCCAGTTCACGACAGGCGCCTTGGCTCGAGCCTCGTCCAAAAGACCTAGTGCGCATCACCGTTTCCC
>PMTL01000180.1 GCA_003168075.1 Acidimicrobiaceae bacterium
GCTACACCGAGTTCGAGCCGGAGGTAAAGAAGCTGCTCTACTTCTTGGCACCGCACGCGCTCGAAAGCGAGATCTTCTCGGCGCTGCTCGAAGGCGCGGCCTCGTTTCACACGTCTCAACAGCGCGCGATGGCCGCCGCCACGGACAACGCCGACGAACTCGGCCAGACGTTGACGCGCGTCATGAACCGAGCCCGACAGGACTCGATTACTACCGAAATCATGGAAATCGTGAGCGGCGCGGAAGCGCTCCGCTCGGGAAAGTGAGAAACAAATGACTATGGCTCCTGAAAAGACCACACTGGAAACGGGTCGCGTCGTCGCGATCGCCGGACCGGTCGTGGACGTTGAATTTCCACCGCACTCGTTGCCCGAAATCAACCACGCCGTCGAGATGGACATCGTCATCGATGGAGTGAGTGTCACGGTGACCGCAGAGGTCGCCCAGCAGATCGGCGAAGGTCGCGTGCGCTGCGTCTGCATGAAACCCACCGACGGACTCGTGCGCGGTGCCGTGGTGCGCCAGACCGGACGCGGTATCACCGTGCCGGTCGGCGACGCCGTCCTCGGCCACGTCTTTAACGTGATCGGTCAGCCACTCGACACCGACGACATCGGTCCGGTCGAGGACCATTGGGAGATCCACCGTAACCCGCCGGCGTTCGACCAGCTCGAACCGCGAGCCACGATGTTCGAGACCGGCATCAAGGTCATCGACCTGCTCGCACCCTACGTGCAGGGTGGCAAGATCGGCCTCTTCGGCGGTGCCGGAGTGGGCAAGACCGTCTTGATCATGGAGATGATCCGCCGCGTGGCTGAACAGCACGACGGCGTGTCGGTCTTCGCCGGCGTCGGTGAGCGTACCCGCGAGGGCACCGACTTGTTGCTCGAGATGCGTGAATCCGGCGTGATCGAAAAGACCGCGCTGGTCTATGGTCAGATGGACGAGCCGCCGGGGGTGCGTCTGCGTGTCGCGCTGGCCGCGCTGACCATGGCCGAGTATTTCCGTGACGTGAAAAACCAGGATGTGTTGCTCTTCGTCGACAACATCTTTCGCTTCGTCCAGGCCGGCTCTGAGGTCTCGACGCTGCTCGGGCGCATGCCGAGCGCGGTGGGCTACCAGCCAACGCTGGCCGACGAAATGGGCGAACTCCAAGAGCGCATCACCTCGACGCGTGGACGTTCCATCACCTCGCTGCAGGCCGTCTACGTCCCCGCGGACGACTACACCGACCCGGCGCCGTTCACGACGTTCACCCACCTCGATGCCACCACCGAGTTGAGCCGCCAGATCGCCGCCCTGGGTATCTACCCGGCGGTGGACCCGCTGACTTCGACGTCCAATATCCTGGCGCCCGAGATTGTCGGTGACCGTCACTACGACGTCGCGCGTCAGGTCCAGCAGATCCTCCAGCGCTACAAGGAACTCCAGGACATCATCGCGATCCTCGGTCTCGACGAGCTCTCCGAAGATGACCGCATCACGGTGTCTCGCGCGCGAAAGATCCAGCGCTTCTTGTCACAGCCGATGTTCGTCTCGAAGATCTTCACCGGCATCGAGGGCATCAACGTGCCCGTTGCCGAGACCATCGAGTCGTTCGAGCACCTGGTCAAGGGTGACCTCGACGCGTTCCCCGAGCAGGCATTCCTCAACGTGGGTGGCGCGTCGGACGTCGAGCGCAAGACTGCAGAATTGGCGAAGAGCTAGTCCATGACGACATTGAAGGTCGAGATCGTCACGCCCGAAGTGGCGCTGTGGACCGGTGAGGCAAGCGCGTTGATGGCTCGTTCCTCGGAAGGAGAATTCACGATTCTGCCCCAGCACGCGCCGACGGTCGGCGACATCGTGCCCGGAGTCGTGCGCGTCGCGACGTCGTCGGGAGAACTCGCCTTTTGCGTGCACGGGGGCTACTTCCAGGTGGGTCCTGACGAAGAGGCGGGCGTGACCCGCACCACGGTGCTCGCCGGCGTTGCCGAGAAGATCAACGACATCGACGTGGTCCGCGCGCAAGCCGCAAAGGAACTGGCCGAGGCGCAGTTGGCGTTACTTGGTGAAGTTGACGAGGCCGTGCGAGCCGTCGAAGAAGCGTCGCTCGGGCGGGCGGAATTGCGCTTGCGCGTGGCAGCAGCGTTTAAGTAGTTCGACGGCGCCGTAACTAGCGCGCCGTTACGTAATCAATCAGATCGCGCTTCTCGTGCTCGAGTTCGTCCACGCGTGACTTCACGACGTCACCGATTGAGATCATGCCCGTCAGCACTCCGTTATCGACGACCGGGACGTGGCGGATCCGCTTGTCGGTCATCAGCGCCATGAGCGAATCGAGGGTAGTCGTTTCGGTGCACGTGGTGACGGTGGTGCTCATCAAGTCCGCGATGGTTTTGGTGAGCGCGTCAGGGCCGTCAACGGCGAGGGCGCGCACCACGTCGCGCTCGGAGAAGATACCCGCCAGCGGGGGAGTCGGACCCGTGACGATGAGTGCTCCAATGCCCCGCTCGCGTAGCAGCCGTAATCCGTCGGTCACGGTTCGCTCCTGAGAAATTGTGGCGACATCGCGCCCCTTGTTCGTTAGAAGATCTTTTACCTGCATCATCCACCCCCTTGTGGGCACCCGCAGTCCAGAGTGCTCTTGAGCGGACCTTAGGCCACGAGGTCCGGTGTCGCAATGGTGAAGGGCCTCGCACTCTCGTGAGATAGTTCACGAATGCGTGGTGAGCGATCCGTTTCTAGGGGTCCTTGCGACTAAAGCGCAGCAGCACCAAGGCCAGCGACAACATGACCACAACGCCCACGCCCAAGGACAACGAGATGAGAGTGTGCGTGAAATCGGAGCCCTGCAGCGAAGTCCCGAAGGTCAGTCGTGCCGAGGCGCTCAAGATGTCTCGGACTCCCGCGAGGATGCCAATGACCAGAAAGGGGCGCACGGGAAACGTGGATGATCGCAAGTGGGCCAACACCGTGTGGGCGATATCGAGCAGGATGATGACCACAAGTATTCCGTCGATCGCCGCCACCACCGTTTGGGGAAAACCACTCCACTGGCGAAAGAAAGTAAAGACCGTCCTCGCGAGCACCGTCGCAGCGACAACCAGGAGACTGACAATGATCAAGTACTCGAGAACCGCGAGAAGACTCTGGACGAATCGGTCGAGCCGGGACCGTGCGGAATCCTCTCGCGGGTGTTCAGTGCTCATAGTGAGGAACGCTAGTCCCCTGGGAGGATTCGCTGAGGGGACGACGGAGTCACCGCGAGCGGCCCTAGAGGCCGGTGGTGAACTCCTGGAGCTTGTCGTGACGGTGGAAGGTCTCAATCGTGCGCACCGTGCCCGAGCGGCTGCGCACCACGAGCGACTGGGTCGTGGCGCCGAATTCAGTGAAGCGAACGCCGCGTAGGAAGTCGCCGTCGGTAATTGCCGTCGCGGAGAAGAAGCAGTTGTCTGAAGCCACCAAATCGTCGGTCGTGAGAACTCGCGAGAAGTCGTAGCCCAGGGCTTCGGCGGCCTTTTGCTCTTCGGGGCTGCGCGCGTGCAGTACGCCCTGAATCTCGCCACCGAGTCCCTGCAACGCTGCCGCGGCGATAACGCCTTCGGGGGTACCGCCGATGCCCAGCAGCATGTCGGCACCCGAATTGGGCCAGCCCGTGGCGATGGCGCCCGCGACGTCACCATCGGTGATCGACAGCACACGTGCGCCGGCCTCGCGGATCTCAAGCACCAGATCATCATGGCGGGGTCGGTCGAGCACCACGACACCCAACTCCTGGATCGGCTTCTTTAAACGCTTGGAGAGTTCCTTCAAGTTGTCTGTCGCCGAAGCGTTGACGTCCACGGCGCCGCGACCGCGCGGTCCCACCGCGACCTTCATCATGTAGACGCACGGACCGGGGTTGAACATGCTGCCGCGCTCGGCGAGAGCAATCACCGAGAGGGCGCCGTTGCGTCCACTGGCGGTGAGTGACGTGCCGTCCACGGGATCGACCGCGATGTCGACTTCGGGGGGATGACCGTCGCCGATGCGCTCGCCGTTGTAGAGCATCGGGGCTTGGTCCTTTTCGCCCTCACCAATCACGACGACACCGTCCATGGCGACCGCGCCGAGAACGAAACGCATCGCGTCGACGGCCGCGCCGTCGGCGGCGTTCTTGTCGCCGCGACCCGACCATCGCGCCGCTGAGACCGCCGCCGCTTCAGTCACTCGGATCATTTCTAGAGCAAGGTTGCGGTCGGGTTGGGTAGGTCTCAGCACACCGCCAGCGTACTCCGCCTCGTGAAATAGGCGCTGTAAAGTACTCCGAGAATTCCGGCAATACTTGTGGGGTGAGTTCTCTCGTTGTCCAGCCTCGAGGCCCCTTGTCGGGCGAAGTCCAGGCCTTTGGAGCGAAGAACGCCGTGCTCAAGCAGATGGCCGCGTGCCTGCTGGCGACCGGCACGCACCACCTCACCAATGTGCCCGAGATCACCGACGTGGTGATCATGAGTGACCTCTTGGTGGCCCTGGGGTGCGCGGTGGACCGGTCGGTTGTTCACGAGCTGTTCATCACGGTTCCCGACGCCTCGGACATCAAGACTGAGGCTCCCTCGTACCTCTTTGAAGCGATGCGCGCCTCGATTGTGATCCTGGGCCCGCTCCTCGCACGATGCGGCGAGGCGACGATGGGGCTGCCGGGGGGCGACGACTTCGGGCATCGTCCCATCAACTTTCATACCGACGGTCTCAGCGCCATGGGCGCCGACTTTCACAATGACCGCACTTCGATTCACGCCACGTCTAGTGGTCGCCTGCGCGCGACGCACATCACCCTCGAGTACCCGAGTCATACCGCTACCGACAACTTGCTCATGGCTTGCGTCCTCGCCGAAGGCCGCTCGGTCATCGAGAACGCGGCGCGCGAGCCCGAAGTGGAGGACCTCGGCCGCCAACTCGTGGCCATGGGTGCGCGCATCGAGGGTCTGGGCACCTCACGACTCATTATCTATGGAGTCACCGCACTTTCGCCCGCTACGCACGACGTGGTGACCGACCGCGTCGTCACCGCGACGTACCTGGCGTCGTCGTTGATCACCGGCGGCGACGTGAGAGTGGTCGACGCGCGGGCTGATCATATGGTGATGCTGCTGCGCAAGATCGAATCGATGGGCGGCGTGGTGGACCTCTCGGGGGAGGGAGTGAGCGTCAAGGGACCGGCGCGGCTTCGTCCGTGCGACGTCGCCACGCTGCCCTATCCCGGGGTGGCCACCGACTACAAGCCCCTCATCACCACGATGATGAGCGTCGCCGACGGCGTGTCGGTCGTGACCGAGAACCTCTTCGTGGGGCGCTTTCGCTACGTGGACGAGCTGGTGCGACTGGGCGCGAGCATCACCACCGAAGGACACCACGCCATGATCCGCGGCGTCACCCACCTGACCGGTTCGGTCGTGCACGGCAGCGATATCCGCGCTGCCGCGGCGCTGGTGCTCGCCGGACTCGTCGCTGAGGGATCGACCACGGTGAGCGGAATGGAACACGTGGCGCGCGGTTATGACGACTTGCCGGGTCGCCTCGTGACCTTGGGCGCGGCGATCACGTGGGTTCCGTGATCGCTTCGGATCCCCGCGAGCTGCTCGACCAGGCCCGCGCTGGCGCGCGCGCCGCGCTGGCGCGCCTCATCACCTACGTCGAAGGATCGGGTGTGAACCACCTCGACACCGCCGCTCTCGTCTACGCCCAGAGCGCGCCCTACGTGGTGGGGCTCACGGGGGCGCCCGGATCTGGCAAATCGACGTTGACCGATCAGCTCATTACGACGGCGCTCGCCGAGGGGTCCTTTGGCGGCGAGAATCCCTTCGGACGAGTCGGCGTTCTCTGCGTGGACCCGACTTCACCCTTCAGTGGTGGGGCATTACTGGGCGACCGCTACCGGATGCAGGGCCACGCCACCGACGAGCGGGTCTACATCCGTTCGATGGCGACGAGAGGGCACCTAGGGGGCCTATCACTGGCGGTTCCCGACGCCGTGCGGGTGCTCGGAGCCGTCGGCTTCGAGCTCGTGATCGTCGAGACGGTGGGCGTGGGGCAGATGGAAGTGGACGTCGCCTCCACTGCCGATACCACCGTGGTGGTACTCACTCCTGGATGGGGTGACGCGGTGCAGGCCGAGAAAGCGGGCATCCTCGAGGTGGCTGATGTGTTCGATATCAACAAGTCCGACCGGGCCGGGACTCCTGCGACGCGTCGGGACTTAGAACGCATGATGGACATGGGTCCCACGATCCCGTGGCGTCCCCCCATCGTCGAGACCGTGGCCAGTGACGGACGCGGAGTCGCTGACCTGTGGGCCGCACTGGTGGGCCATCGACGCTTCCTCGAGGGGGGAGAACGTGACGAGCGTCAACGGCGTCGTGTGTCGCACGAACTCGACCGGGTTCTCAGCGCGCTGCTGAGCGAAAGGGTTCGCACCGGCGACGTCGCGCATCGTTACGAGGAGCAACTCGACGCGTTACTGGCGGGCACCACTGATCCGTACCGGGCGGCACGGGCATTACTGTTTGAGGAATGATTGCCCAAAGCGTTCCCTACGATTTAGTCTTCGTCGTCCACATTCTGAGCGCCGTTATGGTCATCGCGGTCTTCGTCGTGATGCGCGTGTCGGCCCAGGCGATCGTTCATGGCGCGAGCGACGAGGAGCAGCAGCGCAAGTTCCCCAATCGCCGTAACTGGGCCGCACGGGTCCTGCACCTCTTGGTGATCACCGGACTCACCATGTCGCTGACTGGCGACTCGACCGTGTCGCTGTCGCGACCCTGGATCGGCGTGGGGCTGTTGTGCTACCTGGCCGCGGCCGGTCACCTCGAGGCGCGCACGCTGCCGCTCGAGCGCACCGTGGCCGAAGTCATCGCCCACGACGGTCACGCCGGCGCCGAGCGAGGGCGCCAACTCACGCGTTCAATGGATACGTTGCTGGCCATCATTGCCGTGGCCCTGGTGGTGATGTTGGTGCAGTTCTAGGTGTCGTGCCATCGATTGGTGTCGAGAGACCTCTGATGACGTGCGAGCACGTCGTGGACTTGGAGAAGAAGGAGCGACTGAGACGCCAGTGATATTGGCCCGCACAGCCCTCGGGTTCTCTGAGTGCATTCGGGTGCTGTCGGGGTCCTAGCGCGGACCCGTCGTCGCACGAGCGATTGAGGACCGGTCAGGTCGAGTTAAGTTCGTAGTATTGGAGGTTTTGAATGTCACCGCTCCCCGAGCCCATCAGTCTCAACAATCATCACCGCGACACGTTGCTGAGGATTTTCCAACACCCGACGAGTCACAACATCGAGTGGCCCGACGTCGCGTCACTACTCGGGGTCGTGGGAACGATTGAAGAACAGCGCGACGGCAAATTCCAGGTTCGTGTCGGAACCGAGATGCAATTCCTTGATCGGCCCAAACATAAGGACATTGATGTTCAACTCGTCGTCGACCTTCGTCGCATGCTCACCAGCGCCGGCTACCTCCCGGTCGTCGGGGAACTCCGGAGCAAGGGGGCCGAAGACTGAAACGTGTGGTCACTCATTGGACAAGGTGGTGCTCGCAGCGGGTATACATTGCGCGTAATGGATGACGACAAACGCCGTGGCGTCCGACGACATCGTCCCGAGAGGACACGTGGGTGGCGACGACCATGAACGATAGTCTCGACCACGACGACCAAGTGCTCACTGGCCACGACGTCGTCAAGCACTTCTTACGCCGCGACGTCAAAGAGATCGCGCGTTACGAACCACTGGTCCGCGAGGGCCTGGACGCCGAGGGAGTACATCAACTGCGCGTGAGCGCTCGACGACTGCGCTCGGAACTGAGGGCCATGCGCCGAATTCTTCCTTCTCAACCGTGGACCGATGTAGAAGGGGAACTCAAGTGGCTGGGTTCGACCCTCGGCGAGGTGCGTGATCTCGAGGTGCTGAGTGTCCTCTTTGAGGACCACCTTGACGCCGACACTCAACTGCGTACCGCGGTGATGACGGCGCTCGAGGGCCGGCGCGAGAGGCGACAGCGTGACGTCGTGAGTGCACTCAACTCCGCGCGCTACGCGCGAATGGTCAAGAGCCTCGCGCGCCTGGCGAAACACCCGCACCTCGGGGCACGCGGCGACACGCCTGCCGTCGAACTTTTTATGGCGCCACTGTGGGACGCGGCGTGTCGTTACTTTGACGCCATCGGCGATCCGTACGAGCGCCGCAACGACGAGGCGCTGCACCAAGTACGCATTGCGTCCAAGAAGTGTCGCTACAACTTCGAGGTCGCCTCGCTTTTCCTCGGTGATCCAGCGAGCGCGGTCGCCGAGTCGCTGGAGGAAATCCAAGACGTCTTGGGCCAGGTGCACGACCGCGCCGTCGCGGTCATGTTCCTCGACACGCTAGGTTTCCCCGAGGAGGTGGACATCAGCGTGCGTCGGGCGCTCCGTGGCGAAATCGGCGTCCTGCGCCCCCAGTGGACTGCGCACTTCGAGTCGGCCCGCCGCGGCATCATCGAAGTTTTCAGCGCGAAGTGAAGCAACGCGAGCCGTCTGAGCAGTTGCGCAAAGACTAGAGGAACGCTGCGCGACCGACCATGCCAGCCGCCACGGTGGCGTTGGACACCTCGTCGATCAAAACGAAGCTGCCCGTGACGCGGTTGTCGCGGTAGTCGTCGACGACGATCCAATCGGCGGTCTGGAGCGTCACCAGACCGATGTCATTGGTGGCCAGTTCGGTGCCCGGAAGGACACTCAAGGTCTCGATATCGACGACGCCGGAGAGTTCTCGAAGACGAACGGGCGTGACCTTGGTGGTGTGCTTGAGCCGCAGCCGCTGGTCGGCGCGCATCGGCTGCTCACCGAACCAGCACACGGTCGCCGCGAATTCCTTCGTCACGTTCGGCAGGGGAGCCGTGGCGATCATGTCACCGCGCCCCGCGTCTGTCTCGTCGGCGAGGCCGACGTCGATTGAGAGGCCCGCCGTCGCGGCACCGCGCGGACCCGAACCTGAAGTGATTGACGTCACGGTCGTCTCGATGTTGGCCGGAAGTAGTGTTACCGCTTCGCCCTCGTGCAACGTCGCGCCATTGAGCATGCCGGCGTAGGTGCGTCCGCCGCCGTTCTGGCGCAACACCCACTGCACGGGCAGTCGCGCCCCGGAACGGGTGTGGGTCCACGAACCCGCGTCGGATCCCTCGAGGGCCTGCAGGACGGTGGGGCCGTCGTACCAATCGAGGTGCGCCGAACGCCCGACGACGTTCTCACCCAGCAGCGCCGAGACGGGGATCGGCGTCATTGATTCAAAGCCGAGTTCGTGCGCCAGCGTCGTGAGTTCATCGACCACGGCGACGTAGGCGCTCTCGGACCAGTTGACCTCGTCCATCTTGTTGACCGCGACGATAATCGTGCGCACGCCCAGCAGGGCGGTGATGCACAAGTGCCGACGGGTTTGCTCCTTGACCCCGTGAGCGACGTTGAGCACCACCAGAGCCAGATCAGCGGTCGAGGCACCGGTGGCCATGTTGCGGGTGTACTGCACGTGGCCGGGGCAGTCAGCGATGATGAATTTGCGCGTCGGCGTCGAGGCGTATCGATACGCGACGTCGATGGTGATGCCCTGTTCGCGTTCGGCGCGAAGGCCGTCAGTCACGAAGCTGAGGTCGAGGTCGCCCACGCCGCGCTTCTCCGAGGCGGCGGCCACGGCGTCGAGCTGGTCGTCGAAGAGTTGACGAGTGTCGACGAGCAACCGGCCAATCAATGTTGACTTTCCGTCATCGACTGAGCCGACTGTTGCGAGACGCAACAGGTCCTTTGCGGCAAGTTTCATTTAGAAGTAACCCTCGCGCTTGCGATCTTCCATCGCGGTTTCACTGAATTTGTCGTCACCTCGCGTGGCGCCGCGCTCGGATACGTTCGCGAGCGAGATCTCGTCGACAATCGCGGTCAAGGTGGCGGCGTTCGACAGGACCGCACCCGTGAGATTGGCGTCGCCGACTGTGCGAAAACGCACCACTAGACGTTCGACCGTTTCGTTGGGTCGAGGCTCCACGAAGGGGCCGACCGCGAGGTACATCCCGTCGCGCAGAACGACCTCGCGCTCGTGGGCGAAGTAGATCTCGGGCAGGTCCATCTGCTCGCGCTCGATGTACTGCCAGATGTCGAGCTCGGTCCAGTCCGAGAGCGGGAATGCGCGAAGGTGCTCGCCGGGATTGACCTTGCCCTGATAGAGCTGCCAGAGCTCGGGGCGCTGCTGGCGCGGGTCCCACTGGCCGAAGGCGTCGCGAAAGGACAGAATGCGCTCCTTGGCGCGAGCCTTGTCCTCGTCGCGGCGCGCGCCACCGAAGGCCGCGTCGAAACCGTTCTCGGTGATGGCGTCGAGCAACGTCACCGTTTGAAGTCGATTGCGCGGGCCCAAGGGGCCCGGGTCGGCCACCTTGCCCTGGTCGATCGAGTCCTGCACCGACGCGACAACCAGACGGGCGCCGTGGCTCTCAATGGCGCGATCACGAAAATCGATCACTTCGGGGAAGTTCTGGCCGGTGTCGATGTGCATGACCGGAAAGGGCAGCGCTTGGGGGGCGAAGGCCTTGGCCGCGAGGTGAAGTAACACTGCTGAATCCTTGCCGCCGGAGAACAGCAAGACGGGGCGCTCACATTCGGCGACGACTTCACGGAGGATGAAAATCGCGTGGGATTCGAGCAAGTCGAGGTGGTCTGTCATATCTGGGGCCTGAAGGATCGAAGAGGTCATAGAACGGGTACGATGTATCTTACCCCAGTAAACCACTAGAGAATATTAGGCTTTCCCTTCCTCCACACTTATGTCCAAGCCGTCGCCCGAACTCCTCAACGAACTTGAAACAGCCGAGTCACAGTTTATCCACGCGTCCCCGGGCGAGATTTTGGCGTGGACCTTCGAGCGTTTTGGTGACGACGTTGCCTTCGCGTGTTCCTTCGAGGACGTCGCGCTGCTGGACATGATTCACGACGTCCGGCCGAAGACCGAGATCATCTTTCTCGACACCGGTGGGCACTTTGCGCAGACGATGGAGTTCGCGGACCGCCTCGAGCGTGAGTGGGAACTGAACGTGACGCGCACCCATCCTGGTAGTGAGGCCGACGCCTGGCCCTGCGGGACGGAGCGTTGCTGTGAACTGCGTAAAGTCGAACCCTTGTCACGGGCCGTTGCCGGAAAAGGGGCGTGGTTGACCTCAGTGAAGCGCGTGGACGCGCCCACGCGTGCGGCGATGAAGATTGTGCACTGGGACGACAAATTCGGACTTGTCAAGATCAACCCACTCGCCACCTGGACCGACGACGACGTCGCGTACTACATCAGTTCACACAATCTGCCCGAGCATCCTCTGTGGGCCCAGGGCTACGCGTCGATCGGTTGCGCCGCGGTCACCATCAAGCCCCTGGTGACGGGGGACCGACGTTCGGGTCGCTGGGCGGGTGCCGACAAGGCAGAGTGCGGCCTGCACGAGGCGTAAAACCCTCGAACATCCACCAATTTTAAGGGATTCAGCGGTACATTTGACTTCAATGTTTGCGCGTGCTACTCAAGCGATTGGCCGATGCTAGCCCTCATCGTCGCACTCTTCTGGCTAGCGATTTTGGCCCCGTGGGCCGTGATCAAGTTCCGCAACTCGCGCTCTGAGAAGTCGATTGATTCGTTCCAGGCCGAGCACGAAGTCCTGAGCCGCCAGAATTACTCGGTGACCCCAGCGCGACGACTCGGCGACGCCTACCTCTACGAGGAGCACGCGTACGAGCCCGGGCACGAGCCCTCGCGTTCGCGGCCGTACCTCACCGTTGTCCAAGATGACGATACGTATTCGTCGCTCGAGAGTCGCCTGTCGTGGGACGAATGGGAGCGCGACTACGACTACGACCAGCCTCACTCGCTGTCGTCGTCGCTCGAGCATGGCCGCAGTCGCTACTCCGCGTACGCGAGTTCTCCGACGACTACTCAGGGACCGTACGCCCATTCGCCGGAGTACGAGCCCGACTACGCCTCCGTGGAGGCGTCATTCGGCGCGTCGATGAAATTGCGTCGCAACCGGATCGTCGCGAGTCTGGGCGTTAGCGCTCTGGTCACTACGGGACTGAACTTCCTGATCGGACTGTCTCTGATGCAGTATCTGGCCGTGCTGTCGTGGGTGGCCCTGGCTTTGTACCTCGCGGCGGCGTTATTCGCGGTCAGCCTGGGATACCTCGAGGTCTCCTCACTGCTCGGACGGCGTTCGACCACCGCCGACGAACTTGCCGACGTCGACGCCGAGCCACAGGGGCGTCACGACGAGACGTACCCCGACGAGGCTTACGAAGAGTTTGCCGATGACCAAGAGTGGCGCCGCGNNAATCCCATCACCTCCACCAAAGGTCCCGTTCTTTAGAGGTCACTCGGCGTCGTCACGCGATATGCCCTCGACCACGACTCCTGCACCGTAAAGCCCATCCGCTCGTACACCGGTAATCCCATTGGCGAGGCCTGCAGTACCGACGCACTCGCGCCTCGGGAATAGCCGAGGTGCGCACACGCCGCCGTGATCGCCGCTCCGTAGCCGTGGCCTCGCTGCTCCGCGAGAGTCCCGATGGAGAAAAGGCCCGCCCACTCGTCGACGAGGACGCAGACTCCGGTGCTGACAATTCCTCCGTCGACTTCACCGACCATGGCGTACACGCCGGCGTCGCTCATCACTTGGGGGGTAAAGAACGCTGCGGCTTCGGCGAAGTCCATGCCAAAAATGGTGCACACCAACCGCAAGTGCTGTTGCACGTCTTCAGGTGCGAGAATGCGACACTGGAGCCCTGGGACTGGTTGCACGTTCATCTGGTCAGTGCGGAAGTGCACCATGAGGGGGACCGGGTCGTCTCTCGTCAATTGGTGTCGGGTGATGAGTTGGTCGTAGTGCGAGCCGGTCTCTGGACGCTGCTGAAACGTAAAGGGGTAACCCCGTGCCGCCATTTCATTGACAACCTCCTCCACCGTCGCGGGGTCGGCCGTCGCATCGAGCACCGTGACGGAATTGAAACCAGGGATGGGCGATCCCGAGTACAGGCTGACGACGCCGGCGATGTTGGAATACACGCACCGTTCGGGCCACAGAGTGGCGAAGTATGCGTACATCGAGACCATTCCCAGGGCACTTCGATCAGCCGTTGATGTCATAATCCCCCGACCTAGTCGCTCAGCGCAACCTACTGCGTTCGAGTCGAGGCTGCCGGGACACGGTGTCTACGACCGCAGTGTCCCGTTAGGGTCCCCGTAGCGGTGCGCTTCCATCGCCACGAACCTTTCAGGGGGCGGCATCAAGTTACGTCGGACAGCAGTGGCGATGATCCTCCTCGGAGGGGGAATCACGGCGAGTGTCGCGCAACCCTCATCGGCTTCCTCACGGCCACGACAGGTCATTACCGTCGAGGCGGCATCCTCACGTTCGACGTGGGCGGTGCTACGCGCCTGGAGCTGGTCGAGGGATCACTACGTTGAGGTCGACGCTCCCACCATCGCCAACGTGGGATTACATGGTGTGGGGCCGACGCGAGAGGACCTCGACCGCACTCCCGTCGGCGTCTTTGGCCTGACCCAGGCCTTTGGAAATCAAACGACGAACGGCACGAGGTTGCCCTACTTTCGCGCCGGCCCCGATGATTGGTGGGACGAGAATCCCAACTCGCCGGCGTACAACCGTCACGTACGTAGCGAGGTCTCACCCGGCGGCGACTCGGAGAATCTCTACGACGCCGGCGCGGCCTACGCGCGCGCCGTGGTGATCAACTACAACACCAATCCAGTCGTGAAGGGTGCCGGTTCTGGTTTCTTTCTGCACGTCAGTATGGGGTATCCCACCGCCGGCTGTGTCGCCATTAACTCGAGAGTTCTGAATGTGATCATGCGATGGTTGCGACCCGACGATCATCCGGTCGTGAGCATTGGGGTTGGTCGCGCTGCGACGTCACTCGTGACGCGGTCGTGACACTGTGCACGACGTCGGACTTTGAGGCCCGCTGTACGCCCCTGCGGTGGGGGAAGCGAGATTGTTCCACGTCACCCGACGCCAGTCCGTGGCGAAGCATTCGCAGTGGCGCGGTACGGAGAGCACATGGCGGACCATCGGATAGTGTCGGTTGAACGTCCGAGCCAGAGCGACAATTGCTCCGAGCTTCATCGTCAACGGGATAGTCACGTGAGTTCATCAACATTCGAATTCGTCGAGCACGAAGGTACCGCAGAGATACTGACTCCTGAGTCAATAGAGTTTCTGGTCGGCTTGCATCAGTTGTTCGAGCCGCGTCGCCGCGAACTCCTTGAACAACGAACGCGGCGACAGTCGTACTTCGATGGTGGAGGCCGTCCGTCACTCGTTGACAAGGGCGACGGTGATGCGCCGGGCGACCGGATGGTTCCGCCGGCGCCGAAGGACCTGCGAGACCGTCGATTCGAGATTACGGGGCCGGTCGATCGCAAGATGATCATTAACGCTCTCAATTCCGGGGCCAAAGTCTTCATGGCGGACTTTGAGGACAGCACTGCACCGACGTGGGGCAATATCGTCGACGGCCAGATCAATGTCCGTGACGCCGCGCGGCGAACTATCACTTTTGAGGCGGGGGCCGCCAGTACCTCCTGAACGACGAGATCGCAACGTTGATGGTGCGCCCCAGAGGATGGCATCTTCGAGAGAAGCACGTTCTCGTTGGCGGTGAATCGATATCGGCCAGCCTCTTCGACTTTGGCCTCACTTTCTTTTGGATTACCAGTGAAGCGCTCAAAAGAGACAGCGGTCCGTACTTCTATCTGCCCAAATTGGAAGGCGCCCACGAGGCGACCCTCTGGGCCGAGGTGTTCGCGCACTCCGAGGACGTGTTGGGAGTGCCCCGAGGTACAGTGCGCGCCACGGTGCTCATCGAGACACTTCCGGCGGCATTTGAGATGGAGGAGATCCTTTTTGCCTTACGTGATTTCAGTGTTGGTCTCAATGCCGGACGGTGGGATTACATCTTTTCGACGATCAAGCGGATTGGAGCCGATCCCCGGTGTGTCCTTCCTGATCGCTCGGACGTGACGATGACGGTGCCGTTCATGAAGGCCTACTCGGAACTCCTAGTTCAGACGTGCCACCGACACGGTGCGCACGCCATTGGCGGGATGGCGGCGTTCATTCCGGATCGCAAGAATGCGGACGTTACGGCCCTGGCGATAGAGAAGGTTCGCAGCGACAAACTTCGCGAGGCCACGGCCGGCTTCGACGGAACGTGGGTTGCCCATCCGGATTTGGTGGAGATCGCCCGAGAGCAATTTGACAATGTCTTGGGGACCGAGCCCAACCAACTCGACAATTTGCGCCTTGATGTCGCAACGACCTCCGACGACCTCTTCGCCCTCGACGAGATCGGCGGGCACGTGACAAACGCGGGAGTGGTTACGAACGTGGACGTGGGAATTCGCTACGTGGCCGCGTGGCTGGGGGGTACCGGCGCGGCGGCGATTCACGGACTGATGGAAGACGCCGCCACCGCAGAGATTTCGAGGTCCCAACTCTGGCAATGGGTCCACCACGGTGTACGCACTACTGAGGGTGTGTTGATCGATGGCGAATACGTTCGAGGAGAGGTCTCGCGAGCGGTTGGAATCCTGGCCAACGCAGATCCTCAAGAAGCGGATCGATACCGCGAAGCAGCAGAACTCTTCGTCACCTCAGCGCTCACCGAACCATTGGCGGAGTTCCTCACTCTCGCCGTGTACGAACTCCTCGAATAATCCAGCCCACTACCAAATGTGTTCGTTTCGATCATTCGATGTTGGACGTGGCACGATCGTACGTATCGGACGACCACTTCGGTCGCGCGGAACTTCACGACACTGAGTTCGCGAGGCCTGCACGTGGCGACACCGCGACGCGCCATCTAGCAGAGGTGGGCGTGGGCTCTTTTGACGGTATTGCGACATTCATTTCTGGTGGATTTTCGTCGACGACGCCGTGATAGGGCGGCACTGGAAAAAAGCAATTTCACGGGACTCATCGTCTCACGTACTGGAGCCCTGAGCACCGATTACACCGGTGATCTGGGTTTTCAGGTGTGTCGACAGCTCACTTCACGACGTGAGAGCCCCGCGAAATTCGGTAAATATTCCCCCTCGGTCGTACTTGACACCACTGGTGCAGAGCCCTATTGTTCGTATCGCAGGATGAATATCCATATAACGGGCAACTAAATCATCAAGATGACGGGGGCCGAAACAATCTGAAGTCCAGTGGTACAGATTGTCTCGCATCCTGAGTATTGAGAGAAAAGTGTTCGCAGTGGAGAACTCATACAGCAGTGCACTCGAAGTGCTGGTGGTCGCGTGAAGAGGGATGCGAGCGTTTTCGGAGAGTGGAAGTGCCGCAGTCAAAACGAACGCATGCGCCAATTGGTTGTGCGGTCTGCAGTGAATTGTGACAACTGAGCAACGTCGAACATTTCGAACGTAGCTTCAAATTCAATAAGGGGGATGACAAAATGGGATTATTGCGATCTCGTACCGGTGTCGATTCAGGTCGCACGCGGACGGGAATGGGTGGGGGACGATGGAAAGTCATATCGGCCGCTCTGCTCATTCCATCACTGTTAGTTGTGGCCGGGGGTGCGAGTAGCGCGACTGCCTCGAGTACGCACGCCACGGTGTCGCACACCGCGACGCCCTCCGAGCCGCTTTCGTGGTTCAAGGCGCGTTTGGCGGCTGACTACAGCTTGAAGACGGTGGGTACCACTCCGACTTCCGCACCCGCCCACAAGGCCGGCGAGAAGATCTGGGTGATCTCCTGTGGTCAGGCCAGCACGGGTTGTTCGGGGCCGACGGCGAACGCCGTGGCTGCGGGCAAACTGCTCGGTTGGAAGATGACGTCATGTGATGGCAACTTTGGCATTGCGGACGCGTACGACACTTGTATCCGGTCGGCTATTGCTGCTGGAGCCAATGGTGTGGAAACCGTCAGTACCGACTGCAACCAGGCGTACACCGGAATGCTCGCCTTGAAGGCCAAGAACATTCCACTGGTGGGGTCAGAGGGTTTCGACTGCAGTGAGCCGTTGGGTTACATTTCCACCAAGAGCGTCTTCACGGGAAACATCTTGTACACGAAGGCGTACCCCACCGCGAAGGCGCTGAATATTCAGGCCGGTCGCGCAGCGGCGGACTACCTCGTGGTGCACGACAATGGCAATGTCAAGGTCATCAACTCGGACTTCTCGGTTGTTGCTGGCGAATACGCCGACAAGGGCTTCGTTGACGAGCTGTCGTACTGCAAGACGTGCAAGATACTCACGACGATCAACTACAGCCCGCCGGACACCCCGGCCGGTGGAACGTACCAAACTGAGTTCGCCTCAGCGCTCGCCAAGTATCCGACCGCCAACGCCGCCTACAACTGGCCGGACGCGATCGTCGACGAGGACGGCCAGATTTCGGCGGTCGACTCGGTGGGCAAGCGCAGCACGTTCTGCATCGTGACTTCACAGGACAGTGGTGGCCCGACCAATGACTCCGCTATTGCGGCGGGCAACGCTCAGTGCGCTGACGGCGCGGTGGACGTGGTGTGGAACGGCTACGCCTTGGTGGACGAGATGATCCGTGCACTGGACAAGGCCCCGATGGCGTACGAGGGTATGGGACCGATCCTGATTTCCAAGGGTCACAACCTCGGCAAGTTGGGCGTGAACTGGGCTTACCCGTCAGGAGATACGAGCATCATTGCGTCGTACAAGACGATTTGGGGAGTCAAGTAGTTCTTAGTAATGACAATGACGTGGACGGTTTTCTCTCTCGCGAGAGAAGCCGCCCACGTCATTGTTGCTAGGAGTAATGAGAAATCAGTCGTGGGTCGGGGCGTACAACGGTACTTCCCCATCCACCATCAAGGTTGCGCCACGGCACACGATTGATTTTTCAGTGATACCGATCGAAGAGCCTGTGGGGCTGTTTCGACACGGCGTCTAGGTTCTGACAGCAGTACCCGCACTATTCCCACCACTTGTGGTGGGAATGGTTCCATTGTGGAGATATCAGAGAAGCAACGACGTCGTTGAGTTCGGGTCCTGGGTGATCGTGATCGACGACAATGAAAAGAGGACAGCTCATGGCAACAGTGGGATTTATTGGTTTTGGGATTATGGGTTCGCCCATGGCAACCAATCTTGCTCGGGCCGGCTTTGACGTCGTTGGCTTCAGCCGTGACATGAGCAAGGTATCCAAAGTCGCAGAGTCGGGCGTACGACCTGCGAGTTCGATCGAGGATCTCGTCCTGAAGTCCGATGTCGTGATTACGATGCTGCCTGATTCGCCCGACGTTGAATCAGTAGTTCTCGGCGGGGACGGTGTGTTTCGTTTCGCCAAGAAGGGCCTGTTGGTCATTGACATGAGCACTATTCGCCCCGACGTGGCGACTCGGGTCGCCCTCGAGGGTGCGTCATTGGGTATTGACGTTCTCGACGCGCCCGTCAGCGGTGGCGAAGCCGGGGCCGTTGAAGGGAATCTTTCGATCATGGTCGGCGGACACGCCGACGCTTTTGAGCGCGCCGCACCGTACTTTGCGGCCATGGGAAAGACGATCGTGCACGTCGGTCCCGCGGGCTCGGGTCAAACCGTCAAGGCCGCGAACCAATTGATTGTCGCCGCAAATATCCAGGGCCTCGCTGAGGCGGTCGTCTTTCTCGAAGCCCACCACGTTGAGATGGAACCGGCGATCCAGGTACTCGGAGGTGGACTGGCTGGGAGCACTGTCCTGCAAAGGAAGTCTGCCAA
>PMTL01000209.1:0-77078 GCA_003168075.1 Acidimicrobiaceae bacterium
CCGGGGAAGTAGGAGACCAGCTGATCGCTGCCGCCCTGCGTCGGACCCGGGCCGCACGCGACCAGACCGTGCCAGGAGGCACCAAGGCTCTGAGATCCCGGGGCGTTCGCGGGATCGCAGGTCCCGCCCTTCCACCAGTCGGGAGATCCAGCACTTCGCCCGCCGGCGAGCTTGGCAGGCGCCCGGCGACCGATCGGCGGAGACTGTCCGCTCGCAGCGCCGGCCGTGACCAACTCGAAGGGGAGAAGGACGAGCCCGATGAGAAGCGCCATCGACATGGCGATGAAGGGCTGGACCCACCGGGCCCGGATTCTCCTTGCTCGTGTGAAGACGCGTCCGAACATCGATTCACTGGCCCCACATGATCCTCGGGTGAAACAGCTGTCGAGTGACTATCGGCACAGGTGGACGGGGCATTAAGAGCGAGCTGGAGCCGGCCTGGGTGTCGGATCGGCGCTGCTGGTGCGCCGACCTGATCTATGAGAGGCCTGCAGGCGCTTGCGCGCTGCCTTTCAGATCCCTGAGGGGCGTTCGAAGCCTTGACGGGCGACTAGGGATTCGCGGTTTGCGCTGAGGTTCGCGCCCAGCCTCGAGAGCGCGCGAGCGCTGTTCGCCAGGCGGCATGATCTGCGTCCGCCCGACTACGCCTCGGCTCGGGCTCAAAGACGTCGGCGTTGGTCGCCAAAGCCCTCAATTCCTCGAGGGAGCTCCAGACACCTTCGGCCAGCCCGGCGAGCATGGCAGCGCCCACGGCTGTCACCTCGGTCGTGCGAGGACGGGTGACAGGCACTCCGCACTGGTCCGCTTGGATCTGCAGCAGGAGGTTCATCGCGGAAGCTCCGCCGTCGGCATGGAGCTGGATCAAGGACTGACCAGTGGCACGGGTCATCGCCTCGACTACGTCGCGGCACTGGTAGGCCATCGCCTCGACAGCCGCACGGGCGAAGTGCGCTCGCCCGTGTCCCCTGGAAATGCCCACGATGGTGCCCCGTGCCTCGGCATCCCACCAGGGACTGCCGAGGCCGGCGAAAGCAGGGACGAGGTACACGCCGTCGTTGCTGGGGATCTGAGAGGCAAGCGGTCCCGCCTCGGCCGCCTCGCCGATCAATCCAAGACCGTCGCGCAGCCACTGGATCGTCGCTCCGGAAGAGAAGATGGAGCCTTCGAGGGCATAGTTGAACCCGTCGGCGGCGCCCTTCGGCGCGTGCTCCCCGAGGTCCCAGGCGACGGTGGTCAAGAGTCCCTCGATCGGTGGAGGTCGCTGTGCACCGAGATTCATGAGCACGAAGCTCCCGGTGCCGTAGGTGACCTTGGTGTCGCCGGGCAGGTGGCAGCCGTGCCCGAAGAGCGCCGCCTGCTGGTCGCCGACGATGCCGCTGACCGGCACGCCCTCGAGAGAGCCACCGGCGACACCGGCAGCGACCGTGCCGTACCTGTGGGCGGACGGGAGGATCTCACCGAGTGCCTCGATCGGCACACGGAGGACATCGCACAATTCCGCCGACCAGGCCCGCTGCCCGATGTCGTAACAGAGCGTCCGGCTGGCGTTGGAAGGATCCGTGACGTGGACGCCCGACTCGGCACCTCCGGTCAGGTTCCAGCCGATCCAGTCATCAACGGTGCCGAGGGCGAGCGAACCGCCGCGCTCGACCCCACCGGCTTCCAGCATCCACGACCATTTGGTGCCCGAGAAGTAGGGGTCGAGTACGAGCCCGGTCCTATCGCGTACGAGCGGGAGATGGCCGGCTTCGGCGAGCTCGACACATCGCGCGGCTGTTCGCCGGTCCTGCCACACGATGGCCCGATGCAGAGGACTCCCAGTGGCACGGTCCCACGCGACCACCGTCTCGCGTTGGTTGGTGATGCCGATGGCGGCGACGCTGTCACCGGCCTCGTGGCGGCGATGCGCCACCTCGGCCACCGTTTCCACGACCGAGTCCCAGATCTCGACGGCGTCGTGCTCGACCCAGCCCGGCCGGGGGAAGTACTGGGGAAACTCAAAACTCGACACTGCGCGAATCCGACCTTCGGCGTCCACGAGGATGGCTTTCGTGCTCGACGTCCCTTGATCGATTGCTACTACGTAGTGACCCATCGCCGCACCCCTTACTTGGGTCCAGAGTTCGATTGGCATTTTTCGCGAAACGACTGTCGCCGCTGCATTTTACCCAACAGTCCTCAAATTCAGTCAATCAGAGTTGGGGGCAGTGATCCTCATCTAGGCGGGGTTCACCAGTACTTTCACCTCTCGCGAGCAAACACCCGCCGTCGACGAGAAAGGACAATGATTATGCAACTAGAGGTTGCGTAATTGATACTTCTGAGGTACCGTGAAATACGCAACCTTACGTTGCCTATCAAAGGAGGGGTAATGACAATTGACGCAATCAAGTCCGAAGTCTCTATTGAGGCACCCGTGGGCGTCGTCTGGGAATTGGTAACGCAACCCGAGAACTTGAACCGGTGGTGGACCGACGAGGCCGAGTTTGATTTAGAAACCGGCGCCGTGGGCCAACTCGTGTGGATTGACAAGGCGACGTCGCACCGCGACATGACTGCGCTCACTATTGAGTCCGTGGTTGAGCACCACTTGTTCTCATTCCGGTGGGTCTACGAATCCGGGGAGACACCCCGCGAAGGAAACTCAATGCTCGTAGAGTTCTTCTTTGAGAGTCGCAGCGGTGGGACACTCTTGCGGGTTGAAGAATCTGGCCTGGAAACGATGCCATGGTCAACTTCCGATAAGGAGAGTTTCTTGGGCGATCACGAGCAAGGCTGGTCATTTCACCTCGCGACGCTGCGCGAGTACGCCCACGGGAAAGTGACGAACCTCTAGAAGATGAAGACCGCTGAACTCGATCTCGAACGCATCGCGGCGGTGACGGATCCTTTTCGCCGCCACATCTTGGAAACCCTCGTATCCGAGGGCGAGACGTCGGTGACCGTGCTCGCCGAGGGGATGCCGATCTCGCGCCAAGCGGTGAGTAAGCACTTAACCACCCTGACTCGCCTCGGGCTCGTGGACAGTCGTCGCCTGGGCCGAGAGACTCGCTTTATTGTGCTCACCGACGTCTTGGACGATGTCGTCAGTCAGATCCAGCAATCGGTGGTCGTCTGGGAGAAACGACTCGCCATATTGAAGAGGGCGGCGGAGTCGTCAAAGGAGTCCCAGCGGTGAGCCCGACCACCAAAGGATCAATCACTAAAATCAGCGGGTGAACTCCGCCATCGTCTTCGTCGCGAAATACTTCCTCTATCTCAGCATTCTCATCACCCTGTGGTTCTGGTTGAAGTCCGTGAGAGAGACGAAGATCGAGCTGGGGGCGAGATTGATAGTGGGCGGAATACTCGCTCTCGCACTCTCGGCGCTCGCGAGTCGCCTCTATTACGATCCGCGCCCCTTCGTGACTCAGCACATCAGACCCTTGTTCGCCCACGCCGCCGACAACGGTTTCCCATCGGACCACGCATTGTTCACGTCATTTCTGGGATTCACGGTCTTCTTTTACTCCAGGAGAGTTGGCTCGATCTTGCTCGCCATCGCGATCGCCGTCGGCGCCGCACGAGTCGCAGCCCACGTGCACCAGCCTCAGGACATCGTCGGCTCTTTCGTGATCTCCGCACTATCTGTCGTCGTCATTCGCCGGCTCGTCACGAGCCAGCGTCTCAAGCGCCTCGTACGCCGGTAACGAGCGCTGCTGCGAAGAGAACCACTCAACGAAGCGCAGGATCGAGTTCGCACTCGGTGGAGAAATATCGATCAGTCACTTCGTGCACCCGTTATGTGATGGACCCACCACTGATATCAGTCGGACACTCGTGCGCGCAGGACTAGTCGACAACGGCGAGATACTCCACCTCCTCGAGTACATCGAATACGCAGTACGCCAAAGCGAGTACACGAAACGGTCGAGCGACCGGCGAGCACACAGCGCGTCGCACACGGCGACGCGCTATTGAAGTTATTCTTCTTCTCTGGTGCCTCGGCAATTCGCCCGACATTCACCGCCGCCACCGCATTCAAACCAAGGCGGTGGCGGCGGGATTACCCGTGACCGTTAGTCCTCGTCGCCTTCGGCGAGGATGCTGTAGAGAGAGCGTCGCGCCTCGGTGAGTACCGTGGTCGCCTTGGCGACCTGGGCCTCGGACCCGGCGATCAGTACTTGGCGTGCGGCCAAGAGCACTTGACGGCCGGTGCCCATGAGCTCGCGCGCGGATACGTTGGCACCACCATCGGTGTTCTCCCAAGGTCGACCTAACTGCTCACGCTGCTCATTGACAAACTGGCGTCCCGCATCGGTGAGGGCGTAACTGCGCCCGGTCCCCGACGTACTGGCCTCAATCAAACCTTCGTCCTCGAGTTGCTGCAGCACCGGGTAGATCGAGCCGGGGCTCGGTCGCCACGTGTCGTTCGAACGCTCGGTCAGTTCCTGGATCAGTTGGTACCCGTTGCTGGGCCTTTCATCGAGAAGGACCAGGACGGCCGCTCGTACGTCACCGCGGCGCTGGCGCCGACCGTCTCGACGCATCGGACCACCACGAAAGGGTCCGTCGTGACCGTGCGCGTGCCCGGGTCCCCGGTGTCGTCGGCCCTGCAGTCGGTCGGGTTGTTCACTTCTTGAGAAATTATTCTCGTTAAACATTTGGTTCCTCCAAAGTTCTTGTTCGTACTAATCTAGTACTTACTTGGTACTATAACGATATATCGTTAGTGTTCGATTGTCAAGGCCTAATTTGCCGAAACGTCGTGAAATGAGACACAAAGCCAATCTCACGGCTTTGATCAGGTCATTCGCAAAAGAATCTCATCGATCAGTCGCTGGGCCTCGGACCGAGCAAGTCCCAACGATTGCCCGCAATGTCGCAGAAAACGATCACCTTGCCGTAGTGCTCCTCGCGCGGAACCGAAACCAATTCGACGTCGGCGGCCAACATTCGCGCCAACGTGGCATCGAAGTCGTCGACGCGCAGGAAGAAGCCGACTCGCCCACCGGTCTGATGGCCGACGACCGCAGTCTGCGCATCACCGTCAGCTTGGGCGAGCAAGATCCCGGTCTGGGCCAGTGGCGGTCGCACCACGACCCACCGCTTGGCTCGGCCGTCGTTGGTGAGTGACGCAGAATCCTCAACGGTGTCGAAGCCCAGGACGTCCACGTAAAAGCGAATCGCCTCGTCGTAATCGTTCACCACAATGGTCATCAGGTCTATCTGCATGCAACAAGGGTAGTGAGAAGTTCGGGGTCACTCGTGTAATCCGGAATCCATTGACGGACGAAAAAAGACGTGGCAATCGCCGCCGATTGTCGTCAGGGGACCCGCCGAGTCACCCCGCGTTCACCAGCTCGACTGGTCCGATTGTCATTGTTCGATCGACGGCCTTGCACATGTCAAATATCGTCAGTGATGCCACCGTCGCGGCGGTCAGGGCGGGCATCCACGCCTCGAGCCCGTCACCCGGGACCTCAACTCTCACGTCGACGTAGTCCACGCCGACCTCGAAATTCACTACGACGTCGCGCGTGAGCACCGGTTCGAAGAGCGGCAAATAACTGGCCGTCGCTTTCGCCGCCTGCACCCCCGCGTAGCGCGCTGCGCCGAGAACGTCACCCTTTTTTAGCGAGTTGGCCTGGACCTGACGCGCCGTGCTCTCGAGCATCGCGACGCGACTGCTGGCCAGGGTTCGACCGGTCAATGGCGCCTCGCGATCGCTGTGGTCACGGTCGTCGAAAGAGCGAGCATCGTCCATGACCAATTTTACACTTCGCCTCGTCAAAGACCTCAGTACCCCACATCGAGCGCTGTCACCTACTCTCTTCTTGTGGTCCATCGGGCGAAAATTCTGACCGTCTCTGACTCGGTGAGCGACGGACGGCGCGAGGATGGCGCCGGACCTCGTCTTCAAGCGCGTCTGCAGGAAGCAGACTTCCGGGTCGACGATCGCCGCGTCGTCCCCGACGGGATCAATACCGTCGCCGCAGCACTCCTCGCCATGACCCAGGGTTTCGCCGGACTCATTGTCACCACCGGCGGTACGGGATTCGCGCCGCGCGACCTCACTCCCGAAGGTACCTTGCAAGTCCTTGATCGCGGTGCCCCGGGATTCGACGAAGTGATGCGATCGACCAGTCCCTTCGGGGCGCTCTCTCGTTCGCGAAGTGGCACCATTGGCCAGTGCCTCATTCTCAATACGCCCGGATCTCCGAAGGCGGCGCTCGAGTGCCTCGAAGCCGTTCTGGCCTTGGTACCCCACGCTCTCGATCTGCTCGAGGGCGCGGGCGAGGTTCACCCGCCCGAAATCGGAGGAAGCACCGCGACCTCATCCTGACGTCCCACGGGGTGATCATCGTCGCAGGGCTCGCCATTGACCCACACCTTGCTCACCGAGAGGACCTCTTCAAACGCCGGACCGTATCGGGCGACAGCGACGCGAAGAACCTCCGCGACGCTGGCGCCGTCAATATCATCGTGACCCACTCCCGCAGCCTCGCGCGCGGGTCCCAGTAACAGAATCCGGCTCACGTGTGCGCCAACGCGTCGGCGGCCAGGATGATCACTCGCACTGATTCGCCAACTTCGTAGGAACCGCCGGGAACCAAAATGGCAATCGCGTTCGAAGCAACGATCGCACTCATGAGGTGTGATTTGTGGCGAGCGGAGCTGCTCACGTGGACCCGTCCATCTTCCTCGATGTGCGCACTCACGTGGACGAAGTGCGTCTTATCGTCGTCGGGGACTAGCAACGCGATATCGAGGACCGCCTTCACCTCGAGGCGCTCGATGACGCGATGTCCACCCAGGGTGCGCAGCGCGGGGCGAACGAACAGCTCGAAGCTCACGCGGGTCGACACGGGATTGCCCGGCAGACCGAACACCGGTGTCTTCGCGGGGCCCACCACGCCAAAAGCAAAGGGCTTAGCCGGCTTGATTGCGACCTGCATGGAACGCGCGCGCCCCTCCGCCAACTGGGAAATGACGTTCTTCACGTGATCCACGTCACCCACGCTCACGCCACCGGTCGAGATCACCGCGTCGCAGCGCTCCACCGCATCGCTGAGGCGCCGCACAATCTCGTCGTAATCGTCCGCGGCGACACCAAGGTCAACAGCGCGAAACCCCGACGACTTCACCAGCGCTAGCAGCAGGGGTCGGTTGAGATCGCGAATCTGCCCCTGCAATAGTTCGTCCGTGGAGCGCGCCAGCTCGTCACCCGTAGAGAGAACTCCCACGACGGGCCGTCGGTGCACAGCGACCGAGGACATACCTTGACCGGCCACCACCGCGAGCGCCGTGGGCGTCAGTTCGCTACGCGCTGACACCAGCACTTGTCCGACCTTCACGTCATCACCCGGATGTCGCACGCATTCGCCGGAGTCCAAGTGACGAGGAATTATCACGAAATCCGTTCCCTCCAAGGTCACGTCTTCGATCTTGCACACTGCATCAGCGCCCTCGGGGAGGGGGGCGCCCGTCATGATCCTCATCGCCTCGCCCGGTCCGAGGCGCATCGAAGAGACCTGGCCCGCCAAAATCGAATCGACGATGCGCAGTTGCGCCGAACCCGAGGACGTGTCGACCGCCCGTAGGGTGAAGCCGTCCATGGACGAATTCGCAAAATTCGGTACCTGTTCGCGGGCCACCACGTCAGACGCAGTGCAGCAGCCGAGGGCGTCGTCCAGAGCGACAATTTCGGGCGCCAGCGCAACGAGTTCGCGAAGAACGAACTCCTTGGCCTCACTGAGTTCAATCACGACGTCTCCTCAGCGACCCCGGTAACGTCCGAGTGTCACGCATCGCGCACGTCGACGATGTCGTGAGCCTCTTGACTCCAGGCCGAACCACCGAGCCAGACTTCGCGCTTCCACATCGGTACTGACTTCTTCACGGTGTCAATACAAAACTGAGCGGCCTCGAAGGCCTCCTGGCGATGCGGCGACGAGATCGCGATGACGACCGCGGGCTGCTCGAGGAGCACACTCCCTACCCGATGTTGAATCGCCACGGCCCCCAACTCTGGCCAGCGCTCGCGAGCGGAGGCCACCACGTCACGCAGTCGCGCCAGCGCCATCTCGTCGCTCGTCTCGTACTGCAGTTCGGTAATGTCGTGCCCGGTCGACGAACTCGAACGCGCGGTGCCACAGAAGGTGACGACAGCGCCACAGTTGGGTCGCGTCACCCACGCCGTGAGCACGTCGGGCTCCAAGGGTGTGGCGCACACCGCGACCCAGTCGACGTTCTCTTTGGGATACACGCCACTCACCCTAATTTGGTCACCGACAAGGCCACGACGCCTCAAGCGCTACCTGGTTGAGGCACCATTAACGTACATACTGTGATATTCAATACTTTTACTCGCATTTGCGGGGACTTTCTTCTACTATGACTGCAAACGCCATAGCATTTTCGGCCAGAAATCGACCGCGCTCTATCACTGGCGTTCACATCAACACAACCCGTGGCGCCAGAACTCTGACGGCGGATCAATCAGATCAGGGAGAACAATGGAGCACTTAGCGACGAACCACCGGTCTTCACTGCCCGGCCACTTCCCGCGCGTGCTGGGCGGGTCAGCGCTCGTCGCTGCACTACTGGTGGGCGGATGGCTGTCCGCGCCGAGCGCCCACGCGGCGACCACGCATTCAGGCCCGGTTGACGTTCTCTACGCCGGGTCGCTGCTCGACGTCATGCAACAAAAGATCGATCCCGCGTTTCACCAAGCGACGGGTTATAACGTCGTCGGCGTCTCGAACGGTTCCTCGGCGCTGGCGACCGAGATCAAGGGAGGTACCGAAGTCGGCGATGTGTTCTTGAGCGCGTCTCCCAGGGCCGACGTCACCCTCGCGGGGGCGAAGAACGGCAGTTGGGTGTCGTCGTACCGAGAATTTGCCACCTCGCAGTTGGTGCTGGGCTACAACCCGGCGTCAAAGTTCGCCGCGAAGCTGCGACACGGGCCGTGGTTCGACGTCGTCGACCTGCCGAGCTTCGTACTCGGGCGAACTGACCCGGCGACCGACCCGAAGGGAGTTCTCGCTGTCGACGCACTCGAAGGCGTCGCCCTCAGTTACGGCCTGCCGCAATTGGCGTCCCTCGCCACGTCAAAGACCAACGTGTTCTCTGAAACGTCGCTGGTGGGAGAGCTCCAGGCCGGACAATTGGACGCCGGCTTCTTCTACAAGGTGGAGGCCTCCGCGGCGCACCTCAAGACCGTGCCGCTAGTGGCAACGAACCTCTTTGCCACCTACACGGTGGCTCGACTCAAAAATGCTCCACACCGTACCGCCGCGCAGGCCTTCATCGCCTTCCTCCTCAGCCCCCGAGGGCGCGCCCTCCTGAAGGCCGACGGCATCACTCCGATTGTGCCCGTCACTACCGTGACGCCCTAGACAGCAGGTCCCCCGTGACGCGGTTCGCCCGAGACACTCCCGCCAGCCACGCGAGAACTCACCTGGGAGTGAGTCCGCTGGTCGTGCTGGGTGGACTCATCGTCGTCTATCTCGCGTTACCCCTCGGGGCCTTCGTCGTACGCTTCGCTACGACACCGCAGCGGGGCTTTTCAGTTCCCGGACTCTTCCCGTCACTCTGGATGTCGGTGAGCTGTGCCACGATCTCGCTGGCCCTCGTCACCGTTCTCGGAGTTCCATTGGCTTTCGTGCTCGCGCGCTCCCACGGTCGACTGGCCAAGATCATCGGCGTGATCGTCCAGGTACCCCTGGCTCTCCCACCTCTCATGAGCGGCATCGTGCTGATCTACATCATCGGTCCCTACACCTTTTTGGGTCGCCTCTTTCACCGTGACCTCACTAACTCACGCGCCGGGATCATCATCGCCATGACCTTCGTGGCCGCACCATTTCTGATCGTCGCCGCCCGGGCCGCCTTCGTCACGCTCGACCAAGGGCTGCTCGACGTCGCCCACACCCTCGGTCACTCCGAGTTGTCGCGCTTCGTGCGCGTGGCCGTGCCGATCGCCGGCCCGAGCATTCGCGCGGGGATGCTGCTCACCTGGTTGCGAGCCTTTGGTGAATACGGGGCCGTGGTCGTTCTCGCATATAACCCGACGTCACTTCCGATCTACACCTACAACCAGTTCAGCGGCGTGGGGTTGGCCACAACTCTGGCACCGACGGCCCTGGCCGTGGCCGTGGCCATCATCGCCGTTCTCCTCAGCCGCCTCACTTTCGCGCCGCGACGACACGCGCCTATGGCCGCCCCCGCCACCATTGCACCACCAGATCTCACTACCCAATCGATTTCCTTTGACATCGCGGCACGCGCGGGATCATTTCGGCTCAATCTCGCCCACGACGAGGTGAGTCATCTCGCCGTGCTCGGTCCGTCCGGGTCGGGCAAGTCTCTGCTATTGCGAAGTCTCGCCGGCCTGGGCGACTTCAGCGGCGACCTCTGGTGCAACGGGGAGTCCTTCAACCTATTGCGCGTGTCGCAACGTCCGGTGGGCTACGTGGCTCAGGGATTCTCACTCTTTCCCCACTTGAGCGTGTGGCAGCAGCTCCTCTTTCCTCGCCACGCCACGCCGCAACTCGCGGCCTACTGGTGCGATCGTCTCCAGCTCCGTGGGCTCGAATCGCGGCGACCGTCGGAACTCTCGGGCGGCCAGCGACAACGGGTCGCACTCGCCCAGGCCCTGTGCAATTCCCCACGGGTGCTCCTGCTCGACGAGCCGTTCTCCGCGCTCGACTCACCGGTGCGCCAGGAACTACGGCGACTTCTGCGGCGACTTCAACGTGAGACCTCACTGTCGACGGTGCTCGTCACCCACGACCCCGAAGAGGCCACTCTTCTGGCCGAGGAGTTGATGGTCATTCGCAATGGACACGCCATCCAGGCCGGTTCCGTTCGCGAGATCTTTGCCCATCCCGCATCCGCCGGCGTGGCGAGTCTCGTGGGTATGACGAATCTCTTTGAGGCCGTGGTCCTCTCGAACAACGTCATCGACGTCTACGGCACGGCGCTCTTCTCCCCCACGGTCTTGCCCACTGGCACCGCACTTCACTGCAGTGTCCGACCCGAACACGTGAGGGTGAACAGGGCATCACCAACGGACCGGTCCACTGCGTTGAAGGCACTCGCCGGAACGATCAGCGACATCGCCGATCTCGGCACGGCGCATCTCGTGTTCGTCACGCTCCACGGTGACGTCGAGGTCCAGTGCCGCAGCATGACCCCACTGAGCTTCACCGTCGGAGACCCGTGCGAAGTGAGTTTCGACGACGGCGGTTTGATGACGTGGCCCAACGACCATCGCGATGATCATCACGAGGATTCCATTGCCGAAACGTCGCGACTCTAAGCCCTAGAACTCGGCGGGAATCTCCACACCGACGTTGGTCGCCTTGACGACCGCATCGACGACCACTCCCGGGGCGAGCTTCAATTCGTCGGCGGCTTCGCGTGTAATGAGAGAGACGAAACGATGAGGTCCCGCCTGGATCTCCACTTGAGCGACGACTTTGTCCTTCACCACCTTGGTCACTATTCCCACGAAACGATTGCGCGCCGACTGAGCCCGCGGCTGGTGAGACGTCGTGTCACCGGCAATCTCGACGGCGAGTTTGGCGAGGTCCTCCCCGTCGTAGTAGCGACGTCCGTCAGGAGCCACCGTGACCGCGACGCGCCCCGCACTCGCCCACCGACGCAACGTGTCGACGCTGACGCCCAAGAGTTGCGCAGCCTGTCCCACGCGATATTTCGCCATTCCCTCAGGTTAACGAATCGCCGATGAAGAACAGATACCAAGAATCCTGGCCGTGCTCGATTCTGGTCGCCATACTGGATTCATGGCCACGACCTTTGACGAGATCGACGACATTCTCGCGCAGTGGTTGATGGATCAACCCCTCTTCTGCGTCGGCACCGCTCCTCTGTCAGCACAGGGATCGGTCAATTGCTCGCCCAAGGGCAATCGCCAGGAATTCGCGGTGCTCTCGGGACGCCGCGTCGCTTACCTCGATCAGACCGGCTCGGGGGTGGAGACAATCGCTCACTTGCGCGAGAACGGCCGGATCGTGATCGTATTCTTCGCGATCTCCGCAGCGCCGCGCATCGTTCGCTTGCACGGCCGCGGCCGCGTCATCGAGCACGACTCACCCGACTTCGCAGAATTCGCCACCAGCTTCCCCCGCGCCCACGACGTCGGCGTACTGTCCATCATCGTCGCGGACCTTGAACGAGTCTCGGATTCTTGCGGTTACGGAGTTCCACTGCTGAGCTTCGACGAGCACCGCCCGACTATGGACCAGTGGTCAAGGCGCAAGGGTCCCGAGGGCGTCCGTGATTATTGGAAAGCACACAACCTCGCCAGCATCGACGGCATCGAGGGCCTCGTCATCGACTAGGCCAGTGGCGCAGGAACGCTCGTGGACCGAGGCGCCAGTCCTCAGCCGCCGATCATCGACATCGAGCGACGCGGCGCCAGGAACCCCACTTCGTTGATCGCGTGACCCGGGAACTTGGCCCACACCGCTCGACGGAGCAGTCCCGCCACCCCGTCGTCGCCCTCGCCGCGGCGCAGAACGTCGCGCACGCTCATCTCGTCATCAGAGAAGAGGCAGTTGCGCACCGATCCCTCGGCCGTGAGTCGCAGTCGATTGCACGTCCCACAGAATGGTTCGCTCACCGAAGAAATCAGTCCGATCTCTCCGGCGCCGTCGGCGAATCGATAGCGCTCGGCGGGAGCGACGTGCGAGGGACCTTCGAGTGCCTGCAGGGGCCAGCGTTCGTTGATCGTGGCGAACACCTCGCGACCCGGTACCAAGCGCTCGCGCTCCCAGTCGCCCTGGGCGTCTAAGGGCATGAACTCAATAAAGCGCACGACGCGCCCGGTTGTTCGCGCAAATTCAGCGAAGTCCACGATCTCGTCGTCGTTGTCACCGCGCAGCAGTACCACGTTGATCTTGAGGGGCGTCAGACCAACCGCTTCGGCGGCGTCCATCGCTCCCAGAACCTTCGAGAGCTCACCGCGACGACGAATCGACGCGAACCGTTCGGGACGCAGTGAGTCACAACTGATATTGACCCGCGTCAGTCCGGCCGCCTTCAGCTGCTCCGCGCTCTCGGCGAGACGAATACCATTCGTCGTGAGAGCGATGTCGTCAAAACCCAGGGCGGAAATCATCGCGACCAGATCGACCAGACCTCGTCGCACGAGGGGTTCGCCGCCGGTCAATCGCACCGACGTCACGCCGAGGTCGCGAGCAACGCTCGCCACCCGAGTGATCTCCTCGAAAGACAGCAATTCGGCTCGGTTCAAGAATGTCATGCCCTCTTCGGGCATGCAGTAGACGCAGCGCAAGTTGCACCGGTCGGTCACCGAGATGCGCAAATCGCTGTGGACCCGTCCGTACGCGTCGACGAGGGGACCCGACGTCGGCATGGTCGTGGTGCGTGGGTCGAGTCCGGTGTTCGCGTCGACGCGGTAGGGCCTCACCGAGAGGCCCACAGCGGTGCGTACGTCATTGCCCTTCACGCCAGAAGCCTAACGCTAGGGTCCGATTTACCGGTCCGAAATATTAAACCCCTAGGGTCCCACGACTAGCATCACCCTCAGAGGCGGTCGAAGTCATCGACGTCTCGGACCTGGCCCGAGGGAACCCTGATGAACGATTCGACTCTTTCGCACGTCGACATCGACGGGAAGATCAAGATGGTCGACGTCACCGGCAAGGAACTAACGCGTCGCGTCGCCGAAGCCAGTTGCGTCATCGTGAGTTCGCTCGACGTCGCCCACCTCGTCGCGTCGCCGCTGGGACACGACCCCATCGTCGCGGCGCGACTCGCGGGCATTCACGCCGCCAAGAACACCGCGAATCTGATCCCACTGTGTCACCCGCTCGCCCTGCACGACGTGAGCGTGCACGTGCGTAGCCATCCCGCTGGGGCCGAGGTCTACTCCCGAGTGGTCACCGTCGACCGCACTGGCGTGGAGATGGAGGCCCTGACGGCGTGCTCCTTCGCCGCCTTGAGCCTGCTCAATTCCCTCCTCGTGCTCGACGCCCAGGCTCACTTCGAGGACGCGGGCATCATCTCCAAGAGCGGTGGTAAGTCGGACGACTGGGGTCGTAGCGTCGACGCTGCCCCGAGCGAGTGACGTGCCAGCGACGTGCGACCCCGTGCCCAGTGATTCGTGAACTCTGACGCCACCGCTGTTCGCAGCAGCGAGGTCGCAGCTCTCTTGCTGAGTGGTGGAACGAGTCAGCGAATGGGTCGCGACAAGACGCAGTTGCCCGTGGGGGGAACGACCCTAGCGCGTCGCACCGGGCAACTTCTGGCGCGCGTGGCGACCACGGCCCTGGAGGTCGGACCCGGAACCTCGGGCCTCACCGCGGTGAGCGAGGATCTTCCGGGCCGGGGACCGCTCAGCGCTATCGCGGCGGGCCGCGTTGCTCTGCGCGAGAGTGGCCACGTCGGCAGCGCTCTGGTCGTCGCCTGCGACCTTCCGCTGGTGAGCGAGAAATGGTTGCGCTACCTGCTTCACTACGACTCCGGGTCGTCGGTCGTACCCATTGTTGATGGCCGGGCACAGCCGTTATGCGCCAAGTGGGGAGCGGATGACCTCGACGCGGCGGTGCAGTTAGTACGAGAAGGAGAGCGCTCGCTTCGTCACCTTCTGAACGCACCCGGCGTGATTCTGCTCGAGGAATCGCAGTGGAGCCGGGTCGTGACGCGCGAGAATTTTGACGACGTCGACACCATCGAGGACGCGCGACGACTCGGGCTTCTCCCCTAGGAAGCGGACTCGGGAAGAACCGTACGGGCGAGTTCGAGAGCTCGCTCGGGTACCGTTCCCGCTCGTGCGGCGAGCCAACACGCCACCGGGGCAGCCGTACGCTCCGACGCGTGCGCCGCCACTCCTGCCAGCGCGAGAATCGCCGTCACTTCTTCCTCACTCGGCGCCTCGACACCGAGCCGCTGAGCGAATGCGTCGATCCACTCTCTCGATGAGGTCATGGGCGAATCCTACCGACGCGTCCTTGCGCCACCGTGGCGACCAGTGGCGTCACGTTCATTAGGCTGAACCTCGTCGAAGCGACACCGTCGCATGAATCGTGGGTGCCGGTGCCGGTCAGGAGGAGGAATCGTGAGTCGCTCGTCACCCGAACGCCGCGTCCGCAAGGTGACGATCGGCGAAGCTCCGGTCTCCTATCGCGATTCGCTCGCCGGTGAAGAACCACTCGAGATCCGAGTCGCGGGAACCTCCCTGGCCGTCACTATGAGAACCCCCGGGGACGACTTTGACCTGGCCGCTGGATTCCTGGTGAGCGAGGGCGTCATTACCCGCACCGAAGAACTCACGACGATGCGCTACTGCGCCGGGGCCGGTGACGACGGTATCAATCGCTACAACGTCCTCGACCTGACCCTCGCACCCGGCGTCGCTGCGCCCGATGAGAGCGTGGCACGCGCCTTCTTTACGACGAGTTCGTGCGGACTGTGTGGCAAGGCATCAATCGACGCAGTGCGGACGCGTTCGACCTTCGACGTGCGCGACGACCCGATGAGAGTGTCGCCCGAGACGCTGGTGTCGCTCCCGGCGCGCTTGCGCGACGCCCAGGCAATCTTCGAACGGACCGGCGGTCTGCACGCCGCGGCACTCTTTGACGCCCAGAGCGCGGAACTCATGGTGCTGCGTGAAGACGTCGGCCGCCACAACGCCGTCGACAAGGTCATGGGCTGGGCCCTGCGCGAAGGGCGACTGCCCCTGCGCGGAACAATTCTGTTGGTGTCGGGCCGGGCCTCGTTCGAGTTGGTGCAAAAGGCGGTCATGGCCGGCGTCGCGATGCTGTGTGCGGTATCGGCGCCGTCGTCTCTCGCCACCGACCTCGCGCACGACTCGGGGCTCACGCTGGTGGGGTTCCTACGTGATCCCTCCTTCGTCGTATACACCCACGACGAGCGGATCACTTCCTCGGCGACTTCCTGACTTCACAACCGCAGAAGTGATGACGGACCGATCTGCTGAACCTACGGTGACCCGCGAGCGCTCGATGCGCACCACGAGCGACTTCGAAGTGGGCGTGTTACTCCCGAGCGCCGTGGAGTCCAGGGGCACGAGGACGTTGGCCTCGGGAAAATACGTCGCCGCGCAGCCCCGGGGCGTCGGATACGCCACACAGCGAAGTCCACGGAGGTACCGTTCTTCACCGTTCCAGACACTGATGACGTCCGCCACGTCGCCGTCAACGAGACCGCGTTCGGCGAGGTCCTCGGCGTTGACGAAGACGACACTGCGACCGCCGGTGATGCCGCGGTAGCGATCGTCGGGGCCGTAGACGGTGGTGTTGAACTGGTCGTGCGATCGCATGGTCTGCAAGAGGAGGTGCCCCTCGGGCACCTCGGGTGCATCGGGTGGATTACGGGTGAAGCGAGCCTTGGCGGTCGCGGTGCGAAAAACTCGCCCACCGTAGGGTCCGCGAGGCAGTACGAATCCCCCCGGCTCGGCGACGCGGCGCTCGAAATCGTCGAAGCCCTCAACGACCCGTGAGATGTGTCGACGAATGACCGAATAATCGTCTCTCATCATCGCCCAGTCGATCTCGTCCCCGAAGAGCGCACGTCCGAGTTCACAGACGATCGCCACCTCACTACGCAGCAGCACCGACCCCGGTTCCAGTCGACCATGAGAGGAGTGCACCATGCTCATCGAGTCCTCGACCGTGACGAACTGCTCACCCGAGGACTGGACGTCACGCTCGGTACGACCGAGGCACGGTAAGAGCAGGGCCTCCGCGCCGTGGTGCAAATGCGAGCGGTTCAATTTTGTCGCGACGTGCACGGTCAGGGCGCATCTCGCCATTGCCGCCTCGGTCACGGCGGTGTCCGGGGTCGCCGCAACGAAATTGCCACCAAGAGCAAAGAAGACGTCGATGGCCCCGTCGCGCATGGCGCGAATCGTGTTCACCGTGTCGTACCCGTGCGCGCGGGGGGGTTCGAAACCGAACTCCCGGCCGAGGCGGTGGAGGAACTCATCGGGCATCTTCTCCCAAATGCCCATCGTGCGATCGCCCTGCACGTTGGAGTGTCCGCGAATGGGCGAGGGTCCCGCTCCGGGGCGTCCGATATTGCCGCGCACCAAGAGAAAGTTCACGATCTCGCGGATCGTGGCGACGGCGCTGCGGTGCTGAGTGATGCCCATGGCCCAGCAGACGACGACGCTACGCGCCGCGACCACGTCGTCGGCGAACGCCCCAATTTCAGAGCGCGTGATACCACTCAGCGACTCGATGGTCGCCCAGGACGTCTCTCTCCAGCCCTCGCAGGCGTCGTCGTAACCGTCGCAGTACTGCGAAATGAAGTCGTGGTCGAAGATCATTCCCGGACGAGCCTCTTCACGCTCCAACAGCGCCTTATTGACGCCGGTGAAGAGCGCCAGGTCGCCGCTCAGGCGCACGGGAATAAAGCGGTCAGTCAGCGTGGTGCCCTCGCCGAGAATCCCCCGCACCTTCTGGGGGTTCTTAAAGCGCATCAGGCCCGCTTCGGGCAGCGGATTGATCGTCACGATACGCGCGCCGCGCCGCTTGGCGGTCTCGAGGGCCAAGAGCATACGCGGATGATTCGTGCCCGGGTTCTGACCCACGATGACGATCAACTCCGCGTGATCGGTGATGTCGTGCAGGCTGACCACACCCTTGGCGACGCCGATCGTCTCGTTGAGCGCCGCGCCACTCGATTCGTGGCACATGTTCGAGCAGTCGGGCAAGTTATTGGTGCCGAGTCGGCGCGCCAGGAGTTGATAGACGAAGGCGGCTTCGTTGCTGGCGCGACCACTGGTGTAGAACGCTGCCCGGTCCGCCGACGTCATCGCCGCGAGGCGCTCGGCGGTGAGGCGAATGGCATCCGGCCACGAGATGGCAACGTAGTGATCCGCTCCCGGAGCCAAGTGCATTGGTTCGCTGAGACGTCCGTGGTGCTCGAGGTCGTGGTCCTCGAGGGCTCGCAATTGGCTAATGGAGTGCGTCGCGAAAAACTCACGACCGACTCGCGATCGCGTGGCCTCCCAGGCCACCGCTTTGGCACCGTTCTCGCAGAACTCCAAATGGCTTCGCCCGTCGGAGTTGGGGTCGGGCCAGGCGCAACCGGGGCAGTCAAAACCACGGACCTGATTCAACTTGAGAAGAGTGGAGGCGCTGCGCGCGAGGCCCATCTCGCTGAGCGCGTATTTCATGGCGTGGCGCACACCGGGGATGCCCACCGACGTGATCTTGGGCTCGCTGACGTGAAGTTCGTCACCTTTGTCACGTGCCATCAACCACCACCGTACTTTCTGATGTGGGTAGAGTGCCGCAGCGATTGAGGAGCCCCTCTCAGATCCACTCGGATATTTCACCTTCACCGACCCGTGCGCCGTACTATCTCTAGGGCCCCGAACATCCGGGGACGAAGGGAAGTCATGGTTCCAGCGGCCTACCTCGCCTACATGATCGCCTCCACCAGCGCTGCGGGGGCGTTGATCGGTCTGCTCTTCGTGTCCATCGCCCTGCGTCCCGACGACATCTTCGGTCCCGACGCTCCGGTGCGGGCCCGCGCTCTGGCCCAAAGCAGCTTCACCGGCCTGGCCAACGCCTTCTCGGTGTCGCTCTTGGCGATCGTCCCGCACGACAACGTCGGCTATTCAGCCGCCGTCGTCGCGGTGATCTGCCTGATCAACACGGTGCGACTGCACAAGCGCCTGCGCCACGTCGAGTACCTCATCCTGCTCATCAGTTCGGTCGCCTACCTTGTGCAATTCGGCGCCGGGATCGACCTCATCGCGCGACCCCACGACACGTCGATGCTCGCCAACGTCTGCTACCTGATCTTCACGTCCTTCGCCATTGCCCTCACGAGGGTCTGGGTTCTCATCCAAGGAAACGTCAGCGACACTCACGACCGACGCAGTTAGGTGCCGTGTGCATCCTCATCTGACGATGGCGCCACCCCGAGAGGGCGGCGATCGTGAGGCTCACTCCTCCCGCTACCGCGGTGACCACCAGCACGGCCCAGAGACGTGCGCCGACGTAGTAGATAACCCACAGGGTGCTCACCGCCGCCGCGACCGACCACGACCCCGTCGACACACCCGACGCCCCCTTGACACGAATGAGTGCGATCAGTTGGGGCGCGCGAGTGATGGTCCCGGCCCCACCGGCTCCCAGCACCGCCCCCGTCCAACCCCAGTACAACGCGGGCGCCGCACAACACACGACGAGGAACACGAAGGACCGCACGACGGTTGACCGCCGGTCCCACGGCCGCAGCTGCACCAAGATGAATGCCTGCAGAGGCAGGGCGAGGACACTTCCCATCACCAGTGGCCGTGAACGCACGATAACTCCGTAGACGATCCAGAAGAATGCCAAGTACACGAAGAGCGTCCACGTCGCCAGTGACACGCCCTCGACGCCGCGACGGCGCAGTCGAGAGAACTGGGCGTAGGCCGTGACCGTGCCCAGGGCCACCGCGAGCCATCCCACCACGGTCGAGAACGTGGCGAACGTCACGACGCCGTCGTCACCGTGGACCTCGAGACGTAGAGGTCCGTGCCACGAGGGCGACTACTGCGCGTCATCGAGCGCGACGAGGCACGACACCATGTGTCCATTGGCCTTCTCGGTCAAAGTGGGCGCGGTGTCGCGGCAACGCGGCTCGACCAGTGCACAACGCGGTGCGTAGGGACAGCCGCGAGTCACCTTGTCGACCTGCACATGAACCGCGACGGCGCCCGCGGCCTGACGCGAGCGCTCGTGCTCGGGGTTGGGTACCGGTATGGCGTCTTCGAGGGCCGAGGTGTAGGGGTGCAAAGGCGTCACGAAGACCTGGTCGTATCGACCCATCTCCACCACCCGGCCGAGGTACATCACCGCGATGTCGTCACTGATGTGGCGCACCATCGACAAGTCGTGGCTGATGAAGAGGTAAGAAAGTTTCAGTTCGTCCTGGATGCGCACCAGCAGGTTGATAATCTCGGCGCGCACCGAGACGTCGAGCGCCGACGTCGGCTCGTCGAGAACCAGGATCTCGGGCTCGACCGCGAGAGCCCGCGCGATCGCCACGCGCTGCGCCTGTCCACCGGACAGTTCGTGGGGATAGCGCTCCGCGAATCTTCGCGTCAGGCCCACCATCGAGAGCAGCTCCGACGCGCGTAGCGATGTCATGTCGGTGTGCAGTGAGTGCACCGTGAGCACTTCCTTGAGGGCCTTCCCGACGGTCATGCGAGGATCGAGCGACGAGAAGGGATCCTGAAAAACCAACTGAATCTTGCGCGCCAGCTCACGAGACGCGCTGCGCTCGGAGATGACGACGGGCTGGTCGTCGATGCGGATAGTGCCCGAGGTCGGCGCCTCGAGTCCGACGAGCAGTCGGGCCAACGTCGATTTTCCGCAGCCGCTCTCACCAACGATCCCGAAGGTCGTGCCCCGTTCGAGGTCGAGTGACACGTCGCTCAGCGCGTCGACTGGGGCGTGACCGCGCCGTCCGCGATACACCTTGGTCAGGTTCGCTGCTCGCAGGACCAGATCTACCACTGCGACGGATCCTTCCAGCACGCCGCGAAGCTGCCCTCGCCTCGGTCGATCAGTTCGGGCTCGGCCTGGGCGCATTTCTCCTCGGCGTACGGGCAACGCACACGAAAAGGACATCCGGGGCCCAGTCGCGTGGGGTCCGGCGGAGTTCCTCCGATTTGGTGCAGCGCCGATCGATGCGACGAGCCCGTGCCGGGAAGCGACTGCAACAACGCCTTGGTGTAGGGATGCGTGGGGCGTGCGAAGAGTTGTGTCGTCGTCGCCTTTTCGACGACCCGCCCGGCGTACATCACGACCACGTTGTCGACGAGGCTGGCTACGACACCGAGGTCGTGGGTGACCCAGAGCACCGCCATCCCCGTCTCGGCCTGCAGGGACGTGACGAGTTCCAAGATCTGGCGCTGGATCGTCACGTCGAGCGCCGTGGTGGGCTCGTCGGCGATCAGTACGCGCGGCGAGGTCGCCAACGCCATGGCGATCATCACGCGCTGGATCATCCCGCCCGAGAGTTGGTGCGGAAACGACGTGCGCACGCGCTCGGGATCAGCGAGGCCTACTTGGCCGAGTACCTCGCGGGTGCGGTCGCTGGCCACGAGGGGCGAGGAGCCGTGCGCCTTCAATGTCTCTTCGATCTGCTTTCCGACGTGCATCAACGGATTGAGCGAACTCATGGGGTCTTGATAGACCATGGCGATCTCGCCCCCGCGCACCGCGCGCAGTCTCTTGGCGTCGACGCGGGCCAGGTCCTCGCCATCGAGCAGGATCTCGCCCTTCACGACCCCGAGCGGTGGCGATGCGAGTAAACGCAACACCGAGAGCATGGTCAGCGTCTTGCCCGAACCGCTCTCTCCCACGATGCCCAATTTCTCGCCCGGCGCGACCGAAATGCTCACGCCGCGCACGATCTCGTCGCTGCCGTGACGTCGGATGATCCCGATGTGCACGTCACGAATGTCGAGGAGTGCTGCAGTCACGACGCGTCTCGCGTGAGCGCGTCGAATACGAGGTGCGTCGGCGACTGATTGGAATTGAGTGACGTCACCATCTGGCGACCCGGGATAATGGCGCCGAGGACCGCGGCGTGGCGCGCGCCAGTGCACGACGCGATGGACCCCTCGAGTCCCAGCACACTGAGAAAACCAATCAGCGCGAACAGCGTCGCCTCCTTCGCCGCTTCGGGCACACCGAAGTCGTCGATCAGCGAGATCGCGACGCCCGGAAGGCACCGTCGCAACGCTTCCATGAGCGTGGGGTTGCGAGTGCCGCCGCCCGACGCAAAGAGTTCATCGACACCGTGGTCCTGAACCGCATCAGCCACGGTGCGAGCGGTCAACTCACACAACGTCGCCAGCAAGTCGTCGCGGGCGAGGGCTCGCTGCGTGAGGTGAGACTTCAGGTAGTCGAGGTGAAAGAGCTCCTTGCCCGTCGACTTGGGCGCCGGCGCCGCGTAGTAGGGATCGCCAAGGAACCGCGCCAACAGTTCGTCGTCGACCTCGCCACGAGCGGCACTCGCCCCGTCCCCATCGAAGGTCTCGACGCCGTGACTGAGCCAGGTCACGGCGGCGTCCATCAGGGCGTTGGCCGGACCGATGTCGAAGGCGATCGGTTCACGCTCTGGCCCGACCACGGTGATATTGGAGATGCCCCCCAGGTTGAGCGCGCCGCGAACGTTCGGCGGACTTTTTCCCAAGAGCAGTACGTCCATCAGGCTCGCCAGGGGCGCCCCGTGCCCTCCGGCCGCCACGTCGCGACTGCGCACGTCGGTCACCACCGTGGCGCCGGTCGCTTCGGCGATCCACGTGCCTTGTCCGATTTGCAACGTGCCGAGCGCGTGGCCGTCCTTCACCCAATGAAACACAGTCTGACCGTGAGAGCAGACGACGTCGACGTCGCCCGCGAAGCAGTCGCGCGAAAGTGACGCCGCCACTTCGGCGAAGCTCTGACCGATCAACGTGTCGAGTCGACACACCTCGTCGATCGTCGTCACTTGGGGTGGCAACAACTTCGCGACCCGCGAACGCAGATCCTCCGAGTAGGGCACCGACACGTGCCCGAGTAATCGGGCGTGCACCGAGCGTTCGGCGAGAGTGAACTCGAGCGCCACCGCTTCGATGGCGTCGTACGAAGTTCCAGAGATCATACCTATGACGTTCATGCGCTTAGCGAGTCCTTGTCCGTGGGTCCGAGGCGTCGCGTAGTCCGTCGCCGAGCAAGTTGAATCCGATGACCGCGATCACGATCGCCAGTGAGGGTCCCACCAGCGTCCACCACGCGATGCTCGCCAGCGAACTCGAATTGTTCACCATGTCACCCAGCGACTGTGTCGGAGGCGGCGGTCCCAATCCCAAAAAGCTCAGTCCCGCCTCGGCCACGATGGCCCAGGCCAGTGCCAGGCTGGTCTGCACCGCGACGACACCGGCAACGTTGGGCAAGATGTGTCGCCACAACAGGCGCAGACGCGAGAATCCGAGCACTCGACCCGCACGAACGAAGTCCGATTCTCGCAGAGCGAGGACCGGACTGCGCACGACGCGCACAAAAATCGGTATCCAGCCCACACCAATGGCGATGGAACTGTCCACGATGCCCGGTCCGAGCGCGGTGACGATCGCCAGGGCGAATAGGACGGTGGGGATGGCGAACATCATGTCGGTCATGCGCATGATCACCGCCGACGTCCACTCGCCGAGGAACCCCGCGATGATACCGCCGATGGTTCCGATCACCCCCGCGATCAACACGGACAGAAAAGCGATCTCGAGCGAGACTCCCAGTCCCTGCAGTGTTCCCGAGAACACGTCACGGCCGAACTGGTCGGTGCCCATCGGGTGCGACAGCGAGATGCCCTTCAAGACCATGCTGGGATCCTGCGCGTCGGGTCCGTAGGGGGTGATGCCCCAGATGCCGAGCAGTCCGGCGACCAACACGATACCCACGATGATGACGCCGATGCGGCCGTTACGACTGCGCCAGAGCGCACCGAACCAGCCGCGGTGTCCCACGACATCCTCCGGGGCGCCCGGCGCCGAAGTTGCGGTCGTAACTGACACGCTCATCGATTCCTCGTTCGTGGGTCGATCAGTGAGTACAAGAGGTCAACGAACATGTTGACGATGACGAATCCCGCCGCGAAGATTAGCGTCACACTTTGGACGAGGGGATAGTCCTGATTGTGGATTGCCGTGATCAGCAGGTTCCCCATGCCCGGGAGAATGAAGATCTGTTCGATGATGACGGTCCCGCCCAACAGGTAGCCGAGTTGGATGCCCGACATCGTGACGACGGCGGTGAGTGAATTGAGAAAGAGGTGGCGCCAGATAAACGCTCGTCGCGACACACCCTTGCCCAGGGCGGTGCGCGCGAAGTTCAGGCCGCTCACTTCAAGCACCGCCCCTCGCGTCGTGCGCAAGATGGCCGCGGCGATGCCCAGGCTCAGTACAAACGCGGGGAAGATGATCTGCTGGAAGTTGAGCCAGGGATTGGTGAAGAACCCGACGAAACTCGACGACGACGGAAAGTAGTGGAACTTCGATGACATGTAGACCACCAGAACCGTACCGAGGATGAAACTAGGGATGGCCAGACCCACCACCGACACGGCCTGACCGACGTTGTCCTGCCACTTACCCGGGTGAAGGGCGCTCCACATCCCAAAGCCCACACCGATCACAATGCCCAAGACCATGGCGAAGAATGCCAACTCGATCGTCACCGGTAGGTCCAAGCCCACCAGATAGGACACGGTTTTCTGCAACGAAAGTGATACGCCGAGGTTGCCGGTCAGGATGGCGTGCAACCAGGAGAAGTACTGCTGCACCGCGGGTTGGCCGACCCCGTAGTACCGGTCCAACGCGGCGACCTGGGCGTGGGTGAGGAGACCCTCACTCACGCCCATCGACGCCGACACTGCATTTCCGGGGAGAAGCCGCAGGACAACGAAGATGATCACCGACACCCCGAGCAGGGTGACGATGACGCTGAGGATTCGCCGCCCAATGGCCAGTACGACATTCATTGTGCGGCGAATCCCCTATTCACTACTTATTTCAGCGACGTCGTCGCCAGGCTTGAGAGCTGCGTGGTGTTGACCGGCGACAGCGTGAATCCGTGGACGTGCGGTGACATCACCGCGAAGTCGAAGGAGTCGAACAGCCAGATCCACACCGCGTTACCCGTCAAGTCATTGTTCAGCTTCTTCCACGCCGCCGTCTGACCGGCCGTGGTCGAGTTCTCGTCACCGGCCAGCAGTTCCTTCTGGAGTGACTTCGAGCTGTATCCCGCGGGGACCGCCAGGCCCGCACCGGCGCCGAAGTAGCGCCCGTACATGACGTAGGGGTCAGGGTCGGCGCCGTTCTCGGCGAAGGCCGCCTGGAACTTGCCCTTCAGCCAGTCCTGGATGTAGGCGTTGGCCGCCAGGTTCTGAATGTTCATCTTGATCCCCACGCGAGCGAGCTCGGACTGCATGGCGATCGCCTGAGCAGCGGACGTCGAGTCGAGGTCGGTCGAGGTGATCGCGGTGAACGTGAAGCCACTGGCGTGGCCCGAGGCCTTGAGGTACGTGCGCGCCTGGGCCAAGTTCTGGGTCGGGCAAATCGCCGACACCGGGTTCGTGGCGTATGGCCCGAGCGGGACCGGACCGACAACCTTGCCGTCACCAAAGACCGAGTCCTGGAGGATCTGGTTACGGTTCGTGGCGCAAGCGATGGCACGGCGAGCGTTCACGTTGGCGAGGATTCCGACCTTGTCCTGCAACTGCAGGGCGCGGTACGAGAGGTCCATCACGTGCTGAACGGTGAACGACTGAGGAATCGTACTCACCACGGTCGGCTGCGACAGGAGGGCCAATTGGATCGTTCCCGCCTGTAGTGCCGCGGAAATTGACTGCTCCGTCGGAATCGTCTTGAGTTCCACCGCGCCCAGTGACACCTTGCCGCCCCAGAAGTTGGGGTTCGCGGTGAGGGTGAACGACGTGCTGGGAACCGACTTCGAGAATTCAAATGGGCCCGTGCCGTCTGGCTTGGTCGCAATCGTTCCCGCCTGGATGGCGGCCGCAGGCATGATGCCCATGTTGACGGTGGCGAGGCCCTCGAGGACTGACACGTCAGGGTGGCCCATCGTCAAGACCACGGCGTTGGCGCCGCTGGCCGCAAAGTGCGTCACCGATCCAATGAAGGAAGCGGACGGGTCAGCCGTCTTGGTCGCCTGCGCTCGTTGGAGCGAGGCCACGACGTCAGCCGACGTCATCGTGCTGCCGTCGTCAAACTTGACGCCCGTGCGCAACTGCAGGGTCAACTTCCTGTTGCCGTTGGAGAAGGCCCAACTCGTCGCGAGGTCTGGAACGATCTTGAGGCTCGAGTTCTCCTGGACCAACGTGTTGTAGATCAATCCCAGGGCTTCGAAGTCGAGAAAGTTAGTAACCACGTCCGGGTCGATCTTCTGGACGCTGTTCACGGTTCCAATTACCAGTGTGGAACCCGATGTCTTGGGACTGGCGGACGCCGAGGCACTCGCCGAGTCCAGAACACTGCTCGAGAACATCCCGATCGTGCTCACCACGAGGGCCGCCGAAGCGAACCCCCTCACTCCAATATTTCGTTTCATTTATCCCCCAGTGAGGTTGTAGAAGTATCCGCCATGCCGCGACACTACAGGTGCCATTTGGTCCAGTCAAGTCAAATGTTGTTCTAAAATTTCCATTGCGTTAATTTCCAGGACTCAAGAAAACAAAGGATTTTTATTTCTGTGTGAATTTGATTGACCAGACCAATTTGAGTTGGTAGATTACAAAAATTCCACCAACACCTGGTGACCACCGCTTTGGAGGGCAAGTGCTAGACGAACCAGTACGGGTACTCGGCACTACGGTCTCGGCACCCAAATACCAAAGCATCCATGACGCCCTGGTGGTCATCATCGAAGGACTTCCCGCCGGTTCGGCCATGCCGACCGAGCGAGAACTCTGCCAAACCTACGGCGTCTCGCGCGCCACGGTGCGCCAGGCCCTCGGACAACTCGAGATCGAGCAGCGGATCTACCGTCGCCAGGGCAAGGGCACATTCGTCGCCAACGCCAAGATCGAGCAGCGCCTGGAGTTGATGAGCCACACCGAGGGCATGCGCGCTAGTGGTATCTCCCCGAGTTCCAAACTCATCGATGTGCGTCGAGTGGGCGCCGGGTCCGACGTGGGTATGCGTCTCGACCTGTCGGCCAACGCCGAGGTTCTACGAATCGAACGACTACGCCTCGCCGACGGTGACCCCATCGCCATCGAGGTGGTCTTCTTGAGCGCCGAGCGCTTCGACGGTATTACCGGCGAGCTCTCCGACTCTGCCTCGCTCTACCAATTGCTCTCGTTGAACTACGGCGTGGAGCTCGCCTCGGCCGAAGAGACCATTGAAGCCGTCGCCGCCGAAGGTCGAGAAGCCGGTCTGCTGCGCTGCGCGCCCGGTATGCCGCTCTTGATGCTCTCGCGACGTACCCTCGATACGTCGGGTCAACCCATTGAGTTCGTCCGCTCCCTCTACCGTGGCGACCGCTACCGATTTCAAACGGGACTGCGACGCCCCGAGTTGGGCTCGTCCCAGGCGCCTCCGGAGAATCGTCCCGCACGGGTACGTCTCGCCCTACCCAGCGACGCGCCAGCCCTCGCGTCTGTCTTCATCGAGGCGTGGAAGGGTTCGTACCGCGGGATCGTCGCCGACTCCGTCATCGATGCCTTGGACTTCGACGACACCACGAAGTGGTTGGGTGAGCTCATTGCGTCCAAGTCGACCCAGACTCTCGTGGCGGAACTGACCCCGGGCCACGTGGTGGGCTTCACTCGCTTCGGCATGGAACCAGACAATCCCGGCAACGGTCACATCTTCGCCCTCTACGTCGCGCCGTCGGCCACCGGTCACGGGATCGGTCGCTTGCTGATCGAAAAGGCCCTCGCGGTTCTCGATCCCCTGTCGATTCGGCCCATCACGTTGTGGGTGTTCGAAGACAACGCCAGAGCTCGCAAGATCTATTCGCACGCCGGATTCGTCCCCGATGGCGGGCGTCGAGTGGAGGATACGTTCGGTACCCAGGAAGTGCGCCTCCGTCATCTGCCCGTCCACGGTCAAGTGGTCACGATGCCCTCGTCAAAAACTCCGAACGACGCGCCTGACGTCGCGGTCACTGCTCCGCCACCATGACGACAGCGACACCTTCACGAGTCAACGTTGAATTTACCGAAGGAAGTTCCCGGTTCACCGCGACCGCCAGAAACGCCGTGACCGCGGCACTCGTCGGCACTCTCGCGACCTCGTTTCCCGCGGGCTTTAACTTGGCGGTCATCGACCGTTCGGGGATGCTCGTGCGCGCCTGGGGTGGGCACGCGAACCTCGTCGGTGTACTCGAGGACACCCGATCCGACACCGTCTACGACCTCGCCTCGTTGACCAAGGTGGTCGCGACCACGCCGCTGGCACTGTGGCTCGAGGATCAGAAATTCTGGAAATTGAATCAACCACTGGCCGACTGGTTGCCCGATTTCACTCGACGCGACATCACCCTTCGCCAGCTCCTCACTCACACCTCGGGGATCATCGCTCACCGTCCCTTCTTTCACCTAGGTCCCGACCCTCGAGCCGTGCGTCGCGCCGTCTACGACGAAGCGCAGCGCGCCGCTGCGCCGGGACGGGTCCTCTACAGCGACCTCAACTTCATGCTGCTGGGCTGGGCCATTTCCGCCTGCGCGAAGGAGCCGCTCGATCGCCTCTTTCGCCGCGTGGTCGCCGCTCCATTAGCAATGAGCGAGACACGCTACCGACCCGGAAGTCGCGAACGGGCGCGCGCCGCGGCTACCGAACTCGACGGCGATCAACGTCTTGGTCCTGGCCTGGTTCGTGGCGAGGTACACGACGGCAACGCGTGGGCCCTGGGCGGCGTGTCCGGTCACGCCGGACTTTTCTCTACGACCGCTGACCTCTCCCTCTTCGCCGGCGCCTTGTTGGCTCCCCGACACCACCCGGTACTGAGTGCGGGCGCACTGTCGCGGATGTCGCGCCACCAAGCCGGCCGACAACCCGACGTCCGCGGATTGGGCTGGCGCATTGAACCGCGTGAATGGGGGACGTGGCCCGAAGGGACCTACTGGCACACCGGGTTCACGGGCACCTCGCTCCTGATCGCACCGCGAGCCAACGTGGCAGTCGTTCTGCTCACCAATGCCGTGCATCCCACTCGCGATCTCGTGCGCCAAGCGGCGTTTCGCACCGCGGTGCACCGGGCGCTCGCCAAGGTGAACTGATGAACGAACCGCGCGACGCCGCCGAACTGCGACTCCTCGGAACCGAACAGGTTCGACCCGAACTCGACGCCCTCGATCAGATGACCGTCGAAGACTTGGTGGGACTCATGTGTTTTGACGTTCGACAGGTTCCCGATGCGCTCGCCGCGGCGCAGGGTGCGATCGCGACAGCGGTCAAGGGCGTCGTCGCCCAACTCGAACGTGGTGGACGCCTGATCTACGTTGGGGCGGGAACCGCGGGACGCCTCGGAATGCTCGACGCCGCCGAGGCGGGTCCCACCTTCAACGTCGAGGAGGGCCAAGTGGTGGGCATCCTCGCGGGGGGTCTGAACGCCTTTGGAGTACCGGTAGAGAACGCCGAGGACGACTCCGACGGTGGAGCCCTCGCGGTGCGTGACCTAGGGGTCACCAACATCGACTGCGTCGTGGGCATCTCGGCCAGCGGTCGCACTCCCTATGTTCTAGGCGCCGTCGAAGAGGCCCATCGCCTCGGTGCGGTGACCGTCGGGGTCTCGTGCAACGTTGAGACGCCGCTGAGCGCTGACGTTGATCACCCCATTGAAGTCGTGGTTGGTCCCGAGTTGATCGCCGGGTCCACTCGCATGAACTCGGGCACTGCCCAGAAGTTAGTGCTGAACGTGATCTCGACCGCGGCCATGGTACGCCTCGGCAAGACCTACGGCAATCTGATGGTCGACGTGCGCCCGACGAACGAGAAATTACGCGACCGATCGATGCGCATCGTCGCGCGGATCACCGGGGCCAGCCACGAGGACGTCGCTCTCGCGCTCGGTGCAAGCCAGTGGCGGCCCAAGGTTGCCTGCGCGATGATCGTGGGCGGCCTCACCGCCGACGACGCGGAGCTCCGGTTGCACGAGTACGCGGGACGTCTGCGTCCGGTCCTGGACTCCCTGCGCATGACGTCGACCACGACGCGCCGGCGTTCGACGTCGACCTGGCAACGACTCGGTGTGGGCGCGGCCTTCGTCGAGGGCACCTTGGTCACCGGCGACGTGGCGATCAGTGACGGCGAGATCGTCGCCGTCGGACTCTCGGGACCGGGCAGCGGAGTCGCGGTGGCGGGCTTCGTTGACGCTCAGATCAACGGCTACTTCGGCATCGACCTACTCAACGCCGACGTCGAGGAAGTGCTCACCATGGGCGACGCTCTCTTACGCGACGGCGTCGTGGCCTATCAGCCCACGCTGATTACCAGCGACTTCGAGCTACTCCAGCGCGCCGCGTCGCGAATTGACGAGGCTCGGCGACTCGCTACGAGTGGAGCGCGAATACTGGGCATCCACCTAGAGGGTCCGTTCCTCTCGCCCCGGCGCGCGGGGACGCACCCCGTGCATCATCTTCGCCCACCCGACCTCGGACACCTCGAGGCTCTGCTCGCGTGCGGAGAGATTTCGATGATGACCATCGCACCCGAACTGCCCGGAGCTCTCGATCTCATCGACTTCTGCGTGCACCATGGCGTCGCGGTTTCCCTCGGACACAGCGCGGCCACGGGTGAGGAAGCGCGACGCGGCTTCGACGCGGGAGCATCGGCCGTCACTCACATCTTCAACGCCATGGAGCCCTTGAGCGCCCGGTCGCCCGGTCTAGCGGGAGTATCCCTCACTCGCGGCGACGTGACCGTGCAAATCATTGCCGACGGAGTGCACGTGTCCGAGGACATGCTACGCATGGCGTTTCGCGGCGCGCACGGCCGCTGCATCCTCGTCAGCGACGCGATTGCCGCAGCGGGGGTGGACCGTGACGTCGTCCAACTCGGTGACGTCACCGTGCTGATCAACAACGGCGAGGCACGACGAGTGGACGGAACACTGGCGGGCAGTATTGGTAAGTTGCGCGATAGTCTCATCCGCGTTCATTCACTGGGAATTGACTCCCTCGACGCGTTGCGCTCCGTCATCAGCCGCCCCGGCCACCTCCTGGGCGTGGGCGAACTGGTGTCGCTTCGACCGGGATCGCCGGCGAACTTCTTCGTCCTGGACGACGAACTGAGGATCACTGCGCACGTGACGAACGGCGACCTCGCCACTTTGGCGTGAGGGGCTCGTGACCTCTAACCTTTCTCGGTGATGACGACGTACCAGCCCGGTGACTACGTCGACCGGTCCGGTGTTGACGCGACGACGCGTCTGACGTTGGAACGAGAACTGCGTGATGCCCTGCGCGGCGACGTGCTCTTCGACGCGGCGACCCGCGGCATCTACGCCACCGACTCGTCGAATTACCGCCAGATACCCCTGGGCGTCGTGTACCCCCGTGACGAGGACGATGTCGTGCGCACCGTGCAGATCTGCGCGCGACACCACGCGCCCATCCTGGGGCGCGGGGCGGGCACGAGCCTCGCCGGTCAGGCGTGCAACGTCGCCGTCGTGCTCGATATGAGCCGCTACATGAACGAGATTCTCGAGATCGATCCTGAACGACGAATCGCGCGAGTGCAACCCGGAGTGGTCCTCGACCAACTCAACGCCGCCGCGCGGGCCATCGATCTCACTTTCGGACCCGATCCGGCCACCCACGCCTGGTGCACCATCGGCGGCATGGTCGGCAACAACTCCTGCGGTACCCACGCGCTGCACTACGGCAAGACCGTCGACAACGTCGAGGAGTTGACCGTCATCACGTATCAAGGTGAGCGGCTGGTGCTCGGTCCGTGCGACGACGTGACGTACGTGGAGATGGCCAGCGGCACCACTGACGCAGCGCGCATCGTGCGAGAGCTGCGCCAGTTGCGCGCAGACTACGCCGAGGAGATCGCCACCGGCTACCCCGATCTCGCACGCCGCGTCTCGGGGTACAACCTCGATCAGCTTCTCGACGAGAAGGGCTTTCACCTCGCGCGCGCCATCGTCGGCTCGGAGTCGACGTGTGCGTTGGTCACCGAGATCACCGTCACGCTCTCGCCGTGGCCCCGTCACCGAATTCTGGTGGTACTGGGTTATGAGGACATCTACCTCGCCGCCGACGACGTGCCGCGACTGCTCAACTATCCGCTCATTGGTCTCGAGGGCTTCGACCTGGTACTCGTCGAGCAGATGCGCCGCGCCAATCTCCACGTGGACAACCTCGAACTCTTGCCCGCCGGGCGCGGTTGGCTGCTCTGTGAGATCGGTGCCGACACTCTTGAGGGCGCCCAGAGCACCGCGCGTGAACTCCTGGCGAGCCCGGGCCCCGACGTGAACGGCGTCGTCCTGAGCGACGCCCGTGACCAGGAGCGCGTGTGGCAGATTCGCGAGTCGGGACTCGGGGCGACGGCGCATCCCCAAGACCAACCCGCCAATCACGAAGGCTGGGAGGACGCCGCCGTTCTCCCACAGAACCTCGGTACGTACTTGCGCGGCATCCGCGATTTGTGGGCCGAATTCGATCTGAGCGGCGCCTGGTACGGACACTTCGGACAGGGGTGTGTGCACACGCGCAACAACTTCGACCTCTCGAGCGTCGACGGTCTCGCGCACTACCGCGCGTTCGTCGAGCGCGCAGCCGACCTGTGCGTGTCGCTCGGGGGATCCATTTCAGGCGAGCACGGCGACGGGCAGTCGCGCGGCGAGTTGCTCGCGCGCATGTACAGCCCGCGTCTCATCGAGGCCTTTCGCCGTTTCAAAGCGGCGTGGGACCCCGAAGGACGAATGAATCCGGGCAAGCTCATCGACGCCTATCCCCTCGACACCAATATTCGCTACGGCCCGAAGTATCGCTCGTCGAATCTCTTGGCTACGGGCTTCTCGTTCCCCCACGACCACGGCTCGCTGCAGGGCGCCGTCGAACGCTGCGTCGGAGTGGGCAAGTGCCGCAGTGACACGGACGGGGTCATGTGTCCGTCGTACCGGGTAACGCGCGATGAGCAGCACTCCACTCGGGGTCGCGCCAAGCTCCTGGGCGAGCTCTTCCAGGGTGGCGCCATTCCCGAGACCTGGCGTAGCGAGGAGGTATTCGAGGCGCTGGACCTGTGTCTATCGTGCAAGGGCTGCGCGTCGGACTGCCCGACCCACGTCGACATGGCGACCTATAAATCGGAGTTCCTCTTTCACTACTACCACGGAAGGTTGCGACCACGATCCGCCTACGCCCTCGGGTCCCTGCCCTGGGCGGGACGCGTCGCGTCGCTCGTACCACGACTATCGAACGTTGTCCTGCAGGGCCGGCTCACGCGCCGAGCGGTGATGAACGCGGCGGGGCTGAGCCGCGATCGAGCGGCGCCGCGATTCGCTCGACGATCGTTTCGTCGCGGCGGTCTCGCGAGGCGGCTACGCGACGAGCAGACACCCACCGTGGTCCTTTGGGCTGACACCTTCACCGACCTCTTCTCACCCGCCCGCGGCGACGCGACTGCCGCGGTTCTTGAGCTCGCGGGCGAGCGCGTCGTCGTGCCCTCGCAGTGGTCGTGCTGTGGGCGCACCCTCTACGACTCGGGCATGCTCACTGCGGCCAAGTCGAGCGCTCGGCGCGTCCTCGATGTACTCGCTCCCTACCTCGTCCTGGGACTGCCCATCGTCGTTCCCGAACCGAGCTGCCGGGCGACATTCAAGGACGAGATTCCCCAGCTCCTCAGCGATGACCCGCGGGCTAGCCGGCTCGCGGAGCTGTGTCGGAGTCTGGCCGAGCACTTAGACGCCATCGCGTGGACTCCCACCACGTCCGTCGCGCGAGGCCCGGTCAGCGTTCATCCTCACTGTCACCAGCGCGCCACGGGAGGCTCGCAGTCAGATGTCAACGTACTGACCCGCGCGGGCTTCGACGTCGAGCTGCTGGACTTGGGGTGTTGTGGGCTAGCGGGCTCTTTCGGCTACGAAGCGAGTCACGACGTGATCTCACGCCAAATCGCCGAGGACCGCTTCATCCCGGGGATCGCTTCCGCGGCGACGTCCGGTCCCCTCGTTCTCGACGGATTCAGCTGCGACATCCAGGCGAGACAGTTGACGTCCCTGACGCCGCTGTCGCTCGCCGAACTGCTTCTGTCGTCGCTACGCCCCGATCGCCCGGCCGACTGACGCCCTACACGCCCAGAGTGACCTTGCTCAGACCGGGCGAGTTGTCAATGGGACGACCCCGCAGTTCCCCCAGCCGCAGCGCCAGGACCTGACCGACCACGACGCACGCCAGCCCCAATGACCAATTGGCCAGGTCCTCGCCGATGACGATCTCCTCGTCACAGTCGAAACCGCGGCGGGTACTCGGTCGCATCACCACCGTGGTCATGCCCGAGCGGCGACAGCCCTGGAGCGTGAGCTCGCAGAGTTCGTCGGTCATCTCCTCGCTCACGACCAGCAGCAAAGCGGTGCCGGCACCGTCGGCGCCGATGGGTCCGTGGGCAAAGTCCGAGGCAGCGTACCCTTCGGAGCGAATGCCGGTCACCTCTCGAATCTTGAGCGAGATCTCCGACGCCACCGCCGCGCCGACGCCCCGACCCACGACGGTCAGTCCCCGTGTCGCGTTCAACGCGGCGAGAGGCAATGACGCCTCGAAGGCCGAGTTGAGTACTCGATCGACCACGTCGGCGACGTCGTCGAGTCCGGCGAGGTCGCTGCCCTTCAGGGCCGACACCAGTTGCGCCAATGCGTGCCAGGACGCAGAGAACGTCTTCGTCGATGCGACGGCGCGTTCGGGGCCGGCGCCCATGTCGATGAAGACGTCACTGTCGAGTGCAGCGGGCGACGCCGCATCATTCGTCAAGGCCGCGCAGGGTCGGTGCTGACGATGGGCGTGCGTGAGAATCTCCGCGATCCCCGGCGATCGTCCCGATTGGGAGATGACCAGCACTCCCGCGCCCGAGAGGTCCAGGATCGAGTCGTCGGCGTAGAGCGAGGGAGTCGCCAGAGCCACAACGAGTCCCAGCTCCTTACCCGCCAGGTACTGAAAGAAAAGTGCCGCGTTGTCCGAAGAGCCACGCGCACCCACGAGGGCGTACGTGATGCCGTGCCACGACTGGGCAACCCGCTGCGCCTGACGCGCACCTTCATCGCGCCGACGCCGCAGGATGTCCGCTTGGGAGCGAATCTCTTCTTCAAAAAATGTAGTCATTAGTTCCCATCAATTTGTTCGCGACGTGAAATCCCTGAGCGACGCGCCACCTCGTCGTGAACGAGAAAGTGACGAAGGACCACGAATCCAACCTACGGGTGATCGGCCGGATCTTTTCCCTCATCACGGCATTTTTCGGGGTGTGGGCGTCAGTACCAATCACCCGCGCCACGCCCATCGCTCCTGGTCACGTTGATGAGACAACTCAGGGGACAACGTCAGGATAGTTTTTTTCACTGCCCTCTCGCGACGTCGACTCGAGGGTCATCAGAGCAGCACCGGTTTGTTCGTTACTGAGCGCCAACTACATTGACACTATGTCGGCCCCCTCCACGTGCGACGTCTGCGGCTTTCGATGGGCCGACGTCACCATCGAAGAAATCCCGAGTCGCCTCGAGCAGGCCATTCGTTCCTTTGTTCAGGTCATCACGAGCGCCGGCCTCGAGGTCGCGCGGCGGCCCTCTCCCACGCGCTGGTCGATCCTGGAATACGGCGGACATCTGCGCGACGTCCTGATCTCGATTCGTGAGCGCATCATCACCGCGGCAATACTCGACGCCCCTACTGGAGTCGCGATGAACCGCGACGAGCGGGTCTCGTTGGGTCTCTATCAACACGACACGCCCGCCGACGTGGCCGGGGAGCTCTCGACGATGACGAACCTCTTCGTAAAGACCCTGACGTCGCTCTCGGCGCCGGCCTTACTTCGGCATCTGACCTACAGCCCCGCCTCTCCCTACGAGGTCACGATTCTCTGGGCCGCGGCCCAGGCCGTGCACGAAGCCGAACATCACCTCGATGACGTGAAACAGAACGTGGCACTGCTGGCGTAGTGGTCCAATGAACGCTGTCGACCGCGTATCGGCCACGGCGATGACGAGATGCTGCGTCGAACGTCGGAGAACCGAAAGTGCTGGACCACCGAAACAGTCATCGAGATAGTCCCAGATCCACCCCCGGATGACCAGCGACCAGCGAGTCTGGCGCGGTGACCACACAACGACTTTGCACCGTAGGTCGTTAGTCTGGCCATCGTGAGCGCGCTGACGTGGGTGGCTGGGGTGGCGAGCGTCGCCTGCGCGTTCGCTTGGACCGCGTCACTGATTAGCGGCGACACCTCCTGGGAGGACCGAATGTGGTCGCTCCTGCCCGAGGTCTATATCTGGATCTTCGCCGCGCACGCACACTTCACCAACGCGCGCCTCACGACGATGGCGGTCCTGGCGACGCTCTGGGGAGTGCGCCTCACCTACAACTTCGCACGCAAGGGCGGCTACTCGGGCGTCGAGGACTACCGCTGGCAGGTCCTGCGCGACGCGATGGGCAAGTGGCAGTTCCAGCTCTTCAATCTCTTCTTCATCGTTCTCTACCAGAACGCGCTCCTCGTCCTCATCGCACTACCCGCCCTCAGCGCTTACCAGCATCGCGCGACAGCCTTCGGTCCCCTCGACGTGGTCTTGAGTGTTGTTTTCATCCTCTTGTTGGTCGGAGAAACCGTGGCGGACCAACAACAGTGGGAGTTTCACCAACGAAAAAAACAGCTCGCTACGGCCGGCCAGCTGCTCGAACCCGGGTTCTTGCGCTCCGGACTCTTTCGCTTTTCGCGCCATCCGAATTACTTCTTCGAAATGGCCCAGTGGTGGGTCATCTTTGGTTTCGGGGCGCTCGCCGCCACGTCCCTGGCCCAGTGGACAGTAATCGGACCCGTCCTGTTGACACTGCTCTTCGTTGGTTCGACCAGGTTCACCGAGCAGATCTCTTCGGGCAAATACCCCGAGTACGCCGCGTACCAGTCCAGCACGTCTGCGGTCATTCCCTGGTGGTCGCGCCGATTGGTGCAGGCGCCCACTGTGAGCGAGCCCACAGCACCCCAAACCGGCTGGGAATCCTCCTAGTCCCCAGAAGTTGCCCCTGGTGGCTGGCATAACCTGAGGGCATGAAACTGGTCGTCGTTTGGATTGTCGTCTTCGTTCTGGTCGTCGTGGTCATCGTGCTGGCCGCGTGGCTTCCCACGAGGGTGTTGCGCCGTCGCAACATCAAGACCAAGGGTTCGAGCGATGTGGTGGTGCGCTGTTCAAAGGGCCACCTCTTCACGACGATTTGGATCGCCGGCGCGTCGCTGAAAGCGGTGCGCCTGGGTTTCAAGCGCTACCAGCATTGTCCCGTGGGGCATCATTGGAGCGTCGTCACTCCCTTGCCGGTCGATCAACTGAGCGACGCCGATCGCATCGAAGCCGCGCGCGTGCACGACATCCGCATTCCCTAGGGGGCACAAAGTGCCCAGTGAACGACTCAGTGCGCCACCGAGGGTGCATCATCGTGCTGTGCCAAGTGGTGTCGGTCGATATTGACAAGGAAGTAGAAAACCCCGGCGCCAATCACGAACATCAGTGCACCGAAACGGAACGCCTCGTCGTAGCCGTGGACCTGACTGGCGGCGATGAGGGCTTGATTCACTGACTTTCCCTTGGCGAGAGCCGCCGCGGTGAAGGCGCCCGCCGAGGAGACCACGATGGTGTTCTGGATTGCCGTACCGAATGATCCGCCGAGTTGCTGAGACGACGACAACACCGCCGAGGCTGCTCCGGTGTCGCGACCTTCAACATTGAAGAGGGCCGTAGAGGCGAGTGAGACGAATGCCAGTCCGAGTCCCAGCGAGGTGATGATCATCGACGGCATGACGTGCGAAGTGTACGAGCTCGTCATGGTCAACTGCGACAGCAGGAACATACCCACCGCGGACATCAAACAGCCGACGGTTGCCACAGGACGTGGTCCAATCTTGGGCAGCAATTGACTGGTTGCGCCGGCCGCGAGAATGACGCCAAGTGAGAAGGGCATGAAGAGCAGGCCCGACTTCACCGCCGAGAACTGGTGGATGTCCTGGAGGTAGAACGTGATCCACAAGAACATCCCGTAGAGCGCCAGGGCCACCAACAATTGAGTGAGGTACGCGCCCGCGCGCACTCGATCCGCCAAGAGTCGAAGCGGCAACAACGGCTGTTTCACCATCGCCTCGATCACGAAGAACACCGCCAGGAGTCCCGCGCCGGACACGATGAAGGGCCACGCGTCAATTGAGCCCCACGAGTGAGTCGACGCTTGGCTCACGCCGTAGACGACGGCGACCATGCCCACGGTGGCGGTGAGCGCGCCGGGCACGTCGTAGTGGGGATGACCCTCGACCTTGGACTCCTTCACGTTGGGGATCGCGAGGAAGAGCGCAATGAGCGCCATGGGCGTGTTGACGAACAGGCACCAGCGCCACGAGAGGTACTGAGTGAGGAGACCGCCAGCAATGAGTCCAATAGCGGCGCCGACGCCCGAAAGAGCGCCGTACACGCCAAAGGCCTTGGCGCGTTCCTTGGAGTCGGTGAACGTCACCGAGATGAGTGACAATGCGGCGGGGGCGAGCAGCGCTCCAAAGACACCTTGAAGGGCGCGCGCACCGAAGAGCCACTGCTGGCTTTGGGCGAGACCACCAAGGAGCGACGCAGCGGCGAAGCCCACTAATCCGATCATGAACGCCTTCTTTCGACCCACGTAGTCGCCGATACGCCCTCCGAGCAGCAAGAAACCACCGAAGGTCAAGGTGTACGCGGTGACGGCCCACTGGTAGTTGTGGGTCGAGATTCCTAGACCGCCCAGGGACTTTCGCAGCGCGGCGTGCGGCAGGGCAATGTTAACGATGGACGAGTCAAGGATCACCATCAACTGGGCGATGGCGATCACGAAGAGTGCGAACCACCGGCGCGGGTCGGGTGCTTCCGCGTGGACGACGTTGTTAGCAGGACCTGTCACGAAGGCTTCCTTAAGGTTCTCGTCACCCAGAAGTTTCAAATCGCCGACGTTGGCGGAATCGATGGACTCGTGGAATCGTGAAGATGAGGTGGTGGTTACGAACAGCGAAACTGCGAGCACAACTCAAAAAGCGGAACTCTAAGCTCCCGCTGTGACACCGACAATCAATGCAACGCGCAATCGGCAGATAGGCGTCATCGTTGATTCTAGGTAGCGGGCGGGGCCGCAGGTGGGGTTGACACGACTACATTTTGTCTGTCGTGACAACCCCACCTGCACAATGTTTACACTGATTCGATGAACGAGCATCCGCCAGACGAAAACGATTTGCGCAGCATCGCCGGCAGCGACGTCATTGGCACGGGGCGCCTCGAATCCTTCAGCGACGCCGTGATGGCCGTCATCATTACCCTCATGGCCTTCAACCTGCGCCCGCCGGTCAACGATTCCCTACGCTCGTGGCGCAGCGGCTACCGTCGCTGTTGATTTACATCCTCAGTTTCACCATGATCGGCATCTACTGGAACAATCACCACCACCTCTTGCGGCGCACCAAGACCATCAGTGGTGGCGTGATGTGGTCCAACCTGGCCCTGTTGTTCTGGCTCTCCCTCGTGCCCGTCGTCACCGAATGGGTTGGCCAGGGCGCGGATTCGGTTTTTCCGGCCGTCGCTTACGGCATCGTCTCGCTCGCCAGCGCGGTGACGTACTTCGTCCTAGTGCGCGCGATTCTCAGGGCGAACCATCACGACACCGCCCTGTCGCGGGCTCTCGGTCATGACACCAAGGGCGCGATCTCGCCCTTCGTCTCGATCCTCGGTATCGCCTTGGCCTTCGTGAGTCCGTACCTCTCCTACGCCTGCTACGTGTTGTTATCCATGATGTGGATCATCCCCGACCGTCGGCTGGCGCGCCAACACCAACACTCACCGCCCTCGCTGAGCTGAGACGTCGCGTCGTCAACCAGTACAGCCCATCGCATGAGCGTAGACGGCGTAACTCGACCGATAGAGCGACATCGCCGAAGGATTCGAACGCACCAAACTGAAACGCCATTGACCGTTCTGTTGGTGCCAGTAATCGCAGCGTCACCTCGCTGATCTCGTTGCGCACGTCCCGCCTCCCTGGCGACACCCGACTCACGCCCAGCGTTGTGGCGACACCGAGCGTCCTGGGACATTCGCGGCGCCACAGGACGTAGCGCGCTCGCGAGATCGCCAGCTCGGAGGCGGCGTCGAAGTGGTCCCACACCAGCCCGACGTCATTGGATTTATACCCACGGTTGAACTGGGTGGCGACGGGCGCTAGCTCGGCGGCACTCGCGGGTTCGGCGCTGAGTGGATGTCGCGAGGCGAGCTGGAGGACCACCACCAGGACAATCAGGGCCGCGAGGGCTACTCGCCCGCGCATTCGTGGCAGTCGACGGGCCACGAGGACACAAATTAGAGACCAAAGTGACGACCGCGTCGTGACGAAATTTTTACCAAGATGTCACTCATTGAGGGAATTGTGCACTTAGGGTGAAAAAACGATTGTGTGATTTGCCCCCTTCGGCTACACTTGATACCCCCTGTAAATTTTGAGCGATTCGAACGCAAGACGACGCTCCCCCAACTGAGAGGACTACGTCGTGAACTCTTTTGAAGAGCTGGAGTCGAACGTGCGCTATTACTGTCGCCGCTGGCCCGCCGTGTTTTCCTCGGCCCAGGGCAGCGTCATTACCGACGAGGACGGCGTCGAGTACCTCGACTTCTTCGCCGGCGCCGGCGCCCTATCGTACGGACACAACAACCCGCTGTTCGTCGAGGTGGCGATCGAGCACTTGCGTTCGGGCCGTCTCTTGCACTCCCTTGACACCTTCACCCCCGAGAAGCGCACCTTCCTCGACACGATTCAGCGCACAATCCTGGCCCCGCGTCAGCTCGACATGGTCGTCCAGACGGTCGGTCCGACCGGTGCCACCGCGGTGGAAGCAGCCCTGCAGTTGGCCCAGCGCCTGACCGGGCACCGCGCGGTACTCGGCTTCGAGGGCGGATATCACGGCATGAGTTACCGCGCCGCGTCCATTTCGGCGTCGATGGCCGGCCGCGAGACGAGCGCGCACTTGAAGGACTTCGTGGCCTTGCCATTCGTGCAGCACGTCAGCGACGCCGACATCGAGCTGCTGGACACCACGCTGCGCTCGCCGGTCAACGGCCAACCGATCGGCGTGATCATCATCGAACCCACCCAGGGCGAGGGTGGCGCGAGGGCGTTTGACCCCGTGTACCTCTCGGCCATTCGTCGCATCACCCGAGAACTGGGAATCTTGGTCATCGCCGACGAGATCCAGGCGGGGGTCGGTCGCACTGGTCCCTTCTTTTCCTTCGAGGGATCCCAACTCGACCCCGACGTCATCTGCGTCTCGAAGTCCATCAGTGGCCTCGGCCTGCCCATGGCGATCAACCTCGTGCGCCGCAACCTCGACACCTGGAACCCCGGTGAGTTCACTGGCACCTTCCGCGGCAACAACCTCGCCTTCGCCACGTCGGCGACGATGCTCGAGAACTACTGGTCGGACTCGACACTCGAGAAGAACACCGAACAGTTCGGCCACACCGTGCGGACCGCGCTGGAATCAATTGCCGACTCCTTCGGCGCCGGCGGCTTCAGCGTGCGCGGAAACGGCCTGTTGTGCGGCCTCGCCGTCGGTGACACCGAGCTGGCGTCAGCCATCTCGCGCAACGCCTTCGAACGCCGTCTCATCGTCGAGACCTGTGGCCCCGGCGACACCATCGTGAAGCTCCTCGCCCCGCTGGTGATCGAGCCCGAGCAGCTCGACGAGGGACTGACTCGACTGGCCCTGGCCGTCGAAGAGGCCTGCTCGGTACGTTGAGCGACGTCTCGGCGTGGCGCGAACTCTTCGTCGCCACTGACGCACGCGGTTTGGCCCACCTCGCGCACGCCGCGGGCGTGGCGGTGGGTTCACTCGACCAACCGAGTCACGGACCGCGCTCGAGCCTGACCCCGGCGCAGTTGCGCGCGGGCGTGCGAGCCCTCGACATCTGTCCGCCCGATGGCGTCGACCTGAACACCGTGCTCGACGAACTCGGCGCCGCGGTGTGGGCCCACGGGGTTCACCCCCTCGATGTCGCCTGCGTGGCACATCTGCACCCCCCGAGTGTGGTTCCCGCGGTGGTGAGCGAACTGACCATCGCCAGCTCCAACCAATCGATGGACTCCTGGGACCAGTCACCCGCCGCCACCGAAGTTGAACTGCACCTCATGGACTTTCTAGGGACGCGAATCGGCTTCCCGGCGAGCGCCTCGGGCGTCATGACCTCGGGGGGGACGGCGTCGAACCTACTGGGGCTCACCCTGGCGCGCTCCTGGGCCGCCTCCAAGATCGGTGTCGACGTCTTGACGTCCGGATTGCCCGAACACGCACGCACGTGGCGTTTCTTGGCGTCGAACCAAGCCCACTTCTCCGTGCAACGCGCCGCAGCCCAACTCGGCCTCGGACGTGACGCGGTTGTCTCGGTGCCGACCGATGACACTGGCGCCATGGACATCGTTGCTCTCGATGCCACCTTGGAACTCCTCAACGGGCAAGGACTCGTCCCCGTCGCCATCGTCGCCACGGCGGGCACCACGGACTTGGGCGCCATCGACCCCGCGAGCCTCATTGCCCAACGCGCCCGTGACGTGGGCGCGTGGTTGCACGTCGACGCCGCCGTCGCCGGCGCATTCATCATGTCCGAGCGGCTGCGTGAGCGTCTCGTCGGGCTCGAGCTCGCCGATTCGGTCACCATCGACTTTCACAAATTGTGGTGGCAGCCCTTTAACGCCAGCGCCCTCGTGGTGCGCGACGTCGAAAGATTCGACCTCTTGCGCGTTCGCTCGCACTACTTGGACCGCGGCGACGAACTCGAGGGCATGGTGAACCTGGTGGGACGTTCACTCGACACCTCGCGCCGCTTCGACGCCGCCAAGGTCGTCGCGTCGCTGCGCACGATGGGCCAGCGCACTTTCGCCGCCATGCTCGAGCACCTGGTGGACCTCGCCGTCTACGCCGCGTCCGCAATCGATGCCAGCGACGACTTCGAACTCGTGGCCCCAGTCTCGACGGTGAGTTGCGTCTTCGACGCTCCGGGGCGCGACGCCGACGACCTGCGACGGGTGCAGCAAGAGCTCCTCGCCGACGGAGTCATGGTCCTTGGTCGCACCACCATCAACAAACGCGCGGCACTCAAATTCACCTTCATGAACCCACTCGCCACGAGCGACGACGTCGACGAACTGTTGTCGGTCGTCGCGGGCCGACTTCGGGGCTAGTGCGAGACCCTTCGCGAGTACCATCGACAGTGCCATGGCTCCTCCCCCTCTCGCCATTGAGGTTTCGCAGTTGCGAGTCGTGCGCCAGCACAGCGTGATCCTCAAGTCCCTCAGTTTCACCGTCGCAGCGGGGGAGCTGGTGGGACTGCTCGGACCGAGCGGAAGCGGCAAGAGCACGCTCATGCGATCACTGTTGGGCGTGCAAACCATCACGAGCGGCAGCGCACTCGCGCTCGGCGACAAGGTCGGTACGCCGGCTCTGCGGCGCAGGATTGGCTACATGGCCCAGAGCTCCGCTATTTATCTCGACCTCACCGTGCGAGAGAACCTCGCCTACTTCGCGGGCGTGCTCGGTGTCGACATCTCCCAGGTAGAGCACACGATGCACATCGTGAACTTGCACTCCTTCGCCGGGCGACTGGTCTCATCGCTCTCGGGCGGTGAACGCTCGCGCGTCTCACTCGCCGTCGCCCTGCTCGGCGCGCCACCATTACTCATTTTGGACGAGCCCACCGTCGGCCTCGATCCCGTCCTGCGGCGCGACCTCTGGCAGACGTTCGCCCAACTCGCTGGCGACGGCACCACGGTGCTGGTCTCGAGTCACGTGATGGACGAGGCCGCGCGCTGCGGTCGGTTGCTCCTGCTACGCGAGGGAAATCTGCTCTTCGACGACACGCCCGCGCAACTGCTCGCGCGAACGCGAATGGACAGTTACGACGAGGCCTTCGTGCGTCTGATCGAAGAGGCGTCGTGAGTCTGCGCCGGACGTGGTTGACGATGCGGCGCATCCTGCAGCAACTGGGCCACGACCCGCGCACCATTGCCCTGCTGCTCGTCGTGCCCTCGGCGCTGATGGGTCTGCTCGCCTGGAGTCTCGTAAATCGTCCGGGGAGCTTCGGCGTGCTCGGTCCGCGTCTGTTGGGCGTGTTCCCCCTCATCATCATGTTCCTCGTCACGTCCGTGACGACACTGCGCGAGCGCACGAATGGCACCTTGGAACGACTCCTCACGATGCCCCTCGTCAAGGCCGAGTTGATTCTCGGCTACGCCGCAGCCTTCGGTCTGGTCGCTATCGTCCAGAGCGCTCTGGTCTCGACGCTGTCCTATACCTGGTACGGACTAGTGCACCAGGGAATTCCCTGGCGCATCAGCGCAGTAGCACTCTGCGCTGGGCTGCTCGGCACCGCCTTTGGGCTGGCCCTCAGTGCGCTGGCGAAGACCGAATTCCAAGCCGTGCAGTTCATGCCGGCCTTCATCTTGCCCCAACTACTGCTCTGCGGACTCATGGTGCCAGTGGCGCTGTTGCCGACGGCCCTACGCTACGTGGCCAACGTCTTGCCGATGACTGCCGCTCTGCACGCCATCAATCCGCTGCAGAGCACGTCGTATTACCTCGAGCAGTTCTGCGTCATGGTGGCCTACATCATGGCGGCGCTCTTCATCGGATCGACGACACTTCGTCGGCGCACCAAGTAGCTACTGAATCCGCGCACGTCGACGGGTACACTTCGCCGGTGCGTGAACCCAAGGTCATCCTCTTCTACCGCTTCACTCCCCTGGGGGACCCCGAGGCGATCCGCCTCTGGCAACAGACCCTGGGTGAGTCGTTTGGACTGGTGGGCCGGATCCTCATCTCGCGTGACGGCATCAACGCAACACTCGGGGGCCCAATGACGGCCCTGAAGAAGTACGTCGCGGCCACCAAGACGTACCCGGGCTTTCACGATCTCGACGTCAAGTGGTCGCAGGGCACGGGAGCGGACTTCCCGCGCCTGCGCGTGCGGGTGCGCGAAGAAATCGTGTCCTTTGGCGCTCCGGACGAGCTCAAAGTCGACGAGCAGGGCGTCGTGGGGGGCGCACAGCACCTTAGCCCCCGCGAGGTCCACGATCTCGTCGAGCGCCGCGACGACGTCGTCTTCTTCGACGCTCGTAACGCGTTCGAGGCCGCCATTGGTCGCTTCCAGAACGCCATTGTCCCTGACGCCGAGACCACCCGCGACTTCGTTCGCATCTTCGACAGCGGCGTCTACGACCACTTGAAGCAACACCCCATCGTGACCTACTGCACCGGCGGGGTGCGCTGTGAGGTCCTGAGCGCCCTCATGTCGTCGCGGGGTTTCACTGAGGTGTACCAGATTGACGGTGGGGTCGTGCGCTACGCCCAGGAGTTCGCCAACCGCGGTCTCTGGGAGGGATCGCTCTTCGTCTTCGACGAACGCTTGACCCAGGAGTTCGGCGTGGACGCGAAAGTCCTGGGCCGTTGCGAACGCTGCGAGACGCCCACCAGTCACTATTTCAACTGCGCCAATCTGTCGTGCCGCGCGCTCATCTTGCTTTGCGACGACTGCGCGCTGAAGCACACGAGTCTCGACTGCGGACCTCGCCACGCCAGCGCGCCGCGGGTCACGAAATAGTCGTTCGTGTCGAAATGATTCGACAGTTTCTGTGGTACTACTTGAGCATGAACAAATTTATGCGTACCTCCGCCACCGCCCTCGCGGGCGCCTGCCTTCTTACCTTTGGCATACCGCTCACCACGAGTGCCTACGGCGTGACGACCGCGACGTCCCCGACGTATTTGTACAACTGCTCAACGCCCACCCAGCGCCCCCGCGAGATCGTCATCACCTGCGCCGATGCGGGCCGCTACGTCACCAATATCACCTGGTCAAAATGGTCGGGTACCACCGCCCACGCCAAGGGGATCCTGCACTGGAACACCTGCACCCCCACCTGCTCAGCGGGCAAGATGAAGTCCTCCTCCGTCACTTTCACGGCGACTGACCGCCGCGAGGTGAAGGGCACCTGGCTCTACACCGAGCTCAGGAGTTCCAAGGGTACCTGGGGCACCGGCTCGGCCCTGTGGGCGCTACCGACGTCCGCTCTCTAGAGAACTACTTCTTCTCGTCGGCGTCACGAGGCGGAGCTGTCGCGTGACGTCCAATGCCGGAGGCCAACATCACCGAGTTGGGGACCTTCAAAGTTCCAGTCTCGGTACGAACCGTCACGTAGGTGAGTCCAATGCCGCGCACTTGCCCTTCGACCACGCCCAGGGCGCCCGAACGAATCACGATATCCTCGCCGACGCGAAACGGTCGCGCAAAGAGCAGTACCAGTGACGCGAAGATGTTGGCCAGGCTCTGCTGGGCGGCAATACCCAAGATGATGCCCGCCAGTCCCGCACCGATAAGCAGATGCTGCACCGAAAGTCCAAAGACGGCGAAGATCGCGAAAAGCAATACGACATATCCCAAGCCGGTCGATACCAACCGCACGATTGCCCCGGCGGCGATGCCCGACTGGGCAGTGACGAGCTTGCCCAGCGACAGCGCCCACCAGCGGATAGTGAAAGAACCCGCGACCGCGAGGGCAACCACGAGCAGATAGATCACGATCTCCAGCAACGACTGGTGCGACGACTTGTGGAACGTGTCATGGATGTGGATAGCTTCTTCCATCACGGCGACCGCGACGGCGAGGCTGCCGGTCGACCGTAACCAATCTCCCCAGTGCGCCGGGTGCATTAGGTCATGGGCACGCCGTGTCATCACTTCTACTGTACTGAGGGTCCCGCGATACACCGTGGGGCTACCATGTCGCGAGAACCCATCGGGAGGTTTTCATGGGCAACGTGCCTCGATTACAGCTCTTCGCGCTCGACTGCCCCGATCCCCTGGAACTTGCCGCTTTCTATTCGCGCGTGACGGGATTCGAGGTGGAATCCTTGGGCGACGTCAAGCCCGAGGACGTCACGTGGATCGAACTCGTCGTCACGGGTTGTTCGACCCTGGCGTTTCAAAAGGTGAAGAACTACGTCACTCCCACGTGGCCGGAGGGACCCGTCCCCCAGCAAGCCCACCTCGACTTCACCGTGGACGACCTCGACGAGGGCGAAACTTACGTGCTCGGCGCCGGCGCCACCAAAGCCGCGTTTCAACCGGGCGAGACGTTTCGGGTCTACCTCGACCCGGTCGGTCACCCCTTTTGTTTGGTGCTCGCGTCGTAGCTCTAGCCACGAGCGGGGGTGGTGCCAGCGGTTAGACTAATCCTTCGCGTCCCAAAGTCTCGGCTTTGGGAACACCGAGGACCTGTGGTGCAGCTCGGAGTGCACGCCGCCCTGTCAAGGCGGAGGTCGCGGGTTCAAATCCCGTCAGGTCCGCTCGGAACCCGCAAGGGTGACGAGGAGGTCGAGTAGCTCAGTCGGTAGAGCGCGCGCCTGAAAAGCGTGAGGTCACCGGATCGACGCCGGTCTCGACCACTTGGTGAACGACCCCGAGTCACCTTTTTGGTGGCGCGGGGTCGTTTCCTTTTTCACCTCGCGCGACGGACGCCTCAGGCCCCTTCGTAGTCGAAACCGAGGTCCGGCGCACTAAAGAGTGCGTCGAACTCCCAACCCTCCTCGGCGGCCATGGCGGCGGCCGTGCCGCCGCGGTCGACCACCGCGAGTAGCAAGACCACCGTCGCGCCGTAGTCACGGACCACCCGGGCGGCCTCGAGCAGACTGGTGCCGCGCGTCACGGTGTCTTCGGTGATGACCACGACGTCGTCTACCAGGAGTCGTCCGGCGATTCGCCCGCCCGCTCCGTGGTCCTTCACTTCCTTGCGCACGCTAAAGGCTCGTAAGGATCGCCCCCTCACGGCGGCGACACCGGCCGTGATAAATGAGACACCGTCCGCGCCCATGGTGAGCCCCCCCACGGCGGTAGCGGCGTCGGGAACGCGTTCGAGCACCAGACTTGCCACGTCGACCATGACCTCGGGCGCGCAGATCGTCTGCTTGGAATCGATGAACCAGCTGGACGTGCGACCGGACTTCAGGATGAAATCCCCGCGGCGCACCGAGTAGGTGAGCAGGTGTTCGAGGACGCGCGCTCTCGCGTCGCTCACGTCAGAACCACCTGACCCGAACCCGGTCGGGCGTGACCAACCACCGACGCCACCACCCCGGCCGAACGCGCAGCGTTAATTGCGTCGTCGACGTCGTCAGCGTCCACGCAGACCACCATGCCCAGCCCGCAGTTGAAGACCCGCACCATTTCGTACGCGCTGACCAACCCGCGACGCTGGATTTCGTAGAAGATCTCGGGCGTCTCAAAGGAATCCATGTGGATGACGGCGTCGAGTGAGGGCGGTAGCACCCGCACCACGTTGCCCACGATCCCGCCACCGGTGATGTGCGCGGCCGCGTGCAGGCCGTGGCCGATTAATGTGGCGATCGCCATCACCGCCGGTGCGTAAATCACCGACGGCAGGAGGAGCTCCTCGCCGAGAGAACGCTCGGCCCCTTCGAAGGCCGGGGCGTGCAGGTCGTCGTCAGTAGTGACGAGCACTCGTCGCGCCAGGGAGTAGCCGTTCGAGCGCAGCCCCGGGGAACCAAAGCCGATGAGCGCGTCGCCCTTTTTCAGACGGTGCGCGCCGAGTTCGTCTCCGCGCTCAACGACACCCACCGCGAAGCCGGCGACGTCGAGGTCGTCGGGGCGCATGACCCCGGCGTGTTCGGCGGTCTCGCCGCCCAGCAGAGCCGTACCGCACTGGCGACAGCCCTCGGCGATCCCGGCCACTAGGTCGACGAGCCGCTCGAGGTTGATCTGGCCGACCGCCACGTAGTCGAGCATGAAGAGCGGTTCGGCGCCGGAGCAGACCAGATCGTCGACGAGCATCGCCACCAGGTCGATGCCCACGGTGCCGTAGCGGCCGAGATGGCGAGCGATCTCGAGTTTGGTCCCCACGCCGTCGGCCGAAGACACGATGACCGGATCGTGGTAGCGACCCGAATTGAGGTGAAAGAGTCCGCCGAAACCGCCAATGCCACCGAGCACCTCGGGGCGCGCCGTCGAGGCCACCACGTCCTTGATCCTCTGCACGAAGTCGTCGCCGGCTTCGATGGAGACTCCGACTTCGGCGTAGGTCAGCCCGCCCTCGGGCTGATCGAGCAGTCGGCTCACCAGCGCCCTCCGGCCGCGCCGATGGTCACGGGCACGGGCGCCGGGTACTGTCCGGTCAGGCACGCGTCACAGCACTCGCCATCGAGACCGATGGCCGCGCGCAGGTTCTCTAAGGTAATGAACTCGAGCGTGTCCGAACCAATGAAGTCGTTCATCTCGGCGACCGTGTGGTTCGCGGCCAACAGGTCGTCGCGCGTGGGCGTGTCGATGCCGAAGTAGCACGGCCACATGAAGGGCGGCGAAGATATGCGCAGGTGCACCTCGGCCGCACCCGCGTCGCGCAGCATGCGAACGAGCGCGCGCGTCGTGGTGCCACGCACGATTGAGTCGTCCACCACGATGAGGCGCTGGCCCTCGATGTTCTCGCGCAGGGGATTGAGCTTGCGGCGCACACTGGCGGCGCGCTTGACCTGGTCGGGCGAAATGAAGGTGCGACCGATGTAGCGGTTCTTCACCAGCCCGTAGCCAAATGGGATACCCGACGACTTGGCGAAGCCTTCGGCGGCGGGGACCCCCGAGTCCGGCACGCCCATCACGATGTCCGCGTCAACGCGGGACTGACTCGCGAGCAACTCTCCCATACGACGTCGCGAGGTGTGGACCTGGTGGCCCATGAGGTACGAATCGGGTCGCGCGAAGTAGACGAACTCAAAAATACACAAGTGTTGCTTCTCGTTGGCTGGTTCGAGCAGTTGCACTGAGGTGACGCCGATATCGGTCAGGGTCACCATCTCGCCGGGAAGAATCTCACGCAAGAACGTGGCGCCGATGACGTCGAGCGCGGGAGTCTCCGAGGCGACGACCCAGCCTTCGGGCTCGTCGGGTGTGCCGAGTTGGCCCAGGCACAGCGGGCGAAAGCCGTGCGGGTCGCGGACGGCGTGGATCTTGCCCGACTCCAGGATGACCATCGAGAAAGCTCCCTCGGCTTGGGAGAGAACCTCGGCCAGCGCTTCAGACACACTCGCGCCGCGGTCCACCGCGCGCGCCAACAACTCGGCCACGAGGTCAGAGTCCGAGAGCATCGACGTCACCTGGATGCCGGCCTCCTCAGCGAGCTTGACCGTGTTGGTCAAGTTGCCGTTGTGAGCGATAGCGAAGATCGAACCCGCGGCGGAGCGAAAAACCGGCTGAGCCGCAGTCCAGTTGGCCGACCCTGAGGTCGAGTAGCGGGTGTGACCAATCACGTGCGCGCCCGAGAGAGCCCGCAACGTGGCGTCGGTGAAGACGTGACTGACGAGTCCGTTATCCTTCACCACTGTGATCTGGTGGTTGTTGAAGGTCGCCATGCCGGCGGATTCTTGTCCACGGTGTTGCAGCGCGTAGAGAGCGTCGTAGCACTGGTAGGCCACGTCAGAACCAGGAGCCACGATGCCGACTACGCCGCACGCTTCTTTCAGACGTTCTCCGTCGAAGGAGTCGTTATCGAGCGGCACTAGGACATTCTTTCACAGACATTCCAGCGTAGTGACACGTCCTCGTTACGCTGTCATCGTGATTGATCTGCACACCCACTCGAATTTCTCCGACGGATCGGATTCCCCCACGGAGTTGGCCGCCCGGGCCCACCGACTGGGCCTGCGCGCGATCGCCCTGACCGACCACGACACCACCTCCAGCCACGACGAGATGGCGGCGGGCTGCGATCACTACGGACTCGAACTGGTGCCCGGAGTGGAGATCTCCCTACTCGACGCGATTTTTCCCCTCCAGGGCGACGAAGGCGAGGCCCGACCCCGCGGCGTGCACGTGCTCGCGTACTTCTTGCCCCTCGACCCCGAACACCCGGTGCAGCGTCTCCTGGCGCGGCTGCGCCGAGACCGCGCCGAGCGTAATGCGCGCCTCGCCACTCGACTCCAGGAACTCGGCTTCGAACGTGTGAGCCTCGAGAGCGTCACGTCGCGTGCCGCCAATGCCGAGGGCGTTGGCCGGCCGCACTTCGCCGCGGCGATGTTCGAGCTGCACCCCGAAATCCTTGGCGAGCGCACGCCCGAATCATGGTCACGGGTCTTCGTCGACTGGCTGGGCTCTAGCGGCCGCGCCTACATCCCCAAGACGACGCTGACCCTCGAGACATTCATGGACGAAGCGAAGGGTTCGAGCACCGTCTTCTCCATCGCCCACCCGTTGCTCAATTACTTACCGGGGTATAGCGCCACGAGTATCGAGGAGCACATGCCCGTCGTCCTGGCGTCACTGCGCGAACGCGGCGTTCACGGCGTTGAGGCCTACTACGGCGGAACGACGAAGGCCACCAGAGCCCTGATGGTCAAACTCACCCGCGACGCCGGGCTGATCCCCACGGGCGGTTCTGACTACCACGGCCTCTTCAAGGAGGACGTGTCACTGGGCGTGGGTCGCAGTGGCGACCTGCACGTGCCCGACGAAATACTGGACGAGTTGCGCGCCGCTCGCTAGTTGAGCGCCAGCGCCTCTTCGAGCGCGGCACCGCGACGTGACGCAATCTCCGCGACGTTGATGCTCACGAGCCCCCCCAGGTGCACCGTGGTGCCCCCGACGGTACCCAGAATGGTCACCGGTACTCCGGCCCCGAGAGCGCGGGCGACGAAGGCCTCGGCGTTCGACGTCGCCACGACGAAGCGTCCCGGGAATTCGGCGAACAGCTCAGCGTGTCCCTCGAGTTGCGACACGTTCACCCCGCGTTGCGTCACCGCCGCCATCTCGGCGAGCGCCGCGGCGAGGCCGCCGCCACTCACGTCGTGCACGGCGCTCACGTCGCTGCTCGCGCCACCACAGATCAACGCCACTTCCGTCGTGACGAAGTTGAACGTCGAGACGAGGCGCGTCGCGTCGAAGCCGGCGAGGTGCCCGCCGCGGCGTCCGCGCCGGGTGGCCCAGCGCGATCCCGCCAGGGGGAAGGGAGTGGCTCCGGCGGCTTCACGGTGTCCCACGAGTACGACGGCGTCGCCGTCGTTCCAGTCCCAGCCCGGAGGCGGCGCAACGAGCGAATCGATCACGCCGAGAAGCCCGATGACTGGCGTCGGGTCGATGTCGCGTCCACCGCTCTCGTTGTACAGCGAGACATTGCCGCCGATCACCGGCAGGCCCAGTGCGTTGCAGCCCATTACCATGCCGTCCACGGTCTCGGAGAGTTGCCACATCACCTCGGGATGCTCCGGGTTGCCGAAGTTCAGACAGTTCACGACCGCCTTGGCGGTCGCTCCCACGCACGCCAGGTTCGCCACGCTTTCGGCCACCGTGAGTGCCGCGCCGTCCTTGGGGTCGAGCGCGCACCAGCGCGGATTGGAATCCGTGGAGATGGCGATGCCGCGCTTCGACTCGGGAAGACCAGGTCCGGCCAAGCGCAACAGCGCCGCGTCACGGCCCGGTCCCACCACGGTATTGAGGAAGAGCTGCGAGTCGTACTGGCGGTACACCCAGACGGGGTCGAGCAAGAGACCCAGTAGGTCCGTCGCCGCATCGCCGACGGGCTCGTCATTCGTCGGGTCGTCGGCGCGCACCGCGTCGAGGTCGCTCGGACGCTGGCGCGGGCGGTCGTAGAGCGGTGCGTCGTGCGCCAGGGAGGACGCGGGCACTTCCGCCAGCACCTCACCGTCGAATCCATTACGAATCCGCAACATTCCGACGCTCGTGCCGTCGGGCAACGTCGTGGGCGAGACCACGTGACCCACCACACTGGCGCGCACCTCCCATTTTTCGCACACGTCAGTGACCGACTTCAAGTTCTCGGGCGTGATAATGGCGAGCATGCGCTCTTGACTCTCCGAGGTCATGATCTCGAAGGGCTGCATTGCGAGTTCGCGCTGGTGCACGGCGCTCACGTCGACGTCCATTCCGACGCCGCCCTTGGCCGCGGTCTCCGACGTCGCGCACACCAGTCCCGCTCCGCCCAGGTCCTGTATGCCCACCACGAAGCCGTGGTCGAGCAATTCGAGGCAGGCTTCGATGAGGCGCTTCTCCTCGTAGGGGTCGCCAACCTGGACGCTCGGACGCTTGGCGTCATCGAGGGACGCCGCGCCGTCATCACCCGCGAAGCCCGCCGACGCCAGCACGGAGACGCCGCCGATACCGTCGCGCCCGGTCGACGAACCCAAGAGCACGGCATAGTTCCCCACGCCTGAGGCCACACCCAGGGCCAAACGGTCTGTGGGTAGAGCGCCCACGGCGAGCACGTTCACCAAGGGATTGGCGCTATAACACTCGTCAAAGGTCAGTTCCCCCCCGATGGTGGGAACACCCACGGAGTTGCCGTATCCCGAGATCCCCGAGACGACACCCTCGACGAGCCAGCGATTGCGCGCGTCATCGAGCGCGCCGAAGAACAGCGGATCCATCACGGCGAGGGGCCGCGCACCCATGGAGAACACGTCACGCAGAATGCCGCCCACGCCGGTCGCTGCGCCCTGGTAGGGCTCTATCGCCGAGGGGTGGTTGTGGCTCTCAATACGGATGGCGACGCCGATCCCGTCACCGGCGTCGATCACGCCCGCGCCTTCACCGGGACCGACCAGGACGTGGTCGCCCTTCGACGGGAGGCGACGCAGGTGAATGCGCGAGGATTTGTACGAGCAGTGCTCGCTCCACATCACGCCGTAGAGCGCCAGTTCCAAAGGGTTGGGTTCGCGCGACAGTACCTGACGAATGTCGTCGAGCTCCGCATCGGTCAAACCAAGGGCACGGTGCAGGGGCTGAAGGACGCTACTCACCTCTTAAAACTACTGGTCTGCCCATAGCGCTCGGTACGCGGGCACCGGTTCGACCTCAGTGGACGATTTCTCGAGCGCTGACGAAGCCCTCCAGCAAGACGCGCCCGTCCGCGCTGCCGAGCAGGGTCGACATGGCGCGCTCGGGATGGGGCATGAGGCCCACCACGTTGCCGGCCTCGTTCGCTACCCCCGCGATGTCGTCGCGCGACCCGTTGGGGTTGTCCTGGTAGCGCAGCACGATCTGACCATGATCAACCAGCGACGCGTACGTCGTGTCGTCACAGGTGTAGGCACCCGAGAAATGATTGATCGGTACCACGAGCCGCGCTCCCACCTGCGCCGCGCGCGTCAGCACCGAATGAGTAGAGCTCACGACTAGTGTGGTGGGCTGACAAAGAAACGTCAGTCCGCGATTCTTCTGCAGCGCTCCGGGCAGCAGTCCCGCTTCGGTCAGCACCTGAAAGCCGTTGCAAATTCCCAGCACTGGACCCCCTTCAGCGGCGAAGGCGGCGACCGCGTCCATGACGGGCGAGAAGCGTGCCAGCGCCCCCGGGCGCAGGTAGTCTCCGTGGGCGAAACCTCCCGGCAGGATAACGCCGTCCACGTCGCCCAGTGACGTCGAGGAGTGAAAGATGAACTCCGCACTCGCCCCGAGCTCCTCCACGGCTCGCGCTGCGTCGTATTCGCAGTTCGAACCGGGGAAGACGACGACGCCAATACGAGCCACGTCCTAACGACCTTCGACCAGGCGAGCGGTGGCGTCTTCAATGACCGGATTCGACAACAGGCGCTCGGCCAACGACTGGGCACTCGTCAGAGCCTCGTCAGAACTTTCGGCCTCGATGTCGAATCGAAACATCTTGCCCGCCCGTACCGATCTCACGCCATTAAAACCCAAGGCCGGCAAGGCTCGTTCGATGGTGGCGCCTTCGGGATCGGCAATCCCCACTCGCAAGGTGACTTCGACAACGACGGAGTAGTTCACGCCTAAAACCGTAACAGCCGCGCCACTCGGGTCCCGTCAACGCGGGCGCACCGACACCCACGAACCGACGACCGGGTTCAACTGGCGCGCCTCGTGGTGGGTAAGTTGCACCCATGTCGTCTCCTGGTCACTCTCGACGACGACGCGCACTTCGAAACCAAGGCGGATCACGTCCACGACGCGCGCCCTCGGTCCCGCGTCGACGTCGCACAGTTGTAGGTCGTGGGGACGATACGCAACGCCCCGCCACGTCGTGAGCGGACCGAGGAACCCGTGGACGAAGTCCGACGACGGCTTGTCGTACACCTGGTCGGGAGGGCCGACCTGTTCGATGCGCCCTTCGTGCAAGATGACGATACGATCGGCGACCTCCATCGCCTCGCTCTGGTTGTGCGTCACCAAAATGGTAGTGATACCGAGTTCGCGCTGTAGCGAGCGCACCCACACCCTCAGTTCCCCACTCACCTGGGCGTCGAGCGCCGCGAAGGGTTCGTCCAGCAATAGCACTTCGGGCTTGATCGCTAGTGCCCTCGCCAGCGCCATGCGCTGGCGCTGACCCCCCGAGAGCTGGCGGGGATAGCGATCGCCGAAATCACTCAGGCGTACGAGACCGAGCAGTTCATCTACTTCCTTCTTGCGCTGCGCGGTGCCGATTCGCCTCACCTTGAGTCCGTAAGCGACGTTGTCAAACACCGTCATCTGATTGAACGGGGCGTAGTCCTGGAAGCAAAAGCCGATCTGACGGTGACGCGCCTCCACGCTGGTGACGTCACGACCGTGTAACTCGACCGTTCCATGGTCCAGTGACTCGAGTCCCGCGATAATGCGCAACAGGGTGGACTTACCCGATCCCGACGGCCCGAGTAACGCGGTCATCGAGCCTGACGGTATTTCGTCGCTGACCTCGTCCAGCACCAGGTCGGGGCCGAAGTGCTTGGTGATGTTCTTAAGTACGATACTCATGGCGCAACCTTTCGCGGTGCCGCGCGTGACCGAGCACCAGTAAGACGAAGATGGAAACGAGTGAGAGCAGGCTCACCCCGACGAATCCCTGATAGGGCGTGAAATTCTCGAAGTTGTTGGAGATGTTGAGCGTGAGCGTCTCGGTGCGAAATCCGATGTTCCCCGACACGATCAAGACTGCGCCGTACTCACCGATGACCCGCGCGATGGTCAGCGTGACGCCGTAGGCCGTCGCCCAGGTGATCGAGCGCAGGGTCACCGTGAAGAAGATCCGCACGGGACCCGCCCCGAGGGTCTGTGCGGTCTGCTCTTGGTGGGTCCCCACCGACCGCAGCATCGGGATTACCTGACGCGAGACGAGTGGCAGCGACACGAACACCGACGCCAAAACAATGGCCCAGTACGAGAACATGACCTGGAGTCCCCAGGCGGCGAAGGGACGACCGAGCCAACCATTTTGGGCGTACGCGAGTTCGAGACTCAGTCCAACGATGATCGGCGACACGGCCAGCGGAATGTCGATGAGGGTGTCAAAGACCCGCGAGAATCTCGACGGATGTCGGACGATCCAGAGAGATACGCCGAGACCAAAGACCACATTGAGTGGAACCGCGACCACCGCCACGCGAACGGTCAACCACAGCGCGGAATCCATCTCGGCGTTCGACAGGGCGTTGACGAACGCGGACACGCCGTGTGAGAGAGCCTGTTGGAACACGAAACCGAGGGGTAGCGCCACGAGGGCGCCCACGTAACACAACACGGCGACGCGAAGAGCGAGCGATGGCCGGTGCATCACTGGCTCCTACCGATTCGATGCGCGGCGACGTTGACGCCGATCAGAACGATGAGAGCCATCACGAGGAGACCGAGCGATACCGCGGAGGCCGCGTCTACTTGCCCCGACGTGGCGAGTGAGTATACGTAGGAACTCGCGACCTCTGAACGATACGGAAGATTATTGGAGATGAAGACCACCGAGCCGTATTCGCCCAGGGCGCGCGCGAAGGCGAGTCCGGTGCCAGTCAAGATCGCTGGCAGCATCGCGGGCAGCGTGATAGTGCGAAACACTCGCAGGGTCGAGGCGCCCAGCGTGGCGGCGGCGGCCTCGGCGGTGAACGTACGGGCTTCGAGAATGGGCTGAACGGCGCGCACGCTAAAGGGCAGCGTCACGAAGGTAATGGCGATGGTGATGCCGATCCAGGTTCCCGTGACGTTGACGTGAAATGGCGAGTGCGGACCGTACAGGGTATAGAAGGTGACGCCGGCGACGACGGTCGGCAGCGCGAAGGGCAGATCAATCAGCGCGTTGAGGATCGATTGACCGGGAAAACGGTCACGTACGAGCACCCATGCGGTCGCGGTTCCCGCCACCATGTTGAGGAGTGCCCCTCCCGCGGCGCACCACAACGTGAGTCGAATGGCGCTGAGCGCCTCGGGTTGGGTGAGGGCGCTCCAGAACGACCCGAGTCCATTACCAAGGGCGTGCGTCACCACCGCCGCGATCGGGATCAGAACTACCAGACTCAGGTACGTGACGGCCAGACCACGTGCTCCGTGGCCGGTCAACGCAGACGCGTATCGCCGCACCCCCCGCTCACGCGGGGGGTGCGGCGATACTTCGCTCGGGGTCTGTTTAAGCAGCAGTTCCGGCAAATCTCTCCAAGTAAGTCACGAGGCCACGGGTTGTATTGCTCGTCGAGCCACTGGCGAACACCACGGTCGGCCAGAAGAAGGTCGAGTTCACACTCTTCCAACCCTGGCTGTTGATATTGGTCACTGACCACAGGCTGTTGGGCTTGGTGAACTTCACGAAGCTCGCCGACGTCGCCTTCCAAATGGTCGTGAGCACCGATCGGTACCCCAAGCTAGCGAAAATGCCTTGTCCCGCTGCCGAGAAGAGGTAGCGGTAGAACGCCTTCGCCCCCGGATTGGTCACACCGGTGTCGGTTAAAGCCAACGGGTTCTCAATGAGAAGCGACTGGGGAGGTGTCACGATCTGGACTGGATCGCCCGCAGCCACCGCGGCCTTCGCGTCATCCTCGTAGTCAACAAGCACGTTGCCAGTTCCCGCCACGAACGCCGCCATCGCCGCCGAACCGCTGGTGGGTTGAGCCACCGTGTGGGTAATAAAGAGTTTCAGGTAGGCGCGAGCCTGCGCGGGGGTTTTGCCTAGTTGCAGCTGCGAGGAGTACGCCGCCAACAGATTCCAACGGGCGCTACCCGACGTCAGCGGATTCGGCGTGACTATCTGAATTCCCTTGGCAGTGAGGTTGGACCAGTTGGTGATCTTGAGCGGGTTGCCCTTTCTGACTATAAACACCACCACCGAGTCGGTCACGATGCCCGGAGTCGGGAAATTCGTCTGAGCCGCCCGGCCCGTGAGGGCGGTGTTGACACGACCGAAGGTCGATTCCTGCGTGGTCCACGACGCCGGCACCTTGCCGACGGTGACGAGCGAGGAGATGTTGGCTTCGTACGACAAATTCACGAGGTCTGCGTGTTGACCGGCCTCGACGTTTTGTGTCTGGGTATCAGATGCCCCAAAGGAGTTCGTAAATCCCACGCCCGCCCCGGCTGGCGTGGCCAGAAAGGAAGCCTCCAACGCCTTGAAGGCCGGTCCGACAACGGAGTAACCCACAACGTTGACGTTGTCAGTGATTGTTGCAGCCCCGGACGTCGCCGGAAGACTCCACAAGGGAAGGGTCGCGGCAATCGCCAAGGTGGCGAAGCGTGCGACGCGATTGAATGGCGGGGTCATGTAATTCTCTCCTATATCTATATTTTCTATTGAGTAAATAGAGAATAGCCGGTGTCAATTCCCTGCGCAAGTATTTCCGGTGATCGATCTAGGAGATTAGGGGCTCGCCGTACCACTCGGCCAGTGATTGACCGGTAATTCGCTCGTACGCCGACTCGTAGCGCAACGACGTCGTCGCCACAATCTCCTCGGGCACGGTCGGCGCGGGAGGCGTCCGGTCCCAGTGCAGTGAGTCGAGCCAGTCACGAAAAGGCTGCTTGTCGTACGAGGGCGGCACGTCACCGCGGCGTACGTGATCGGCCGGCCAAATGCGCGACGAGTCCGGCGTGAGGACCTCGTCGCACACGACGAGTTCGCCGTCGACGAAGCCCAGCTCGAACTTGGTATCGGCCAGAACGAGTCCGCGTTCGGCGAGGCGAGCGGATGCTCGTGCGAAGAGACCAAGACACAGCGCACCGGCGCGCTCAACCATGTCGGCGCCGACGATATCGGCGGCCTCTTCGAGGTCGATGTTGCGATCGTGCCCTGACGCGGCCTTGGTGGACGGCGTGAACATCGGTGCCTCGAAGGGATCAGTCAACTGCAGCCCCGCGGGCACGCGCATGTGGTGCACCGTGCCCGTCGCGACGTATTCCTCGTAGGCCTGTCCGGCAAGGCGACCACGCACGATGCATTCGAGTTCGAGCATTTCGGCGCGGCGAGCGAGCATCGTACTTCCGTGCCACTGCGCCTCTGCGACAAAGCCCGGCACCCACGACTCAATCACCCCGGGGTCACAAGACACCAGCGCCGAGGGCACGGTGTCAGAGAACTCGTGCACCCAGAAGTCCGTCAGACCGGTGAGTACGCGTCCCTTGTTAGGAATCGGCTCTCTCATCACCACGTCGTACGCGCTCATGCGGTCCGAGGCCACCATCAACAAGTGGTCCTCACCCACCGCGTACAGCTCACGCACTTTTCCCGAATAAAGATGGCGAAGTCCGAGGACACTCATGACTGCCACGTCAGGGCGTCGAGAAAGCGGCGTCGGTGCGTCACCATGCGTTCAATGTCAAAGGCCCGGGTGAACGTCGTCTCGTCAAGCTGCACCGCCTCATCGGCTTCGACGACGTCGCGGAAGTTGCGTTTCTGCTCGATCGAGATGAGCGCGGCCGCTTGGACGATGCGATATGCGCGGTCGCGGGCCATACCCGACTCCACCAGTGCCAACAGCACCGACTGAGAGAACACCAACCCCAGCGATCCCTCGGTCAGGTTCTCCAGCGCCCGCTCGCGCATCAGCACGAGTCCGTCGGCCAGGCCGGTGGCTTGTCTCAGCATGTACACGGTTAACTGCAATGCGTCGGGTAAAACGACGCGCTCGACGCTCGAGTGACTGATGTCGCGCTCGTGCCATAGCGCCACGTCCTCGAGCCCCGATTGGAGGTAGCCGCGTAGCACCCGCGCGAGACCGCACAGGCGCTCCGAGAGAATCGGATTGCGCTTGTGAGGCATCGCCGATGATCCCTTTTGGCCGGGCGCGAAAGGCTCTTGGGCCTCGCCGACTTCGGTACGAGCGAGGTGACGCACCTCGAGAGCAAACTGTTCCATTGACGTGCCCAGTGCCGCGCAGACGTACAGGAGCTCGGCGTGGCGGTCGCGGGCGATTACTTGCGTCGCGGGCACGGGGGTGAGCCCCAACGCCCGACAGACGAACTCCTCGACCTCCGGGTCGATGTTCGAATATGTTCCCACCGCGCCAGAGAGCTTGCCAACCGCAATGGCCACTCTCGCGTGGGTGGCGCGTTCGATGTCGCGTTGGACCTGTAACGCAAAGAGGGAGAACTTGGCTCCGAAGGTCGTGGGTTCGGCGTGCACGCCGTGCGTGCGACCGGTGATCGGCCAGTCAATGGACTCCACGGCCCGGCGCGTCAGGGCGTCGCGCAGCGCGGTCGCCTCGCGAATGACAATGTCCATTGCTTGGGTGAGGGTGTAGCACAGCGCGGTATCAACGACGTCGGAGGACGTCATGCCGTAGTGGATCCAAGCGCCCTCGGGCATGCCAATCCGCGACTGGACGACGTCGACGAACGCGGCGATGTCGTGGTTAGTGGTGAGCTCGCGCTCGTCGACCGCGGCCACGAAGTCGGCGTCGACGACCGGCCTTCGTGCGCGCAGCGCCGCCACGTCGGCGGTCGGCACGACGCCCTTCTGCGCCAGTCCCTCGGCGGCCAGGAGCTCGACCTCAAGCATGGTGTCGAAACGGTGTACGTCGCTGAAGAGCTCGGCGACGTCTTTGGGGGAATACCTAGGAATCATGGTTCTCCTTTAGTTCGCCGACCGGGCGATGTCGTGGCGCATCACGCGTCCGTCGAAGGTGATCTGTTCGGCCGCGGCGTAGGCGCGTTCGCGCGCCTGCACGAGGGTGTCGCCGACGGCCGTCACGGCCAGCACCCGGCCGCCATTGGTGAGGAAGCGGCCGTGCCCGTCGCGCGAGGTGCCCGCGTGAAAGATGGTGACGTCCTCAATGGGCAGGGCCAACTGGCCGTCGACACCGAGGCCGTCGATGACGTCGCCCGTGCGCGGCGATTCGGGGTAGCCGTGCGAGGACAAGACGACCGTTACCGCGCATTTGCCGTTGGTGGCGGGTACGACGTCGAGTTCGCCCGAGGCCACCGACGACAGAAGTTCATAGAGGTCCGCGCCGTAGAGCGGGACCAGGACCTCGGTCTCGGGGTCGCCGAAGCGGACGTTGTATTCGAGCAGTTTCGGGCCATGACTACTCATCATCACTCCGGCGTAGAGCACGCCGCGAAAGTCGATGCGGCGACGGCGCAACTCGTCAAGGGTCGGAGCGACAATGCTCGCCATGACGAGCGCGACGTCAGCCTCGCTCATCGTTTCCATGGGCGCGTACGCACCCATACCGCCGGTATTGGCTCCGGTGTCGTTCTCGCCCACGCGCTTGAAGTCTTGAGCGGGTACGAGGGGGACGGCGCGCTGGCCGTCGCAGAGCACGAGCAGCGAGCACTCCTCGCCGTCCAAGCCCTCCTCGATCACAATCGTGGTGCCGGCGTCACCGAAGGCGTTGCCGCTCAATTTGTCGCGCACGTCCGCGCAGGCCTCGGTGAAGTCGTGGGTGACGAGCACGCCCTTGCCGGCCGCCAGGCCATCGGTCTTGATGACGTAGGGCGGGGTCATGGTCCGCAAAAAGTCGTAGGCCTCATCGGGTGCGTCGAAGATGCCAAAATTCGCCGTCGGCACTCCGGCGTCGTGCAGAAACTCCTTCATGTAGGCCTTCGAGGCTTCGAGCTGCGCGCCGTCACGCCCCGGGCCGAGCACCAACTTGCCCTGGTCGCGCAGTTCGTTAGCGAGACCTCGGGTCAAGAGTAATTCGGGCCCAATGACAAAGAGGTCGGCGTCGAGTTGGGTCGCGGGAGTATCCACGCAGGTCAAGCCGTGCGCGGCGATGCCGGGATTGCCCGGAGTGACCAGGACGTCGGCGCTCTTGGCGAGGCCCCACGCGAGGGCGTGCTCTCGCGCGCCGGAACCAACCACCACGCAGCGCGTCACGACGGTCGAACGAACTGCTCTCGGCCCGGCCCGACGCCCACCACCGAGATTCGCACGCCGATGGTGTCTTGGAGAAAGCCAACGTAGTCCTTCGCGGCGGCGGGAAGCTGATCGTAACTGGTGAATTCGGTGAGGTCGCTCAGCCAGCCGGGCACCGTTTCGTAGATCGGTGTGACCTCGTGCAGCACCGACTGGTGATAGGGCGGGAAGTCGTATCGCACACCGCCCGCTTCGTAGCCGACGCACACCTTGATCTCAGGCAACGTGTCCAGGACGTCGAGCTTGGTGAGGGCGATCTCCGAGAGTGAGTTGAGCCGCGCCGCCTGGCGAGCCATGACGGCGTCGAACCAGCCGACGCGACGTCGGCGTCCCGTATTGGTACCGAATTCGTGACCCCGCTCGACGAGCAACTCCGCGAGGTCGCCGTCGAGTTCAGTCGGAAATGGTCCCGCGCCGACACGCGTGACGTAGGCCTTGGCGATGCCGACGATGTCGGTGAGGTCGCGCGGCCCGAGTCCCGAACCAGTACACGCGCCGCCGGCCACCGGATTCGATGAGGTGACAAAAGGGTACGTGCCGTGATCGAGGTCCAGGAACGTCGCCTGGGCACCCTCGAGCAGGATGCGCTGACCGTTGGTCAGTGCTCCGTGGACGATGCCGACAGTGTCGGCGATCATCGGGGCCAGGCGCGGCGCGAGCTCGTCAAGATACTTCTCGCAGATCGACGCGGAGCTGATCGAGGGACGGTTATAGATCTTGTTGAGCACGAGATTCTTTTCGTGCAAGACCACCTCGAGTTTCTCGCGAAAAATCTTGGCGTCGAGTAGATCTTGGACACGTAGCCCGACTCGCGACGACTTATCGGCGTACGCCGGTCCGATGCCGCGCTTGGTCGTACCCAGCGCGTTCTTGCCCAAGAAACGTTCGGTGAGTCGATCGAGCTCTTGGTGGTAGGGCATAATCAAGTGCGCGTTACCCGACACGACAACCTTGGACACGTCAACTCCCTTGGCCGAGAGCGAGTCGAGTTCGGTCAAGAGAACGGCCGGGTCCACGACGACGCCGTTACCGATGACCGGCGCGATGTGGGGGTAGAGGACCCCCGAGGGAACGAGTTGCAAGGCGAAGGCCTCGCCATCGACGACGATGCGGTGTCCCGCGTTGTGCCCGCCCTGGTAGCGGACCACCATATCCATCTCACGCGCCAGAAGGTCGGTGAGTTTTCCTTTACCTTCGTCACCCCATTGGGTACCTACTACCACTGTTGCGGGCACGGGGCTCCCTCGGAACGGTCAGTTTGCTCTACCAGCCTACTTGACCACTCGAGACTCCCTTTAGTCGAAGCTGAGCGTGTTGCCCTGCGCGTCGACCCTGATGGTGTCGCCGTCGCGGTAGCGGCCTTCGAGAACCGCGAGAGCTACGAAATCCTCGATGCGGCGCTGAATCACCCGCTTGAGCGGACGAGCCCCGAAGGCGGGGTCGAAACCTTCGCGCGCCAGAGCGAGCGACGCCGCCGACGTGACGACCAGGGCCAAGTGGCGCTCGGCCAGTCGAGTGCGTAGCCGTCCCAGTTGAATACCGACGATGATGGCCAAGTCGTCTTCGTCGAGTGAGCGGAAACGGATGATGTCGTCGATCCGGTTCACGAATTCGGGTCGGAAGTACTCGAGGGGTTCGCCGGGGATATTGCTCGTCATGATGAAAACCACGTTAGTGAAGTTCACCGTACGGCCCTGACCGTCAGTGAGACGACCGTCGTCGAGGACCTGCAAGAGCAGGTTGAAGACGTCTGAGTGGGCCTTTTCAATTTCGTCGAAGAGTACGACGGAATACGGCCGGCGACGCACGGCTTCGGTGAGTTGTCCTCCCTCTTCGTACCCGACGTAGCCGGGAGGAGCGCCAATCAGGCGCGAGACCGCGAACTTCTCCATGTATTCGCTCATGTCAAAGCGCACCATCGCGTGCTCGTCGTCAAAAAGGAATTCCGCCAAGGCCCGCGCCAGTTCCGTCTTGCCCACGCCGGTCGGCCCCATGAAGAGGAACGAGCCAATGGGACGATTCGGATCCGAGAGTCCGGCGCGCGAGCGCCGAATGGCGTTGGCGACCGCGATCACTGCCTCATCTTGTCCCACGACGCGCGAGTGCAGCAACTGCTCCATGCGAATCAATTTGTCGACTTCGCCTTCGAGGAGCTTTGAGAGCGGCACGCCAGTCCAGCGGCTGACCACCTCGGCGATGTCCTCAGCGTCGACCTCTTCCTTCAGGAACGCCCCATTGGCCTGGAGGACACCCAACTCGCTGGTGGCAATGTCAATCGTCTTTTCGAGGTCCGGCAACGTTCCATAGAGCAGGGCCGCAGCTCCGCTCAGGTCGCCCTGGCGCTCGAGGCGTTCGGCTTCGGCGCGCTTGTCCTCGTATTCCTGTTTGGCGGCTTGAATCTTCTGGATCGCCAACTTCTCGGCCTGCCAGCCGGCGGCCAGTTCGTCGGAGTGCTCTTTGAGGTCCGCAAGTTCCTCTTCGAGCTTCGCTAGACGCTCCTTCGAGGCGTCGTCGGTCTCGGGCACGAGCGCTACGCGTTCAATTTCGAGTTGGCGGATACGCCGGATGACGACGTCGAGTTCAGTGGGCATGGAGTCAATCTCGATACGAAGTTTCGACGCAGCTTCGTCCATCAAGTCGATCGCCTTATCGGGCAGAAATCGATTGGCGACGTAGCGCGCCGACAGCGTCGCGGCCGCCACCAGGGCCGCGTCCTGGATGCGCACACCATGGTGCACCTCGTAGCGTTCCTTCAGACCGCGCAGGATTGCGACCGTACCCTCGATGGAGGGCTCGCCGACGAAGACCTGCTGGAAGCGGCGTTCGAGGGCCGCGTCTTTCTCAATGTACTGGCGGTACTCGTCCAAGGTCGTGGCACCAATCAATCGCAATTCTCCGCGCGCGAGCAGGGGCTTGATCATGTTGCCCGCGTCCATCGCGCCTTCGCTTGCGCCGGTACCCACGATGGTGTGCAATTCGTCAATGAAGGTGACCACGTCGCCTTCGGCGTCTTCGATCTCCTTCAACACCGCCTTCATGCGCTCTTCAAATTCGCCACGATACTTGGCACCCGCGACCATAGAGCCGAGGTCCAGCGAGATGACTTTTCTGTCGCGCAACGATTCGGGCACGTCACCCTCGACGATGCGCAGCGCCAGTCCCTCCACGATGGCGGTCTTGCCAACGCCCGGCTCACCTATCAACACCGGATTGTTCTTGGTGCGTCGTGAGAGGACCTGGATGACGCGGCGAATCTCGTCATCACGACCAATGACCGGGTCGAGCTTGCCGGCCCGGGCCAAGGCGGTCAGGTCGCGACCGTATTTCTCGAGAGACTGAAAGGTCTCCTCGGGGTTCTCCGAGGTGATACGTGCCGAACCGCGAATAGAACGCAGGGCCTTCAGCAGTGCTTCTCGGTCGGTGCCGAGCAGGTCCGCCCAGGCGACCACTACGTGATCGACTGACAAGTACTCATCGCCGAGCTCGGCACGCAGAGTGTCGGACTCTTCGAGTCCCTGACGGGCTTCGGGCGAGAGCCCGGGCTGTGAACCGCCGACAGTACGCGGTTCGCGAGCGACTTTCTCGTTGAGGTCCGCGATGACGGCGTTGGGATCGAGCTGCGCGGCGACGAGTAGGGGACGCGCAATGCCCGTGGCATCGTTGAGCAGTGCCAGCAACATATGCGCCGGCGTGACGTAGGGGTTGCCCGCAGCGCCAGCTTGCGTGGTGGCACTCTGAAACGCTTCGCGGGTCTTGATCGTCCAACGCTGGGGATCGAGGGTCACTTCGCACCTCCCCTACTGCGACGACGGGAGTCAAGGAAGACGGCGATGGTGTTCTGGATCGGCACCAGGTCGCGGCGATATTGACGATGGGTTTCGGCGAGGGATGACTGCGCTTCGTGCGTGCGCGTCGTCGCCTCCTCATGGAGTCGAGCAACCTCGCCTTCGAGTTTCATGATGCGCTTGACGCCCTCAAGATTGACGCCCTCGTTGGTGAGGTCCTGGATGCGCCGCAGAGCGGCCAAGTCGGCCTCGGAGAATCGACGAGAGCCACCGCTCGTCCGCTGGGGACTGAGCAATCCGCTGCGCTCGTAGTTACGCAGAGTCTGGGGGTGGACACCAGCAATCTCGGCGAAGACCGAGATGACGTAGACGGCGTGGTGTTCACGATCGTTCACGAGACCTCCTCGTGTAGCACGGCCGCGAGTTTTTCCACCAGCGTGCGCTGCTCCTTGTTCAGTTTCTTGGGTATTTCCACGTTCACGGTGATGAGCAAGTCGCCGTGGGCGTGCTTGGCGCTACCGGGCACGCCACGTCCGCGCACTCGCATCGTCGTACCGGGCTGAGTGCCAGCGGGGACCTTCAAAGTGACCGGCTCGTCCAATGTCGCCACCTCAATGGTGCTACCCAGAATCGCCGCCGTCAGCGGCACCGTCACGGTAGTGGTGACGTGACGCCCGCGACGATCGAAGTTGGGGTCACTGGCGACATGCACATCCACGAAGAGGTCACCGGGGTGTCCGCCCTGCGCGCCGGGACTGCCCTTGCCCTTAAGTCTGATGCGCTGACCATCGACGACGCCCGGAGGGATCCGCACGTTGACACGGCGCGAGGAGGGTTCGCGTCCCGAACCCTGACAACTCGGACAAGGCGTGACAATGCGTCCGCCGCGGCCGCCACAGTGCGTGCACACACTCGACATCGCGAAGGGACCCTGGTCGTCGTTGGTGACGCCGCGGCCGTTGCAAAATTCACACGTGACGTAGCCACCGGGGGCCGCTCCGCGACCGTGACAGGTCTTACACGCCTCGTTGCTGGGTAACGACACCGTCGTCGTCACACCGATTACCGAGTCGCGAAAACTCAAGTGCAGCGCAGTCTCCAAGTCCGCTCCGCGTTGTGCTCGCGGACGTCGATTGCCAAAGAGTCCTCCAAAGAGGTCGCCTAAGTCACCGAGGTCGCCCGTTTGGAAATTGAAGTTACCGGCGCCGGGGCCTCCGGAACCGCCCGGGCCACCGAAACCGGCAGCGGCGGGGCCGAGTCGACGAACCTCGTCGTACTCCTTGCGCTTAGGGGCGTCACCGAGGACGTCGTAGGCGACGGAGATCTCCTTGAAGCGCTCTTCGGAACCGGGATTCGTGTCGGGGTGGTGTTGCTTGGCGAGTTTGCGGTACGCGCGCGTGATTTCCTTGTCCGTCGCGCTCGACGTCACTCCCAAGACTTTGTAGTAGTCCGTGTCGAACCACTCGCGTTCGGCCATTTAGCCCTTCACTCTCACCATCGCCGGGCGTAGCACACTGCCCTTCCATCGGTACCCCGCCCGTAAGACGTCATCGACCACCTGTGCGGAGTCGCCGTCGCCCTCCACGTGCGCTACCGCATCGTGGATCTGGGGGTCGAACACCACGCCGACTTCGCCGAGTCGTTCGAGGCCCTGCTTCTCCAGGGCGTCGAGCAATAAAGCACGCGACTGATTGAGTGCGGTTGCCTCCTCCGAGGGGTTGGCGGCGAAGTGCGCGGCGGCGAGGTCAAAGGCGTCAAGCACTGGCAGCAGTGAGGCCGCCAGGGTGCCCGCGGCGCGTTGGGCCGCGTCCTCCGACGAACGAGCCACACGCTTGCGGTAGTTCTCGAAGTCGGCCTGCAGGTGCTGCAGGGCGTCCAAATACTCGTCGCGCTGCAACTGGGCCTGGGACAGATCGGTGATGTCCTGGGTGACGGCGTCCTGGGACGCCGTCACCTCGTCGGACTCAAAGACATCGCTCACGGTCAGTCCACAATCTCGGCGTCGACGATGTCGTCGTCGTCACCAGCCGGCGGCGGGGTCGAGGCCTGCGAGTTCGCCTTGGCAGCCTCTTCGTAGAGACGCTGGCTGAATCCCTGACTCGCGGTGAGCAACTTCTCAGTCGCCGCGGAGATGGCATCGTTGTCGGTACCGTTCAAGGCCTCCTTCAACGCCGTCAGGGCGCTCTCGACGTCCTCACGCTCGGTGCCTTGGAACGACTCGGCCTGGTCCTTCAACAACTTCTCGGTCGAGTACACCACACCGTCGGCATTGTTGCGGATCTCGGCCTCGGCGCGGCGCAGTCGATCGTCCTCGGCGTGCGCCTCGGCGTCACGAACCATGCGGTCAATCTCGTCCTTGGAGAGCGACGATCCGCCGGTGATGGTCATTGACTGGGTCGCGCCCGTGGCGGTGTCCTTCGCCGAGACGTGCACGATGCCGTTCGCGTCGATGTCGAAGGTGACCTCAATTTGAGGAACGCCGCGCGGCGCGGGTGGGATGCCCACCAGCTGGAACTTACCTAACGTCTGGTTGTACGACGCCATTTCGCGTTCGCCCTGCAAGACGTGCACTTCGACGCTCGGTTGGTTATCGTCAGCCGTCGTGAAGGTCTGTGACTTCTTGGTCGGGATCGTGGTATTGCGATCGATGATCTTGGTCATCACGCCACCCTTGGTCTCGATGCCCAGTGACAAGGGTGTGACGTCGAGGAGCAAGATGTCCTTGACATCGCCCTTCAGGACGCCCGCCTGCACGGCGGCGCCGATGGCGACCACTTCGTCGGGGTTCACACTCTTGTTGGGCTCCTTGCCCGTCACGCGAGTGACGAGTTCCTGGACGGCGGGGATACGCGTCGAGCCACCGACCATGATGACGTGGTGAATCTGGTCGAGGGTCAGGCCCGCATCCTTGATGGCCTGATCAAAGGGCTTGCGACAGCGCTCCACCAGGGCAGCCGTGAGCTCATTGAACTTGGCGCGGGTCAATTTGAGGTCGAGGTGCTTCGGGCCATCGGCGGTCGCGGTAATGAACGGCAGGTTGACCTGGGTCTCTTGGACCGAGGACAACTCAATCTTGGCCTTCTCAGCCGCTTCCTTCAAACGTTGGACGGCCATTTTGTCGGCCGACAGGTCGACACCCTCGGTGTCCTTGAACGTCTTGATCAGCCACAGCATGACCGCGTCGTCCCAGTCGTCTCCACCGAGGTGCGTGTCACCGTGGGTGGACTTGACCTCGAAAACTCCGTCAGCGATGTCCAGCACTGACACGTCGAACGTTCCTCCACCGAGGTCGAAGACGAGAACCGTCTGCTCCTGACCGCCCTTATCGAGGCCGTAGGCCAGCGCCGCGGCGGTGGGTTCGTTGACGATGCGCAACACCTCGAGCCCAGCGATCTGGCCGGCTTCCTTGGTGGCGGTGCGCTGGGCGTCATTGAAGTACGCCGGCACGGTAATAACGGCCTGAGTGACGGTATCACCGAGGTAGGCCTCCGCGTCGCGCTTCAGTTTCTGCAGGATCCGCGCCGAAATCTCCTGGGCGGTGTACTTGGTGCCGTCGATGTCGACGCTCCAATTCTCACCCATGTGACGCTTCACCGAGCGAATGGTGCGCTCGGGATTGGTGATGGCCTGACGCTTGGCCACTTCGCCGACGAGTACCTCGCCGGTCTTTGAGAAACCAACCACCGACGGCGTCGTACGACCACCTTCGGCGTTCGGAATCACGACGGGCTCTCCCGCCTCCAACACTGAGACCACCGAGTTGGTGGTACCGAGGTCGATACCGACTGCCTTAGCCATGAAATGCTCCTTCAATTGCTATGTCTCGTACTCGGACCCTCCGAGCACCAAACGTGTGATATCAATTGTACAGAGTTGAGTCTCCTCTTGTCAAGAAAACGTATAAGGACTTTCGTAATTATTGATAAACCTGGTCAAAATTGGTTGATTTCTTCGAATATCCGGCTCGAATTGGGAGGCGTCGACCGACCTCACTACGATGAGGACGTGCCCGATCTCATTCTCTTGCGTCACGGACGTTCCCAATGGAACCAACTCAATCTCTTCACCGGTTGGCACGACGTCGACCTGGACGCCCAAGGTGAAGCCGAAGCCCGCGACGCGGGTCGCCTCCTCGCCGAGTCGGACCTTGACCTGCGAATTTTGCACACGTCTCTCCTGACCCGCGCCATACGCACCGCCGAGATCTCGCTCTACGAAGCGAGTCGTTCGTGGTTGCCGGTGCGGCGTAGTTGGCGGCTCAATGAGCGTCACTACGGCGACTTGACCGGCAAGGACAAGAAGGAGACGGCCGAGGAGTTCGGTATGGACCAGCTCAAGCTCTGGCGCCGCTCCTATGACGTGCCGCCGCCCCCGATGCCGGCGGGCGACCCGAGGTCAAACGCACTGGACCCGCGCTACCGCGACGTGGCACCAGAGGAGATCCCCATGACCGAGTGCCTCAAGGACGTCGTGGCGCGCGTGACGCCCTACTTCGCCGACGTCATCGCTGAGGACCTACGCCGAGAAGGCGTGAAGGGCGGCGCGGTACTAGTCGTGGCCCACGGCAACTCCATACGCGCGTTGCGCAAGTTGTTGCAAAACATCGACGACGACGAGATCGCCGAACTCGAGATTCCAACGGGCATCCCGTATCTCATGAAACTCGATGACACACTCGACGTCCTTGAGGCCGACTACCTCGGTGACCCCGACGCCGCCGCAGCGGCCGCTGAGACCGTCGCGCGCCAGGCAGGCTGAGTCCGGGGCTGACTAGTATCCTTCGCGCTCAAGAAACCTTTGTAGTTGGCCAATGAACGTCGTCCCCTTCAGTGACGGCGTGAGCAAGCTGTTGAGGTGACCGGCTGCGGCCTGCTGGTGAAGGAACTGATCGGCTTCAGGGCTTCGACCCAGTAGGTACTCATCTGCCGCCCACGCCGCGATGACGCCCACGGAATCTTGATAGTGAGACGACTTCTGGGCGTAGAAGGCGCTCAACCATTGTGATGCGTCGGCGCGAACGAGCGCGGGGTAGTGGCGCGTCACGTCCAAGAAACTCGCGTGCTCATGGCGCAGGATCTTGATCGGCAATCCCGACGCCGCGAAGTCGGTGAACTCATAGGCGAATTCGTCGTTCGCAGTCACGATGGCGACGTAGGGACTACCCGGCAACGTCTCAAGGCGCGCGCCCGGATCACCAAGGTCGATCTCGCTCTTCACATAAAAACGCCCCGACCCCGGGGAGAAGACCTGGTCCACGAAGCAACAATGCGCCCCACCACTAAAGAGACTCAGCACCACGTCGGGTGAACCGGGTTGGAGGCGCACGACGCGCAGCGCATGGTCCTGGCCTGAACCGTACGAAGGCTCGGGCCAGCACAGGCGCCCGCACACCGGGGAAAACACCGCAGCGCGGTACGCTAGGTGCCCGGCGACCTCGATGGTCAGAATTGAGTCCCTCGCCTCCGGTACACCGATATTCCCGCCCTCGGGGTAGGTCTTTTGGTAGGTGAGGGTCGCCGTCACGTCCCCGAGCGTCGCGGAGTTCGTGGTGGCCGAGGCGAGCACCACCCCGGCGAAGGTAGTGAGAATGACAGCTAGAGCGAGGACGCTGGCGAGCCCCGAGAACCTGCGGCGACGAATGCGCGATGTGCGAGAAGAGCGGGAGGGAACGAGTGCAGTGGAAGTGATCACGCACCATTATGGCGACCGTGGCACCGTAATTACACACCAGCGCAAAAAATTAACGTGGGCGCAGTGACGCGGGCGCCCTCGAACGACGAAGGGCGCCGGGTTGCCCCGGCGCCCTTCGTTATGTTGTGAGGCGGATTAGACCGCTTCGGGTCCGCCCTCGCCGGTGCGGATTCGCACCACGTGCTCAATGTCGGTGACCCAGAGCATGCCGTCACCGACGGTGTCGGTGCGCGCGGCGTTGGCCACGGCGTCGACGACCTGATCTGCGAGCTCATCGGTCGTGACGATCTCGACCTGAAGCTTGTCGACGAAGTCGAACTCGTACTCCTTGCCGCGGTAGATCTCGATGTGACCTCCGGTGCGACCGAAGCCGCGCACCTGAGAGACGGTCATTCCTGAGACACCGACCTCACGGGCCGCCACCTTGACCTCGTCCAACTTGAACGGCTTGATAACTGCGCTGACTAACTTCATGTCGCTCCTTAAACGTTGTCGCTGTGCGAGTGGCTGGGGGTCGAAACTGGCTCACCGAAGGTGGGCTCCGGGAAGGCCTCCTCGTCGTGGATGGCGAGGTCTCCAATCGCGAGGACTTCATCGGATTCACGCAATCCTACCGTGAACTTCACGAAGTAGAAGATGATCGCGGTCATCAAGGACGTCCAACAGATCACCCAAACCGCCGCGAGGAATTGTTCCCAGAGCTGGTGGAAGGAGTGTCCGTAGAACCAGCCGGCAACCGAGAAGCTACCCGCGCCGTCGTAGATCTTACCGGCGACGCCGTACTCAATCATGTGCGGGTCGGCCAGGACACCGACCAACAGACCACCGATCAGCCCCGCGCAACCGTGGGTGTAGACCACGCCGAGGGCGTCGTCAACCTTGGAGAAGGGGCGAACCTTGGAGAGGTAGTTCCACGCGACCCAGACCAGCGCCGAAGCAATCAGACCGACCAGGATGGCTCCCGTCCCGTTGACGAAACCTGCGGAGGGCGTGATGGCCACCAGGCCACAGAGCATTCCGTTGAGGGCGCCGAGGAACGTGGGCTTCTTTTGTTTGGTGAAGAGCATATCCATGAACATCCAGGTGAGAAGTCCCACGGCCGTCGCGACGTTGGTGTTCAACACAGCGGCCGCAGCGTCGGCACCCGCGTAGAAGGGGTCACCACCGTTGAACCCGTTCCAGCCGAGCCAGACGATACCAATACCAACGGCGACCATCATGAGGTTGCTCGGGAAGGCGTTTTCACGGTCCTGCCAACGGCGTGGTCCGACTATGGCTGCTCCGACGAAGGCCGCGCACCCGGCACTCAGGTGGATGACGTACCCACCAGAGAAGTCAACCGCGCCCTTTTGAGACCAGAAACCACCGCCCCAGAGGAGCGCGGCATTGACGCAGTAGACCATGGTGATCCACAGCGGCACGATGAGNNATGAGCAGCCACGCCTTGAACTTGAGACGTCCTACCAGACCACCTACGAACAACAGCGGGGTGATCGCGGCAAAGACGAACTGGAAGTAGATGAGCGTCGCGGTCGGGAAGTGGAAGGGAATGAGGGTATTCGCTCCTGACACCGCCTGACCTTGCTCAGAGAACGCTGAGGAGATCGGGTGAAAGTGGCCAATGAACCCGCTCCAGAACGAACCGTGAGATCCGAAGTCAGACAGCGGGCCGAAGGCCATGTTGTATCCCCACAGCATCCAGACGACCAGCGTGAGGGCGAAGCCCGTGAAGCACATCATCATGGTGTTGACGATCCACTTCTTTCGCATAAGTCCGCCATACAGCACGGCAAGACCGGGCAGGCTCATGAGCCCCACCAACGTTGCCGCGACGAGTTGCCAGGTGTTGTCGGCTGGAACCAGCCAACTTGGATAGGGAATGTTGGTGGCCGCAAACAGCACATCCACTCCTTTTGGTCGGAGAGGGCGCCATTGACCTCAAGTTGTTCACTTCAGTGTGACCAATGAGGATTTCTGTTTCGTTAGCACTGTGTTTCGTGCGTGTGAACTAGGACCACTAAAAACGAAGATTTCCTATGAAAATGAACGTTCCACTAGTTGCGATATATCGAGCACCGCGACGCCGTCACCTCGTCCTTGGGCCTTGACGGCGTCGTCAATCATGATCATGCAGAACGGACAGGCGGTTCCCACCACGTCCGCACCGGTCGCCAGAGCCTCCTCGGTGCGTTCGGAATTGACCCGTTTGCCAATGTTCTCCTCCATCCACATGCGTGCTCCCCCGGCCCCGCAGCAGAATCCCTTCTCGCGGTGGCGAGCCATCTCGACCTGGACGGCGCCGGGAATGGCGTCGATCACTGATCGCGGCTCGTCGAACACGCGATTGTGCCGTCCGAGATAACACGGATCGTGGTAGGTAACCGTCCCGTGGTAGGCCATCCCGGGCACCAGTCGTCCGCTCTGGACTAAATGATTGAGCAGCTCGGAGTGATGTATCACCTCGTAGTTGCCCCCCATGTCCGGGTACTCGTTCTTGATGGTGTTAAAGCAGTGCGGGCAACTGGCCACAATCTTCTTCGCGCCGACCTCATTCAAAGTGGCGATGTTGGACTTGGCCATCTCCTGGAACAAGTACTCATTGCCCATGCGCCGAGCCGGGTCCCCCGAGCACGACTCGCGCGGACCCAATATGCCAAAGGAAACACCCGCGCGCTGCAGCATGCGCGCGGTTGACTCGACTTGCTTGCGTGCACGCTCATCCAGTGCTCCGGCACAGCCCACCCAGTACAGGTACTCCACGTCCTCCGGAATCGGCCCGTCGATCACCGGAACTTCGAAGTCCAAGGCCGCCAACCAGTCGGTGCGCTTGGCGGACCCCAGTCCCCAGGGGTCACCCTGGTTCTCCAAGTTGCGCAGCAAGAGTCCCGCTTCGCTGGGAAAGCGCGACTCCATCAAGACCTCGTAGCGGCGCATGTCGATGATCGCGTCCACGTGTTCGATGTCGACCGGACACTCCTCGACGCACGCCCCACACGTGGTGCACGACCACAGCACGTCGGGGTCGATTGTCGTCGGCACCAAGGTCGCCACGTCGCCGCTGGACGAGCCCGAGAGCAACCGGTCGGCCGAAGCGAACATGTTCTCTCGGAGTCCCATGATGAGAAGCTTGGGGCTGAGGGGCTTGCCCGTCGTCCAGGCCGGGCACACCGACTGACACCTTCCGCACTCGGTGCACGTCGCGAAGTCGAGCATCTGCTTCCAGGTGAAGTCCTCGACGTGACCAACGCCAAAGACCGTGTCCTCGCTGACGTGTTCCATGTCCATGTCGGGGGTCTTGTCGAGGGCGCCTAAGGCGCGCGGCCGACGTGAGACGCCGACGTTGATGGGCGCCAAGAAAATGTGCAGGTGCTTGGAGTAGGCAACGAAAACGAGAAAGCCCGTGATGACTGCGATGTTGGCAAGCAGGAACACCGCCTCCAGGACGTTGTTGACTCCAAATCCCAAGGGGGCGAGCATCGATGCAACTGCGTGAGAGGCGAAGGCCCAATGCGAGGCGTTGAACTGGTTGTCGCTGATCAGAGGTTGGCCCAAGCCATTAACCCTGAAGATCGAGTTGGGGAAGGGGAAGTGACCCGTGTTGATCTGCGCGCCCCGGTAGAGCAGCAGCGTGATGATCACCAGGGCAATCATGCCCAGCACCGCCCACGCGGCGCCGGTGTGTGAACCATAGAAGCGACTCTGACGCTGACGTCGTGAGGGGGCCTGGACCAGGCGAATAATGGAGAAAACAACCAGTGAGACGAGTACCGCGGTGGCGAAAAAGTCCTCGGTGAAGGCCAACCAGTTGCTCTGGCCAATCAAGGGGATGTGAAAGTTGCGACTGAAGAGCGCGCAGTAGGCCTCGAGGATCGTGGTGAGCAATACCGTGAATCCCCACATGGTGAAGAAGTGCGCCAGTCCCGGCACGGTCCAACGAAGGAGTTTGCGCTGTCCAGCGACCTCGGTCAGTTCGGCTTCACTGACTCGGCGAAAACCCTGCCAGCGCCGTGGGGCATCCTGACCGCTGCGAATGAGTCGCGACAACCACCAGAAGCGGTGACCGGCGACTACGAAGCACGCCGCTGTGAGGGCGAGTCCGACGATGAGGCGAAACAGCATCACACTCTCCTTCGAAGCGCCAGGGCACCTCGGCCTTTACTTCTTGAAGTTCTCGTAATACCGGCTTGGCGTCGGGCCAAGTTGTCCGCGGTATTTCGACCCCAGGCCACTGGCGCCATAGGGTCGGTCCGCGGGTGTGGTCATTTCGAAGAAACTGATCTGGCCGATCTTCATCCCGGGGTACAGCGTGATTGGCAGGTTGGCGAGGTTAGCCAACTCCAGCGTGATGTGACCATCCCAACCAGCATCGATGAAGCCGGCCGTCGAGTGGATAACGAGCCCCAGTCGACCCAGCGAACTCTTGCCTTCGAGTCGAGCAACGAGGTCGTCGGGAATGGCGACACGCTCCAATGTCGAACCGAGGAGGAACTCACCAGGGTGCAAGATCATTGGGGTGTCCGGGCCTACGTCAATCAGTTCAGTCAGGTCCTCTTGAGGTAACTTCACATCGATAATGCGCTGAGAGTGATTTCGAAAAACTCGAAACAAACGATCGATATGCAGATCGACCGAGGAGGGCTGGATGCAGTCGTCACTCAAGGGATCGATGATGATGCGACCAGCTTTGATTGCCTCTTTTATAGACCGGTCCGAAAGCACCATAGTGAAGCAAAGGCTAGTGCGAGCGGCCTGTTCCCTTTGGGCGTCTCGGAGAATCAGTACCCAAAGGCCCACTACGATGTAACTCACGCGGGCGTAGTTCAGCGGCAGAACATCAGCTTCCCAAGCTGAGAACGCGGGTTCGATTCCCGTCGCCCGCTCCAGGCTTGATTTCGTTGCTACGACTGCCGAAGTCGTTGCAAGCATTGCTGTTGGCCTTCGCCACTGTTCGCCACTGTTCGCTCCTGTTCGCCACTTCTCACTGTCGCAGCACTGTCGCAGTTCCTTGACCGCAGTAAACCACACATCACAATGGAAAGGTGCGCCGACCATGAAGTGTCGTACTTCCCGCGCCGGAAGTTCCTCAGAACATGTGACGTAATGCAACGACATTGAGTCTGGGTCAATCTGCCTCACCGGTATGCACGAATGGTTCACTATCGCGAATCCATTGCTCGTTGCAGCGATATAACGAGACTCGGTTCACCATGAATTTTCCGTTTTCCAGTGGCCCCACTTCTAAGACTGATTGGAACCTCTGCTGCAGTCCAAAGTCTGCATAGAGGACTCCGACCTTCATCTTTCCAGTGGCAAGCCAATCTTTTGCCAGTGTGTGGTACTTGTCGCTCTCGGTGAGAACACATGTTTGTATGCTCGTGCGTCACTCGTCATCACACACGAGCGTGTCGGGGAATCCTCCAAGGTTTCCCCGACACGGTTCGGGTGATTAGTGCAAGACCGGCTCTAGGCGCTCCATCTCCAACAGATCCACCGCCGGAGCGGGCGCCACCCGGGAGGCGATCCGCTCGGTCCTGATGTCGAGCACGAGCAGGCTCAGGTTCGACACGATCGCCGCACCGATGATCGCCGTGATCAACGCCATGAGCCCGCTGCTCACGTGGAAGCCGAATACGGCTCCGACCACCGCACCGACACCTGCGACACAGATGCCCTTGGCACGCATCGCCTTCGTCGTGTCGGTGCGGATCCAGCCGGCGTAGACCCCGAGCC
>PMTL01000209.1:77133-84974 GCA_003168075.1 Acidimicrobiaceae bacterium
GCCAACAAGGCGAAGCCGATCATTGCCCCAAGGAGGTCCTTGGCAATCGATCCCTGCGTGGGCGATATGGTGAAGCTGACCACGTTCGGCGTGTAGCGCGACGTGTCGACCTGGCCGGTGGCGTAGAACGTCGTCAGCAACTGCGTGCTGGCCTTCGGCTCGTAGTACCAGAAGTCCTCCGAGTGCCCGAGCCCGGACAGGATGACCTGATGCCCGTTGGAAAGGTGCGGCAACAGCTCCTTCGTAGCGTTCTGGGCTGGTGTTTCGAAGTCGAGCGTCCCCCCGATGAGCAGCGTTGGAACGCTCGAGTTCGGCACCTTGGTGTACTGGTTCTCACTCGGATTGGCCGGCCAGGCGTGCGCAAGGCCTCCTGCCCCCCACAGGAAGTCCCCCAGGGGATTTCCGATGATCGAGCCCCGGTCCGCGCCGGAGCTGAAGTAGCGATCGACGGGCTGCGCGTCGGCCATCCCGATGCTGGCAAACTCGCCCCAAACGAACGACTGGGGAAGGCTGAGATGGGCCATCGTTGATAGCAGCCAGAAGCCGCTCGGGTCGCCATGCGCGGAGGAGATCCACGAGTCGAGGGTGATCGGTCCACCCAGTGGCGACAGCACCGCGGTCGCATCCGTGAGCCCGAGGAACGTCCCGACCAGCACGTTGCCCGGCCTGATTGGCAGCGAGTACCAGCTGCTCGGCATGTGTGCCACCGTGTGCTGCATGCTCGCGGCGAGGTTGCCAGTGCGGGCGCGGCAGGAGGGCTGCTTCGCGCACAGCGCCGAGTAACTTTCGATCCCCTGATCGATCTCGGCTCCGCTGTATATGAAGTTCCCGGGCGGGTTGACCCCGACCATCACCGAGCTGTCGACGTTCTTTGGGTACATCCACGAGTAGATCATCGCGAGACGCGTCCCGGCGCTATCGCTGAGCAAGTCGATGCGCTTGTAGCCGAGCGCGACGCGAGCGGCTTCGATGTCGCCGGCCTGCTCCTCCAGCGTGTAGCCGGCGAGGTCTACGCCGCTTCGCTCAAGCCGCTTCGCGCACGTGGCGAAGGCCTTGGAGTACGCACTCAGCGACGCTTTGCCGAGGTAATCCTTGGATTTCTCGAGCGCCGCAGTCACCTCGGGACAGTTCAGCACCGAAGAGCCGTCGACGCCGCGGTAGCCGATCATCACCACATCGTGGTCGGCGGCCAGGCGGTTCGCTTGGGGNNTTGGGGGAACGTCATGTTGGTTACGCCAGGGCCGCCGTTGAGATGGAAGATTGGCGCCAGCGGGTGCGATGAGCGAGCCAGGATGCGTGTCACTGGCAGTGTGATCAGGCGCGACCGGGGGTTTGCCCGGTCCTCGGGCACGATGAGCGTTCCGCAGTCGGCGCGGTAGGCGCCTTTCTCGGTGGCGTAGGTGCACGGGTGCATGGTCAACTGGCCAGCGTGCGCCCCCTGCGGGACCGAGACTGCGGCGTCGCCGGATGCCATCCCGAGGTACGTCAGGCCGAGCAACATTACCCCGATGACCGCCAGGGCAACGATACGACTGAGGCTGTAGATCCGCTTTGTTTTCATGATTATGCCTTCCATTTGTCCTGCGGAAAACGAGGTGGATCCCGCAAAAAAACGGTAACAATGGAGTCCCGCGAAGTCGTCGGCCGACAGTACGATTCGCGCTCGTTCCGCGGGCGGATTCGAGACTCGTCCTCGAGGAGGAGGTTCGGCTTCGACTTGCTCATTGTCGTCGTCGCCATTGGGATCGTGTTCGAGGCAGCGACGTAGGGCCATGAGGCGGGCGCGGCGCCAGCTTGTCTACCCGGCTCGCGGTGTCGGCGCTCGGCGGAACGGCGGCAGTCGCGCTGGCCGACCTCCGGTGAGGCTTAGGTGGGTGTGGCTTCCGTTGCGAGCCCGGTCTGATATGCGAGAACGACGACTTGGACGCGGTCACGCAGGTTGAGTTTCTGGAGGATGTGCGAGACGTGGGTCTTGACGGTCGTCTCGCCGATGTAGAGCTCCGCACCGATCTCTGCGTTGGACAGCCCGCGGGCGATGAGCCGAAGAATGTCGAGCTCGCGTGCGGTGAGCTCGTCGAGTTCTTTCGGCGGCTCGTGGCGGGGAGTGCGGGTGAAATGGTTGATCACGCGCTTGGTGATCGCAGGTGAGAGGAGCGCGTCTCCAGCCGCGACGGTGCGGACCGCCTCGATCAGCTGTTCGGGGGGGTCGTCTTTGAGAACGAATCCGCTCGCGCCGGCGCTGAGTGCTTCGTAGATGTACTCGTCGAGTCCGAAGGTGGTGAGGATCAGGATCCGCGCGGTGTTGTCGGTGGCCAGGATCCGGCGGGTGGCCTGGAGCCCGTCGAGCACTGGCATGCGGATGTCCATCAGGATCACGGTCGGGTTGAACCGCGCCGCCATGGCCACCGCTTCCAGTCCGTTGCTCGCTTCGGCGACGACCTCCATGTCTTGTTCGCCGGCGAGCAGCATTCGAAAGCCGGCGCGGACCATGGACTGGTCGTCGGCGATGAGGACTCGGATCGTCATGACCGGTCTGGGGTGAGTGGGAGGCGGGCACTGAGCGTGAACCCGCCGCCGCTTGTCGTGCCTGCGGTCATCTCGCCGCCGTAGAGGTTGACGCGCTCGCGGATGCCGATCAGGCCGTGGCCGTGGCCGTCGCTCGGCGTCGCGCCGGTGCCGTCGTCGCGCACATCGATCCCTACCTCGTCCGGCGCATACCGGACGGTGACCTCCGCGTGGCTGGCGCGGGCGTGCTTGAGCGCGTTGGTGAGACCCTCCTGAATAATCCGATACGCGGAGAGGTCGATCCCTGGCGGGAGCGGGAAACGCTCCCCGTCGAGGTGCAACTCGACGGGGAGCCCGGCGCGGCCGATTTCCTTCACCAACGAGTCGAGGCCGTCGAGGCCGGGCTGAGGCGCGAGGGCGACGCCATCGCCGTCACGGCGCATCACATTGAGCAGACGACGCATCTCCGTCAGCGCGCCGCGCCCGGCGTGTTCGACAGCACTGAGGGCATCGCGATTCTCAGCCATCGCGTCGGGGAGCTGGTGCCTGACAGCGCCGACTTGCAGCACCATCACGCTGACGGCGTGCGCGACAATGTCGTGCAGCTCGCGCGCGATCCGCACCCGCTCCTCGGCTACGGCGACGCGCGTGGCTGTATCCCGCTCCTGCTCGGCCTGTGTCGCATGTGACGTCGCCACCTCGGCCTGCTCGACCCAAGTGCGGACGGCAAGGCCTGCAACCCAGGCGACGGCGAAGTCAACGGGAATGAAGACGAGCTGGTTGACCGAGTGTCCGGGGATGTTGTAGATGAGGGTCTCCGCAGCGCCGACCACGATCGCCAGTCCGAGTCCGGCCCGCCGGACGTCCCGAAGGTTCCCGAGCAGGAATGCGGCCACCAGACCGATCGAGAAGACGGACTCGGGGTACGGGATCAGCAGCGGGTCGACGAACGAGATTCCCGCGGCCAAGAGCCAGTATGCCGCCGGACCGGCAAACGGAAACCATCGCCGCGCGAACAGCGGTAGCACCAGGATCGCGAGCGCGGGAAGGCAGAACCACAGCGTCGTTGTCGGAGCTCCGGACGAGCCGCGTCCGAGCACCACGTTAAGGATCGCCACGATCGCCAGCAGCGCAATCAGTAGGTCGAACCAGTACGTGCGGGCGAGATGTTCGATTCGGCTCATGCGCTGAAAGTACTCCACTCCCTCCGTTCCCGCCTCCTACCTAAGTAGGTTTGTGACCGAACGGGCGATTAACCGATTCGCCAAGCACTATGTCCGTCGACTCGACTTTCCGCACCGCCAACGTAAGACCGCGGGGCGCGGCCTTAGTCCTTGATGGAGCTAGGTGTCGTGGTCATGGAACGACTGGTGTCGTGCCATTCGGGCGCGACAATCGCCGCCCTATAGGACTCGCTGGCCATCTCCTCTGGACTTATCGTCCCTGATCACGGTCGGAATCAGCGATGACGGCCCTTCGCCACTGTTCGGTGTCGCCCCTGTGTCGCAAGGCCTCGGTGAGGTCGAACTTCGTTAGGTGAAGCCCAATCCCCCCTTAGCATTCTCCCTTGAACAGCGTGGGGTCAAGCTGAGAACGCGAGTTCGATTCTCGTCGCCCGCTCCAGGCTTGATTTTGTTGCCACGACTGACAAAGTCGTTGTAAACATTCCTGTTGGCTTTCGCCAATGTTCGCCACTATTCGCTCCTGTTCGCCACTTCTCACCGTCGCAGCACTGTCGCAAAGCGACAACTGGAGTGAACCACGTTTTGATCCGCAGATCAATCCTTCAGGCGCGATCATCTGCACTTGGAACTTTTAGTTTGCGAAGCGAATAAAAGTCGCCCATGTATTTGACCCGTGGATCATCCTGCGGGCAGTACTTGGCGCGGCGTCTGGTGCTGCTGTCCGTGTCAGCGAATGCCGTTCCGCTGCTCCAATGCAGCAGTGGGCACCGGGTAAGCGGCAGCGAACAGCATCATCAGTTTTGGGAAGGTGGAAGTGAAGCGGCCCTTTCCCCATTCGAGATCGGGCTCATTGGCCATGGCCTGGCTGAGAACTCCGACGATCAACGTCGAGACGAAATAGACCGCTTCTTCTGAGTCGGCCTCGGGACCGAGCTGACCGGCGAAGACCGCTTCGGCCAACCTGGCGCGCTGGAGCACGACCATCTCGACGCTGGGAGCGAATGCTTCGACGGAAGGCTCATAGCTCGGAACGGGGCGCCAGAACATCAGTTGGGCAGTCGGTCGGTTGGCTAGCAACCAGCGCCCGCTGGCTTCTAAACCCGCTGTCAACCCTGCGAAGCCGGGTTCGGCCTCAGCCATGGCTTGGCGCATGACCTCGAGGTGTTCGACTTGACCGCGCCGAAAGAGGGCGTCGTAAATTGCCATCAGCGAGGGGAAGTACTTGTAGATCGAGGGCGGTTGCACGCCGAGACGGCGAGCCACCTCGGCCAGGCTGAGGCCGTTGACCCCTTCTTCGGTCATGACGTCCGTGGCGATGTCGAGAATCTCCTCGATGGTCTCTTGGCGCCGTCGGGCGCGCCGGTCGATGCGTTGGGGCCCCGGACTCTGCGTCGAGATTTCCTCCGAGCTCATATTGCGAGCATAGCGTTACTTCCTCTTGACTGCTATAGCTAATGGTATTAACTTAACGTCATAGTCAATTGGAAAGGGAGGCGTGATGCCGAAGAACCAGAGGTGGTGGCTGACCCAAGACAACGAAGAACTCGTCGTGAATGCCCCCGCCGAACACATTTACGACCTGGTAGCGGATCTGCCGCGCATGGGACAGTGGAGTCCCGAATGCCAGGGCGTCGAGTGGGAGGGTGGCGCCTCCGAGCCGGTCGAAGGTGCCCGCTTCGTCGGCCACAACAGGGGCGGACCGCGCAATCTCATGCGCTGGTCTCGACACGGCCGCGTCCTCGTCGCCGACCCCGGACGACAGTTCGCCTTCGTCACCGAGGAGGGTGGGCGCGAGTCCACCGTGTGGCGTTACCGTTTCGAGCCAGTCGACGGCGGGACCCGGATCACTGAGTCCTATGAAGTGAAGCGGATCCCTGCCTGGGCGCGCATCATCGACGTCCCGACCAATCGCCACCGCGAGCTGCGGGAGGGCATGCACCACACGCTGGTTCGACTCAAGATCGCTGCCGAGGCCGACACTGGGGCCGCAGGGGCGGTCGGCAAGGAGAATGAGTGATGAATGACGAACACGGCGAGACTCTTCGCCCGATTGCGTTGCAACCAGATGAGGGCGAAGCGCTTTGGTTCATGGGAATGCTGGCCACGATCAAAGCGTCTACAGAGGGGACCGGCGGCCAGTTCGCCGTTATCGAGCACGCGGGCCCTCAAAACTCTGGTTCGCCACTTCACGTCCACCACCGCGAAGACGAGTGGTTCTACGTGCTCGAGGGCGAACTGACCGTTTGGGTCGACGGCCAGGTGATTCGAGCACCGGCAGGATCCTTCGTCTTCGGTCCCAAAGACATGCCGCACACGTTCATGGTGTCCGCACCCGAAGGGGCCCGCTTCTTGCTGGTCACAGAACCGGCTGGTTTTGAGAGTTTCATGCGCTCCAGCGCTGAGCCGGCTAGGGCTCTTACATTGCCACCGCCTCCTAGCGCGCCCCCTGACGTTGAGCGCCTGGGTGCTCTTGCGGCGGAATACGGCATCGATATCCTTGGCCCGCCCGGCATTCCCACGTGGAGATCGCCAAATGCCCCGCAGCACCGCGGGTGTCCGGCCTAGGCCCTGGGGACTGAGATCCGAAGCCGCGTTTCCCTGGCAAAGTCCAACCTCAAAGGACCAGCGTTGGCCGCTGCCGCACCCCGTGAAGCTCTTTTGCGGGGGTCACGCAGAAGGGGCCACGGGTGTAACAAAAGTCGAACCAGCCTCCGGGTCTGATTTCGCATCTCACTCGGTTCGAATAACGACAACTCAGCAGCTCCACCGTCGACTACGCCCCACAATTCACCGCAACGTTAAGTGCGGAGCAGATTTGACGCATACGCCCATCGCTGAGACGTCCAATCCTCTCCACCAGGATCGAAATCGAAACACTCTCGATCGAATCAAGGTTGACAGCGCAACGGCGACTGATCGGATCATCCCCTGGCTCGAGCACCACTTCGCTAGCGAGGTTGCGAATCGTCGTTGTGCACGGCGCAACCAACGTTCGTCGCAACCAAGGAATGGCCGCATCGCGAGAAAGCACCACCACAGGTCTTCTCTGTATTTCTGGCAACTGGCACCACCAGAGTTCGCCCCGCTGAGGTATTGAAGTCAAGAAGCGGCGGCACCAGCGCGAAACGCGGCGAGGTTTCCCCACTCATCTATCGCGTCAACAGGGAATTCGTCGTACGCGGCGTAGGCGGCGTCAATCTCACCTGCACGATTACGAGCAACAAGCGCGCCGAGCGCCTCGTCGAGCAGCGTTGCGTCATTCGCAGTGGAACGCAGTCGCCGAGCCTCCTCCAATAAGTCACCGTCCACCGTCGTACTTACTCGTATCCTGCTCATGCCATAACTATAGCATCATTATGCCCGATTTCCAAGTTGAGGACGCGAGTTCGATTCTCGTTGCCCGCTCCAAGGCTTTTCGATCAATCTCCTTCGTTTCCGAGGGTTTTCAAGTGTCCGTGGGTGACCATCAGTAACCGTGAACCTCTTTTGTGACATGCCCAATCATGCCCAATCATGCCCAAATCGTTTCCGATAATGCCCAANNCCGTGGGACTAGAGGGATCGCCCAATCAATAGAACTGATGCCGCAACAAGATGGGCTGAAAAAACTACCAACGACGCCGTCTCAATACCCTGGAAGAGCCCGCAGCAACTTGGAAGTTGCAAGTGCACCCACCAGGTGTAATGGCGTTGTGCAAAACAATCCGGCATTTGGCACTTCAACAGTTCGGTGGGCATCGATTTTCGAGAGTCCGCCATTGAGCAGTCGTTAATACCCCTCCACTTGGCCCAGCGAGCCAGCCGTTGACGAGCCAACTCCCAACCGGCCCGTGAACGCTCACGGACTGAAATCCACTCCAAGAATTGATTGTCCCAACACTGGCACCTCTCGAAGGTGAACTCCTGATCGTGAAGGCCCCAATACTCAACAACCAATAGTCCAAGCCGCCTAAACATTTAGACCCAACCTGAGACCCTCTTTGACAGCATCCCCGAGAGTTACTTCCACGCAACAGATCGAGCGATGATGGTGCACTCGCAAGGAGCCCTCCGATGTTGGTGAACCCGCGTCTTGGTTGACGCTCATTCTCCCAGTTGAGGAGGCTTTTACGCGCCTTTCTGTGGAGTTTCTTGGCCATCGAAACGGATGAT
>PMTL01000121.1:0-3394 GCA_003168075.1 Acidimicrobiaceae bacterium
GCCCGTTCGATCATCAAAGGATACTTATCGTGAAACACCCCCGAGGCTATTTCTGGCTGATCGCGGCGGTGGGCATTTTGGTCGTCGGTTCTGCGGGTTCGTTCTTCGCGGGAAATTCGCTCGCGCGAAACGACGCTCAAAAATCGCGATTGAGCTTCGTCGCATCGTCTCAGGAGATCGCCTCAACCTTGAAGCTGGCTCTCGAGCACGAGCAAGATCTCGTCGTGAACGCGGGGGCCTTCTTCGTTACGGGTGCCAATTCGTCCCAGACGCAGTTTCGCCAGTGGATGGCCGCGTCGAGCACTTTCTCGCGTTACCCCGAACTGACGGGCATCGCCGAAGTAGTGGTGGTCCCCGCGTCGAAACTAGTGGCGTTTGAAACCCGCTCGCTCGCCGATCCGGCGGGGACCCTCGGTGCCGACGGCACTTTTCAGATCACGCCCCCCGGAACGCGCCCGTACTACTGCTTCGCCAACGTGTCGCAGTCGAGGTCGGGACAATCGGTATTGCCCGCAGGCTTCGACTACTGCGACACGATTCTAGGTCCAGCATTCCAAAAGTCCCAGGACTCGGGTGAGGGTGCCTACCTGCCCTTCGGATCAGGAAAGAGCGAGCAACTCGTCCTGGGAACACCCATGTACTCCACCGGCAACGTGCCCACGACGGTGTCGGCCCGTCGGGCCGCTTTCATCGGATGGATCGGCACCGAGATTGTTCCCAGTGTGTTATTGACCACGGCGTTGCAAGGTCATCAGGGAACCGCAGTCGCCTTCGAATATCGAGGCTCCTCCGCCCACGTCACATTCAAGGAGGGCTCAGCGCCTTCGGGGGCGGCGTCGACGACGGTCCAACTCCACAATGGATGGTTCGTTCAGACGTACGTGAGCCTCGCCGGTGACGGTGTGTTCTCCAATGGCAACGCGCTCATCTTGTTCTTAGCGGGTCTCCTACTCAGCATGCTGCTCGGGGTCTTGATCTACGTACTCGGCACCAGTCGTTCTCGGGCCTTAATAATGGTGCACGAACGCACGGACCAACTCCAGCACCAGGCGCTGCACGACCCGCTGACCGGTTTACCAAATCGGGCGCTCATACTCGACCGCATCGATCGCATGATGGCTCGGGCTCAACGCGAAGATATTGCCCTCGCAGTGCTGTTTCTTGATCTCGATAACTTCAAGGACATCAACGACACGCTGGGTCACGACGCCGGCGACCAGTTGCTGGTCGGCGTGGGGATGCGTCTGAGTAACATGCTGCGCAGTGCGGACACTGTCGGACGCCTCGGTGGAGACGAGTTCGTCATCCTGACTGAGGGCGACTCGTTAGCACCCGGGGCCGAGAAGGTGGCCGAGCGGATTCTCGACGTGTTGAAGGCCCCCTTCGAGATTCGCGCGAGCGATGTTCCCCTGACCGTAACCGCCAGCATCGGAGTGGCCGTGGGAACGCGAGCGCGGCCCGAGGACCTGCTGCGCGACGCCGACATCGCGATGTACCGCGCGAAGGGTGAAGGCAAGCAACGCGCGGTGATGTTTCTGCCGGCGATGCAACAGCTCGTCGACGACCAGCGCACGCTCGCCGTTGATCTCAACGCCAGTCTGCAGGGAGAACAATTCTTTCTCCTCTACCAACCGACGATCAATCTGGCCACGGACGCGTTCACCGGCGTCGAAGCTCTATTGCGATGGCGTCACCCCGTCAAGGGCGTGATTATGCCCAACGATTTCATCCCCGCCCTCGAGTCGAGCGGCATGATCGTACCCGTCGGTGCGTGGGTGCTGCACGAGGCGTGTCGACAGGGCGCTCTCTGGCACGATCAGGGCTTTCATTTCACGGTCTCGGTGAACGTCTCGGGGAAGCAACTCGAACACGATCGCATCGTTGATGACGTGCGCGCCGCGTTGACCGCCAGCAACTTTGATCCAACGAAATTGATATTGGAGCTCACCGAGACGACGTTGATGCATGACGTGGACTTCACAATTTCTCGACTCGAGACGCTCAAAGCGCTCGGAGTGCATCTGGCAATCGATGACTTTGGTACCGGGTACTCGTCGCTGGCGTACCTGCGACAGTTCCCCATCGATATCTTGAAGATTGACCGTAGTTTCGTATCTGGGATCGTCGACACGAAAGAGGCCGCCGCCCTCGTTCACACGCTCGTACAACTTGGTAAGACCCTCGGGCTCGAGACCATCGCAGAAGGGATCGAGAGCGACGAGCAGCGTCGCCAACTCGTCGTAGAAAGAGTCGACGTCGGTCAAGGTTTTCTTTTCGCGCGGCCGCTCGACGTGGAGGCCGTCAATCGTTTCTTGGCAGATCTTAAGTTGCAAGCGGATGCGTCGTAGAGACTGTTGAACTGCACTCGGCTGAGGCGAATTCTTTAGGTTGCAAGTCCTCGATATGCCTGAACCGATGGACCGACCTGAAGAGGGTTGAAGTGCGCCACCCTGGTGAGAAGTACCCGTGAGCGGTTCGCTTCGATCACCAGTGACGTAACGACAACTCAAATCAGTGACTTCACCAGTTCTATCAGCGCCGCAGGTGTTTGACCCGCCTGGGCAAGCGGGAGCACTTGGAGGTGCGTCACTCCGGCTTCGCTGAACGCCGAGATCCGTTCGGCCACGTAACTCCTAGGGCCGCAGAGCGTAGTGAGCTCCAGGAACTCAGCGGGAACCGCAGCTTCGGCTTCTTTCTTCTTGCCCTCCAAGTAGAAGTCTTGAATGATGACCGCTTCCTTTTCGTAGCCGTAGCGAATCGCCAACTCGTTGTAGAAGTTCTTACCCTTAGCCCCCATGCCGCCCACGTACAAGGCTACTGTCGAGCGCTGGAGTTCACGCAGCGCCACAATCTCGTCACTCTCGCCGATTGCCAAAGGTCCGCCCGCGGTGATCATGATGTCGCCCAATGTCGGCGACCGCTTGGCCTTTCCGGCGTCGAGGGCGCTTCCCCACACGTCGTTCGCCCGTTCGGGAATGAAGAGGATGGGTATCCAGCCATCAGCGATCTCGGCCGTCAACTGCACATTCTTTTCACCGAGCGACGCGATCCACACCGGAATTTCGCTTCGAACCGGGTGAGCGATGATCTTCAGTGGCTTTCCGAGCCCGGTTCCCTCGTCGGGCGGCAGCGGCAGGGTGAAATTCCTCCCCTGATGCACCACTGGCGCTTCTCGTTTCCATACGTCTCGGCATATCTCCACGATTTCACGCGTGCGTCCGAGCGGGTTCGAATAAGGCACCCCATGGAAGCCTTCGATCACTTGCGGTCCCGACGCGCCCAGGCCGAGGTGGAATCGACCATTCGACAGTGCGTCGATTCCCGCGGCGGTCATCGCGATCAGGGTTGGAGTACGAGTGTAAATGGGCAAAATTGCGGCTCCGATCTCCACCCT
>PMTL01000121.1:3428-3595 GCA_003168075.1 Acidimicrobiaceae bacterium
GGACAACCGGGAGTGCATCGATCTTGAAGCTCCTCCTCGACTCGTCCTTCGTTGATAACGATCGGTTGGGATCACTGAATGAAGGTGCGTTGAAAGTTCGCTTGATCGAACCGGGTGCACAATCCAGGGATCGACGTGATGACGACCTTTCAGGGTGTCTTGAAGCT
>PMTL01000051.1 GCA_003168075.1 Acidimicrobiaceae bacterium
GAGATTCTCGAGGGTTCGGCTGGGCGCCACGTTGAATACCCCATACACACCGAGATCATGAAAGTGCGCCCTGACGTCAACGCGGTCGTACACACTCACCCCCTGTACTCTGTGGTCTTCGCGGCAACTGGGTGGCCACTCCTGGCCCTTTCACACGAAGCCTGTCACTTCGTCCCACCTGACATCGCACGATTCACCAAGACGGGTGACCTCGTGCGGACGCCCGAGCTAGGTCAGGACCTGGCGACATGCCTCAGCGACCGTAATGCCGCACTCATGCCTCACCACGGGATCGTAACCGTCGGGTCGAATCTCGGCACGGCCGTCGCCGCGGCCACACACCTCGAACGCGCCTGTCAGATCTCGCTGCTCGCGGGCGAGGGAGCCCAACCAAGCCCTGATGAGGAAGCCCTTCAAAAGCGCGAACGCTCCGAGAAGCACCTCGAGATGGCGTGGGACTACCTCGCGCGCACCGTGGCGAATCCGGTCAACTGAGCCCCAAGTGACGACAGCTCCGGCCGGAGGTCACCACAAGGACCGCTACGAGAGCCGACGAACCTGCGAGCGCGCAGCGTGTTCGAAACGGTCACTTGCACTAGACGACTTCTACGAGGACGCCCCAGTGCACTGCTGAGAGTATCGACATCCAAGTGCACGCCACCTCGACACGCCACAGTTACGCACGACAATGTCTTACGCGGGTGCCCCCGTCGTCTGCGACACGCCTCGGCGCAGGTAGTCTCAGTTCATGAGCGGTCGACTCGCCTGTCCCGATCTCTTCAGGAGATTTTCGTCCTGGGAGACCGTGTCGACATCGTCACCAGAAATCAGTTGAAGTTGACACGCCTTCTCGAGATACACGGCTGTGGCGATCGCCAACGAAAGACTCTCACCAACTGCGATCAATCCGTGGCCCACGGTGAATACCGCTGGACTCGAACCGAGCGCCTCCACCAGTCCAATGCCTGCACGAGACGAACCATCCCCGATACCGGTGCCATCACACCGCCCGATGCCGGGGGGCGTCAGATGACACCGCTCGTGTGACAGCGCGCTCAAGACCCGGTCCGACGCGCCAAAGGCGNNGTGGCCCACCGCACCGATGTCGTCACGCGACGACATCACCGCCAGAGCGAGGCCGACCTCCTCGTTCGCAGAACCGAATCCCTCTAGGACGTTGCCATCGAAGGCGACGAGGATGACGGACGCGGAGGTGACCTCATCAAAAACCACCGCGTCTGTGGTTATCCAGACCCTGCGCGTCGCGAGTCGCCGCGAATTCGCACACGGTGTCGCCTAGATGCGAGGCGTATAGCACGCGACACGCCTCGACCACCTCCGAGTGAGCGTCTTTGTGGCCCTCTTGCTTCATAGATCTGGGACGAACTTCAGTGGACTTCACCAGCAGGCGCTTCGACTCCCGTGAGGAGGTACCCCCAGCGTTGACGGGTCTCGGCCTTCGTCTTGGGATCGGGCCCGATAGGCGTCGCGAACTTGTCCTTCCACTCGAAGGGACGTGTGGCGTCGATGAGCAGGCGCGAGTTATAACGCTTGTCATTCGGCGGAATCGCGGGGTCAAGCGGCGAGGACAATGCGCGCTTGATGATATCGACCGAGCGCTCTGGATCCATTCTGGTGAAGATGGCCCAGAGGACGTCGTTCATGTCGGTGACGTCGATGTCATCATCGACGACCACCACGATGCGTCCGAAGTACCCCGCCGAAGCCACGGAGGCCGCCGCGTGGAGGGTCTGACGAGCGTGACCGGCGTACTTCTGCTCGATGGAGATGGCGTTGAAGAGGCGCGTACCTCCCTCGGCGAAGCACTGAACGTCGGTAATGCCGGGGATGCCCGCACCTCGCAATTCGCGCATCATGATCGCGGAGCGCAGGTACTCACGATAGAGGTACGGGTCGTACGCGGGTGGCTTGTTCGGGGGGACGCCGAGCATGATCGGGTTGTAGCGAAAGTACAGTCCCTCGACAGTCATCACCGGCTCAGCGGGTTGAAGAGCGCCGTAATATCCGGTCCACTCGCCAAAGGGACCTTCGGGTGCCATCTTGTCGGGGTAGATGAACCCCTCGAGCACGATCTCCGACGACGCAGGCACCGGGAGTCCCGTGATGGGCAGGTTGACGACCTCGAAGGGTTCGCCGCGAATCGCGCCACACCACTGGTACTCCGATACCCCATAAGGCACCTCAAGTGTGGCCGCGGCGAAGATCAGCGGATCCATCCCGCAGACGATCGCGATGGGACACGGCTCACCGCGGCTGAAGTACTCGTCGCGGATCACTTTGCCATGTTTTCCCGGAGAGATATAGACGCCGACGTTCTTATCGTCGTGGATCATCACGCGATACGTCCCCATGTTCACCCAGTCGCTGCCGGGTGCGCGTTGAACGATGCCACAACCGGTCCCGATATAGCGACCGCCGTCGCCCGGGTGCCATTTCGGCGTCGGAAACTCAAAGACGTTCACATCATCGCCGGTTCGCACATTCTCGAAGAGTGGCGCAGTGTCGAGTACTTTCATCTCCTGGGAGCGGTCACTCTCGGTCAAGCGCAAGAATTCGTCCATTAACGTGCGCCGATCGATGTCAGTCGGTAGTCCCAACGTGAGCGCCAGTCGAGTGCGAGTGGCGTTGATGTTGACGAGCAGACGGTGTCCCGCAGGGTAGCCCGGGATGTTGTCGAACAGCACCGCCGGCGCGCCCAGGGTGTGCACGAGCATCTCACTCGCGTGACCGATGTCCTCCTGCCAACTCGCGCCATCCACCACTCGCAACTCGCCCATACTCTTCGCCTGGTCGATCCACGTTCGTAGGTCCGTATATTCCATTTCTCTTGTTCCTTTCTATATCTGATGCTCCTGGCACACTTCGAGCGAGTCCAGCATTCGGCACTTTCGGCCCGGGTGGCACCTCTACTGCTTCACGATGGCCCAGGGGGTGAGGCGTGGAGCGAATTCGTTGGCCATGGTCAGCAAAACCACGGAGATCACTGCGATATACGTGATGGGAACGACCATGTCTGCTTGCAGGAACGCGGTGGCGTAGGACGAGATCATGCCACCAAGCCCGGTCTCGCTGGAGATGACCTCCGAGACGATCACCCCGATCCACGAGACCGAAAATGCCAGTCGAGCACCAGCGATGACGAAGGGCACGGTGCTCGGAATCACGATCGTACGCATGATCTTACGCTCCGTCGCGCAGAAGCTCCGGCCGGCGTCGATCAAGTCCGGGCTCACACTTAATACGCCTTGCATCGTGTTGATGATGACGACCCACACCGCCGAGACGATCACGAATGCGAGACCGAAGTTGAATCCAAATCCCAGCCAGATCACGAAGATCGGCACGAATACCACGATGGGCAGACCGTAGAGGAACGAAACATAGGGATCCAGCGCCAGGGCAACCAAGCGGAATCGACCCATCAACAGGCCGATGGGAATGCCGATGACGACCGACGCCAGGAAACCTGAGAAAAAGAGGATGAGGCTCGTGCCAAGCGGCCCCCATACTGCACCGGTCTGAAAAGACAGTTTGTAGAACGCTTTGACGAAGGCACGAGGCGCAGGCATGACCGCCTGGCTCTCGGAGAGTGACAAACGCTGCCAGAGCAAGATGATCCCCGCGAGAATTG
>PMTL01000140.1 GCA_003168075.1 Acidimicrobiaceae bacterium
CAGCGCGGCAAATCCGCCCGTGGTGAAGGCGCGCAGCAGGTTGAGGGTGGCCACGCTCTGGTGATACGCCTCCAGCAGGCGGTCCGGGTTGGGACGTCGAGCGTCATCGGTGAAGGCCTCGTCGTTGACGATATGCCCTCGGAAGGCGTCCAGACGCACGCCGTCGCGCTCCTCGTGGGTCTCCGAACGCGGTTTGGCGAACTGTCCGGCGATTCGACCCACCTTGACGACCGGCACGCCCGAGGCATAGGTCAGGGCCACCGCCATCTGCAAGATGACCTTGAGTTTGTCACGAATTGCGTCGGCCGAAGAGTCACTGAAGGATTCGGCGCAGTCGCCGGCCTGGAGCAAGAACGCCTCACCGTGAGCCGCCTTGCCCAGCTGGTGAGTGAGGCGCCGTGCCTCGCCGGCGAAAACCAGTGGCGGCTTCGCGCCGAGTTGAGCCTCGACGCGCCTCAGGTGATCGAGGTCGGGCCAGACGGGACTCTGTGCCGCGACGCGCTCTCGCCAACTGGCGGGATTCCAAGACGTAGTAGGAGTCATGGAACAAGGCTAGAGGTTCCGTTGGAGCGTCAGCAATTGCCCCGGTAGGCTGACGTGGTGCCCCTCCGTCGTCTCGGCCTCTTCGGAGGTACGTTCGATCCACCCCACAATGGACACGTCGCGGCATTGAGCGCTGCGGCCCGGACCGGACGCTTTGACGTCATCGAAGTCACCGTGGCCGGCGATCCCTACCGCAAGAGCGCCGTGGGACAGGTTCACTCCTCCGCGCTGCGCCTCGCGATGGCCGCGGCCGCGTTCGACCACCTGGACCTGGTGCGCGTGAGCGACCGCGAGATCAACCGCCCAGGGCCTTCGTACACCATCGACACCGTGCGTGAACTGCTCGATGAGACCGACCGGGTCGACGTTCTGATTGGCGCGGATCTGGCGCCCCAGTTGCCCACCTGGTTCTGCGCCGACGAATTGCGTCAACTCGTCGAGGTGGGCATCATCCCGCGACCTGGCACGCCCCTCGTGGCTCCCGAGGGTTGGAATTGCTACGAGATTGCGATGTCGCCCGTCGACCTGTCGAGTACTTTCCTGCGCGAGACGTCGCTGGACGTCAACGGACTAAAATTGTTTATGCCCGATGAAGTAATTGCCATTTATCAGGGCGCCACGGAGTAATGTAAGTCGCAATGGCCGTTCGCGCGTTCGACATCACAGACGTGTCCACGGCATCGGTGTCGGTCCTGGAGCGCGCGCCGCGTACTCGCCGCGACTCTCGCCAGCTGCGTCAGCGTCACGCCCTCCTCGGCGTGACCGCCCTGGCCGTTCCCTTCGTGGTGGCGCTCGTCGTTCTGGGAGCGGGCCACTGAGCGAGATCGTGACCAGCGGCGGATCGGTTCGCGGCCCCCAAGATCGATTCGTCAGCGCGTTGGTGGACGCCGCGATTGAGGGTGCCGACGAGAAACTGAGTGTCGACACCGTCGTGTTGGACCTGCGCGAGTTCGTGGACTCCTTCGACGCCTTGGTGATCGCTTCGGGGCGCACTGATCGCCAGGTCCGGTCCATCGCCGAAGAGGTAGAGCGTCGCATCCACCTGGCGCTCGGACTCAAGCCCACCCGAGTGGAGGGGTGGTCGACCGCGCAGTGGGTCGCGATCGATTACGGCGACGTGATCGTGCACGTCTTTGACGAAGAGACCCGCGAGTACTACGACCTCGAGCACCTCTGGAGCGCTGCGCCCGCGTACCGGCCCGCGCACCAGCACTAGCGATACTTCAGGTACGCCAGGTCCGCCGGTGTAATCAGCGACACGCGGGTGCCGTTGGCGAGCGTCAGCGAGAACGGCGTCTGATCGATGGAGATCTCGATGCCCTGGGTGGCCCCCATCGCCACGGCAGTGAAGAGGAACTGGGCGACCGCGATGCGCCGTCCCACCGGAGGAATCTGAGTGAGCTCGCTGGACACGTCGATCAACGCGACACCATCGTGGATCGTGGCCAGGTTGACGACCAATTTCGGGGGCACTTGCGTGGTGACTCCCGTTCGTTGTTCGCTCGAAGTGGGTCCGAGCGGAATGTAGTGCAGCACTTCGAGGAGGTTGGGTGGCGAAGTAACGATCCGAGTCACCGGAATGACGAGCTGGGCCGCGTCCACCATATAGATGTCGCGCGTTACGAAAAGAACTCGCGCGAAGTCGGTGAAGGGGATGGTTCCATTGAGCAAGCCCAGGGGAACGTCGTTGGAGTTGACCAGCGTGGGCGAGGATGAGGTTGACACCAAGGTGCAACCACTCAGGGCCGCAGCGCTCACGAACAACAAGGCGAGACGACGCAGGCGTATCACGAGGGGAACTCCACGAGCGGAAGTTCGAACTGAAATCGCGCGCCCCCCTCGGGACTGGTCGTCACACGAATCTCACCTTCGAGGGATTTGACGTGTTCGCGTACCAGTGCGAGCCCGAGCCCCGTACCGCGCACGACACTGCGGTCGTGCGCCGCGCGTCCCCGATAGAAGCGCTCAAAGACGTGCTCACGTTCTGCCTCGGGAATGCCCGGTCCGGCGTCGTCGACGTTGAGTTCGACGCGAGTTGCGTTCGAGACCAGGCGCACGGCGACCGTGCCGCCGGCGTAGAACTGCGCGTTGTCCATGAGATTGGCGATGATACGTTCGAAGCGACGCCGGTCGACGAGTACCCGTGCGGTCTCGAGGTCGGGTTCGACCTCCACGAGGGGCTGGCCACCTCCGAGGCGTCGGGTGACTGAGCGTACGGCCTGGCGGGTCAGCTCGGCGATGGGGATCACTTCGAAGATGAGCGAGTTGGCCCCCGCGTCGGATCGTGAGAGCTCGATGAGGTCTTCAACGAGTCCTTGGAATACGAGAATTTCGGCGCTCAGCAGAGTCAGGCTCTCCTGAGCGGCCGGGGCGAGTTCCTCGCGGTGCTGTTCGAGGATCGACGCTGACATCGCCAAGGTCGTCAAGGGCGAGCGCAGCTCGTGGCTCACGTCGCTGGCGAAACGTGCGTCGCGTTCAAGCTTGGTGACGAGTTGGTTGACCATGGCGTTAAAGGACTCGGTGAGCTGCTCAACTTCGGAACCGGCGTGGGTGGTGGGCAGGCGGGTCTCGAAGTCACCCCCCGCGATCTTGGCCGCGGTTTCGGAAACGACCACGAGCGGGCGAAGCGTGCGTCGCGAGGCCCAGACGCCGCCCGACGCGCCGAGAATCGTAGTAAAGAGTGCGGCCGAGCCGATGATGAGCAGTAGAACACGCATGTTGTTCTCGAGGCCGTCGAGCTGCCACACCTCAAAGACCTCGGTCTGCACCGCGGGCATTGGAATGCCCACCACGTAGTCGAGGTCAGACTGCACGATGCGGGTCTCGGTGGTGACGTGACCATGTTGGGTGGCCGTCATGGCTGCGGCGGAGATATCGACGAAGGGAATCTGTTGGTTGATGGTCTGCCATTGGCCATCAATGTTGAGCAGCAGAGTCGAGTCGGCCGACTGCTGGATGGAAACGACCTCGCTGGCGAGGGTGAGTGGCGCGGTGTAGAGGGTATTGCGGATCAGGGCCGCGTTGACGTAACTCTGTTGGAGATCGGTCTGTTGTTGTTGGGTGATGAGGACGTCGCGCACGCCGAAGTACGTCAGAGTGCCCAGCAAGCCACTGAGCAATAGGGTGCCGAGACCGAAGATCAACACCAGGCGCAGACGTAAACTACGACGCCGCATTAGAGCACCAACTTGTACCCCGCACCGCGCACGGTCAAGAGGTGCACCGGAACCGCGGGATCGGGCTCAATCTTCATCCGCAGTCGACGAACGTGGACGTCGACTAGTCGGCTATCGCCGAAGTAGTCGTAACCCCACACCCGCTCGAGGAGGTCCTCGCGCGACAGCACCTTGCCATTCACTTTCGCCAGGTCCACCAAGAGACGGAATTCGGTTGAGGTGAGGTGTAATTCTGATCCGTCGGCTTGGCGCACGACTCCCTCGTCGGGGATGACGTGCAATTCTCCAATGTGAAAGGCTCGCGCCGCGGCGTCGGGGCGCCGTCGCAGGTGCGCGCGCACTCGGGCCAGGAGTTCTAAGGGTACGAACGGTTTCGTGACGTAGTCGTCGGCGCCGGATTCAAGCCCGTGCACGACGTCGGTAGTGTCGTCACGCGCCGACACGATAACGATGGGAATGTCACTGCGTGAGCGAATCGCGACGCAGGTATCAAAACCGGACATCGCGGGCAGCATGATGTCCACGATGGCCACGTCGGCGTTGCGCTTCTCGAAGAGCGCCACACCGTCCTCGCCGTTGGAGGCGTCGTCAACTTCATAGCCCTCGCCGCGGAACATCAAGCGCAGAGCGGTGCGGATGTGTTCGTCGTCTTCGACAATCAAGATGCGCGACATGGGGCCCCCTTGCCTCAAACTCCACACTACTGAGAGTCCGGCTTTGCCTGGCCGCGCTCACTAGCCTGAGAGATGTGGGCACGAACGCCGTCACTCGCGACGAGTACGAAGTCTGGGGACTCGATGACTTCTGCGCGACGCTGCGCGCGCTGGACCGTTCACCCGCGACGTTGCGCGCGTATCGCGGCGACGTCACTCGATTCCTCGTGTGGTCGTGCTCCCAGGGGGTGTCCTCGCCGCGCGAGGTCACTCGGCGCACCCTGCGCGAGTACCTGGCCAGCATGAATCGTGAGGGCGACGAGCGTTCGTCCATCTCGCGTCGGCGAGCGTCGCTGCGGCGTTACTTCTCGTGGGCGCTCGAACGGGGCTACGTCGACGCCAGTCCCGCCGCTCGGATTTCGGCGCCGCGCCCGAATTCGAAGTTGCCCGAGATCGTCGGGCGCGAACAGCTCGACGTTCTCCTCGAGAGCGATTGGGGCGACGATCCCTGGGCCCGTCGCGACCAGGCGGTGTGCGAGGTGCTCTACGGGGCGGGACTGCGCGTGAGCGAGCTCTGCGGGCTCGATCAAAGCAGCCTCGATGAACGTCAGGGATTGTTGCGGGTACTTGGCAAGGGGCGCAAGGAACGCATCGTTCCCCTGCACCGCGCCGGCTGGGCGGCGATCGATCGGTGGACGGCCTCGCGCCGTGAGGTCCTCACCGCGGAGTCGCCGCGCGAGGCGCTGTTCGTCAATCGCCGCGGCGCGCGACTGGGACCGCGCGACGTGCGCCGCATCCTCGACAAGCGTCTGGCCCTGGGGCACGTGCACCCTCACGCCCTGCGCCACACCTACGCGACGCATCTCCTCGAGGGAGGGGCCGACCTACGCGTGGTCCAAGAATTGCTCGGTCACGAGAGCCTGACGACGACCCAGCTCTACACCCACGTCTCAAAATCACGACTGCAGAACATACACCGCGCGACTCATCCCCGGGGCTGAACCCCACGGCGGAACTGGGGGGTCCAGTCCGGAGCGACTACACTGGTTTGGCTCTCTCAGAGTGAGAGAGTGCTGACACACCACGTGGTTTCGTACGGTCGCTCTTCGGGGTGCACCACGGGGTTGACTAACCGAACGGAAGGAAATTTTCGTGGCCCTCGTCACTTTGCAAGAACTTCTCGACTCCGGTGTCCACTTCGGGCACCAGACCCGTCGTTGGAATCCCAAGATGCGTCGCTTCATCCTCGGAGAGCGCAACGGCATCTACCTGATCGATTTGCGCAAGACCCTCGCGGGTATTGAGCAAAGTTACGCCTACGTGCGTGATCTCGTAGCCGAAGGCGGCATCATCCTCTTCGTCGGAACCAAGAAGCAGACTCAGGGTCCCATCGCGGACTACGCCAACGCCTGTGGCATGCCCTTCGTTAACCAGCGCTGGCTGGGCGGCATGCTCACCAACTTCTCCACCGTGGCCGGTCGTGTCAAGCGCATGATGGAACTGCGCGGCATGCAGCGGGCTGGTGACTTCGAGGGAATGCCCAAGCGCGAGGCACTACGTCACAGCCGTGAGCTCGAGAAGCTCGACCGCAACTTGAGCGGCATCGCCAACCTCGACCGCGTGCCCGATGCCATCTTCGTGATCGATACGAAGAAAGAGCACATCGCCGTGACCGAGGCCCGCAAGTTGGGCCTGCCGGTTGTCGCCGTGGTGGACACCAATTGCGACCCCGACGTGATCGACTACGTGATTCCCGGTAACGACGACGCGATTCGCTCCGGCGCGCTACTGTGCCGCCTGATCGCCGACGCCGTGACCGAAGGCCGCTTCATTCGNNCACCCCGGCCGCTCCGGCCGACGTAATTGCGGCCCCAGTCGCTCCCGTCGCCGCAACGGCCAATACAGCGGCTCCGGTCGACGCCACGGCCACCCCGGCCGCTCCCGTCGCCGACGTCGTTACGGCCACCGCCACCGCTTAAGTAGTAATCCCGAACACAAGAGGAGATGTCAAGGTGTCTTTCACCGCTAAGGACGTAATGTCGCTGCGCCAGGCCACTGGTGTGGGAATGATGGACGCGAAGAAGGCCCT